>NZ_JBFANN010000057.1:22380-41724 GCF_040674855.1 Nocardia sp. NPDC049707 | reverse complement strand
GCCTCAAAACCGGGACGCTCTACAACGAGGCGACGGCCTGGCCCGACCTCACTCGTACGGCTGCTGCTTGACATTCAAGCTCCTGGGATGTCTTTGTGGATCAGCGCTTCCGGGCCGAACATGGGTTCGCGATATCGGTTGTACACGTGTGACAGGCCGGTCATGGCCAGATCGGTCAACGGCGACAGTAGAACCACGCGGTCGGGTTGGCGGGAATCGGCGCGCCTGGCAACTATCGCCGACAGGGCAAGAGCGCCGCCCGCGGAGTCGGCCACAACCCAGAGACGGCCGGAAGTACGAGCATGTACGTATTCGATCGCGTTGATGGTGTCCTGGTGCGCGGCTGGGAACGGAAACTCCGGTGCCAACCGGTAGTGGAGCAGATAGCCCTGTGCGCCGGTCCGGTCGCAGAGCCGATCGATGAGGCGTCGGTGGCTGTCGTCGACGCCGAGCACGAAACCGTTCCCGGGGACGTACAAGATCGAATCTTTCGTCCGGCCGGTGCCCCGCGCCTCGATGCCGAACTCGGCCACAGTCTGGACCGTTGCGATAAGTTTCGCCCTGACCAGAGTCTTTCTGGCCTTGATCGGATCATAGTTTCGATTGAATCGGCGTTTGAACAATCGCATGATCGCCGATGCGCACCGCAGGTGAGTGCTCATTTCGCTGATCCGACGTCCGCTCGGAGTGCGCTTTTCTGGATCTTGCCGACCGATGTGCGCGGCAGCGCCTCGATGAATTCGACCATCGATGGCACCTTGTAGGCGGCGAGTCGTTCGCTGCAATAGTTCACGAGTTCGTCGGCTGTCACCGCGCACCCCTCGCGAAGGACGACTACCAGCTTCACCGCCTCGTCGCGGATATCATCGGGCACAGCGACCGCGGCCGATTCGAGGACCGCTGGGTGTTCGTCGACCACGCGCTCGATTTCAGCGGCGGAGATGTTCTCTCCAGAGCGCTTGATGATGTCGCGTACTCGATCGGTGAAGACGATGAATCCGTCTTCCCGAGCGCGAACGAGATCTCCGGTCCGTAACCATTCGCCGCTCAAGACCTCGCTCGTCGCGGCAGCGTCGTTCAGATAGTGGCTCATCAGCGAGACTCCGGGAATTCCTTGCACCATGAGTTCGCCGGTTTCCCGAGGTGCCGCGTCGGAACCGTCCTCGGCGACAATCCTGATCCGAGCGGTGACGGCACGTCCGACGGTCGTGCTGTCCCGGGCACCGATCAGCGGGTTCATCAGCGGTGGGGCGATGGTCTCCGTCATGCCGTAGATCTGGATGAGCGGACAGTTGAACCTGTCTTCGAACTCGGCGAGCTCCGCCGGTGTCAGATTCTGGCCGAATATCACCGCCCGAAGGCGGTTTCGCGCCTCCGACGCGGACGAAGGATGACGCAGGATCATTCGGGCCGGCGACGCGAATAGGCTCGCGAGACTGGCGTCGTGCCGACGCACTTGCGCTGCCCATCCGGAAGCGGAGAAACGGTTGGTGACCGCAAGCGAGGCTCCGGTGACGAGCGCGGACATGGCGCAGTAGTACTGGGCGTTGGCATGGAACAGCGGCAACACCACCAACCAGCGGTCGTCGGGTCTCATCCGCAGATGCTGGGCAACGACGTTGCCGGCATGCAGATAGTTTGCGTGGGTGATGACGACCCCCTTCGGCTTGCTGCTGGTGCCAGAGGTGTAGAGCACGGCCGCCGCTGCCGATGGGTCCAGCCCGGCTGGCGGCGCGGATATCGTGCGAGCTGCGGCCGAGGCGCGCAAACCGAAAGCCGCACCGGTCGTAACGATCTCGACACTTCGGCCGGCCGCGGATGCGCGCACCCGCTGGGCTGTCTCCTCGTCACACACGACCACCTTGCTCGACGAATGACTGAGCATGTGTGCGAATTCGTCGCTCGTCGCGCGGGGATTCATCGGTGCGATGACAGCTCCGAGGAACGCGGCCCCGAACCAGCAGGAAAAGAAGTCGCGCCCATTCGGCAGGGCAAGTGCGACGACGTCGCCCTGACCGACGCCTGCGGAGTGCAGGACTGTCGCGCCGGTGGTGGCCAGATCGAGCGCGGCGGCGTAGTCGAACTCCTCGATGCCGCTCTCATCCTCGAAGCGAAGGAAGGCAGCCTCTGGTGTCGCGGCCGCTCGCTCGATCAACAGCGTGCCAATGGTGTGAGCGCCGAAGGGCAAATGGTGCACCGTACTGATCTCCTCGTTCGCGGACGGTGCATCAACGGTAGGTGCGAGTTGAGCTGGTTAGTATGGCTCAGTGAGACATATCTGAGCCCTATTCATCGGCTCGACGAGACAATCAATAGCAGGAGAGTTACGGGTGGGTTCAACCGACGATGCCGATCGGGACCTCCGGGCAGGTGGCAGTGGGCACGCCTACTCCGCACTCGTCGAGATCGGTACGCAGATCCAAAACCACGACGTTGCGCTGCAGACAGTCGTCACGACCATCGTGGAGCGGACCGCCGGGCTGGTGAGCGCGGACGTCGCGTGGCTAGCAGTATTGGACGAATCAGTGCAGGCGTTGAAGATCGTGGCGGCGACGGGCCACCGTCACCCGGCTTTCACCGCGATGTCGGTCGGACTGGGAACCGGCCTCGGCGGTGTGGCCCTGGCGCAACGGCAGACCATCAGCGTGCTGGATTACCGCAGTGACCCGCATCCGACCCCGGCCGGGGTCCGGGAGGCGGTGGCGGCGGAGCACTTGGTGTCATTGGTCTGTGCGCCGATGTTTCGCGCGGACCACATGATCGGCGCCCTGTACGTGGGTCGACGTCGCCGCGCCGCGTTCTCGGAGGCTGAACGCGACCTCGCTTCGGCGTTGGCGACGCAGGTGGCGATCGCGATCGAGAACAGAGACACCCGCACGCAGTTGGAAACCAGCAATACGCTGCTGGCGGCGAAGAACGAAGTGCTCGAGCAGTCCGCAGCCATCCATGAGCGATTGACCGCGGCGACGTTGCGCAACGTGGGCGTCGCCGATATCGCCCAATCGCTGACCGAGTTGCTGGCCCGGCCGCTGAAGCTCGAACAAGACCTCGCCGAGCCATTCGCGCACTGGTACGGCGGTGCGGCCGAACCCGCCGTGCCCCGGGAAACCCGGCGAATCATGGCAGGCGACACCGATCTCGGAAGGCTGACCATTGTCACCCAGCCACCGCTCACCGACATCGAATGGCGTGCTGTCGAGCACGGACTCACCGTCTTGGCGGTCGAACTGCTCAAGCAATCGGCCCGCCGCGAAGTCGAATGGCGTTTGGGCGGAGAACTTCTCAGCTCGCTGTTGAGCAGTCCCGGACAACTCGATCACGCCATGGTGCGTCGCGGCGCACGATTCGGCGTCGACCTCACCCGACCGCATCGGGTGATCCTGCTCGAGCCGATCGATGACCATCCACTGGATATCGCCGAGGTCCAAGCCGCCCTGTACTCGGCGGCCCGAGCGGCCGGCCTGCCGGAACTTCCCCGGCTGGTCACAACCGTCGGACCGACGAGCGTCATGGTCGCGCTGCCGACCACGCCAACCGACCCGCTTACCGAGTTCGTCCAGGCGATACACGCGAGGTCGAAACTTGCGAACACGGTCATCATGGGAATCAGCCGTGCGGGACACGATTTCACCGGTGCCCGCAGAGAGGCGGACGCGTGTGCTCGATTCGCCAGGCTCGCCGGTGACCAGCGACCGACGGTAAGTGCCGACGACATCGGACCGATGAGGTTTCTGTTCGCACTGACAGACGTAGCCCCGGTCAAACAGTTCGTTGCGGAACAGCTGGATTCGATTCTGGTCGACTACGGCACCGACAGCGAACTGTTCCGAACACTCCGTGTGTATCTCGAATCGGACGGACACCACCCGACGATCGCGTCCCGGTGCAATATTCACAAGAACACAGTCAAGAGCCGCATAGCCCGTATTTGCACGGTACTCGGCCGCCCACTGAACGACCCGCAAGTCCGATTCGAACTCCGCCTGGCTCTTGGACTTCACGACTTTCTGTTCACCATCGGACGTCTCACCGACGACGATCGCGACAAACGACCTCGCTACCGCACGAGCAGTTGAAGACGTTCGGTCAGCCGCAGTCGACCGAGTCGGTCGGCTCCGATGGGCCATATCGTCAATGCTGTCGCACCCGCCTCCGCGAACGCGGCAAGCCGCTCCTTCACATAGCCTTCGGGGCCGATCAACGAGATCGAGCGCACCAATTCATCGGGAACCGCTCGGGCCGCCTCCGCCTTCCTGCCACTCAGGTACAACTCCTGGATGCGCTGTGCTTCAGCGGCATAGCCATAACGCTGGGTGAGCTGAAAGTAGAAATTCCGCGATCGAGCGCCCATCCCGCCGATGTACAAGGCCAGCAGCGGCTTTACTCGATCGATGTACGGCGCAGGATCATCGACGATCGCGGCCGGGGGCGAAGCGTAGATTTCGAGCGGTCCCGACATCGGATCTCGATTACGCAACCCCGCGGCCAAGCAATCACCCCAGACCTGCTGCACCTTCTCCGGGCAGAAGAAGATCGGCTGCCAGCCCTCGGCGATTTCAGCTGCGAGCGTGACGTTCTTGGGACCAACTGCCGCCAGTACAATGGGAATCCGTTCGCGGACAGGATGATTGATGAGCTGGAGCGGTTTACCCAGGCCGGTCCCGCGACAAGCAGGTAGCGGAATCTGATAGTGCGATCCGTCATAGGTCAGCGTCTCGCGCCGCCAGACGCGGCGGCATATCTCGACCACTTCCCCTGGTTCGGCCGACGGGGGCGTCGTAGGCCACACCGTGGAACCCTTCGATCACCTGCGGGCCGGAGGCGCCGAGACCGAGTATGAATCGCCCATGCGACAGATGCTCCAATCCGGCCGCCGTCATTGCCGTGAGGGTGGGCGTTCTCGTATACAACTGCATCACGCCCGATGCCAACTGCATCGTCGAAGTCCGGGCAGCCAGATACCCTAAAGCGCTCACCGCATCGAATGAATAGGCTTCCGGAACAACCACGAGGTCCAGTCCGGCGCTCTCGAGGTCGGTGATCTCTGCGGCCAAGACATCGAACCCACCGGAGTACTCCGCCGCCATACCGATACGCAGGCGTGTCGAACCGTCAGCCATTGCCACGCCCGAGCCGAGCGCCGCCGTCGATGCGAATGGTCTCACCGTTGATCATCGGATTCTCGATGACATGCGCCACCAGATCCGCGAATTCCGCGGGCGCTCCGGGCCGGACCGGATGTGGAATATCCGCCGTTACCGCATCCTGCACATGCACAGGCAACCTACGGAACATCGGGGTATCGAACGGTCCCGGCGCGACCGTGACGACGCGGATAGCCGCACCGGCCAGATCACGCGCGAGCGACAGGGTCATACCGGCTACGCCCGCCTTGGATGCCACGTAGGCGGCCATACCCGCGGGTGCGTCGTATCCTGCGATGGAACCGACGTTGACCACGACGCCTCGCTCACCGTTGAGCGGGAGGTAGCCAGCCATACGCTCCGCTGCGAGACGCAGCACATTGAATGCGCCGATAAGATTGACCCGGACTACATCGGTGAACTGCTCGAGCGGTAGGGGACCGGAGGCACTCAGCGTTGGCCCGACGCGATCAATTCCGGCGCAGTTCACCACGGCCCCCAGTGGCCCGAATCTCTCGGCCAGGTCCAACGCCGCAGCCACATCGGCCTCCAGGCAAATATCCCCGGTGACCTGATGGACCGCGACACCCGTCGCGGCTTCCAGATCGCCACTGTGCGCATCGAGCACGACAACAGTCGCCCCTCGCACGGCGAGTTTGTCCACCACGGCTCTGCCCAGACCGGACGCTCCACCGGCCACCAGTACCGAGCAATCTGCGATATTCATTGCGGCCGATCACTTCCCGGTCGGGTCGGCGTGCCGTGCGCGGGCAGCGCCCCACAGATCGGCGCCCTGCATCGGAATAATCGGTACGTCGAGGAGGCCGATGCCCTGGTAAACCACGTCATGCGGTGCGCGCTGACCGACCGAGATGTGCTCTGGAGGCAGGTCGGAGCCTTGGGGAACGACCACTTCGCGGCCGGCTTCGACGACCGTCTGACGATGCAGGATCCGCCAGGCCCCCCGCTTCTCGAAGACGTCCACGTAGCGGCCCTCCAGTTGCTGGTCGATAAATCGCCCGGAGCCGTCGTTCATCGGAATATGGTGCAGTACATACCATTGGCTTTCCACAAACGCGCGATTGCCGTCGAGGTCGATCAGCGGATTGGTGATCGAGTGCTGCGAGTTGGCGATCTGGGCGAGCAGTGGCACCACATAGTCCGCGAAGTCGTGAGCGTTTCCGTTGTAAAACCAGTGAATGTCGGTGCCATCCGGGTGGTAGCAGGATTTGAACAGGTCGATATCGCAACGGTCAGCGGCGCGCGCATACCGGTAGAGGACGTCCCGGATGGCCTCCTTGTCCTCCAATGCGGCGATTCTGAGCTCGAGTTGATCTCTGTATTCGGCTGAATTCTCGGCGAATGTCATGTTCGGCGTCCACTTCCTACAATTCGAGGTACTGTTCCGGTATATCTGTCATTGCGTCGGAGACTTCATAGCGATCTCGCGACTATCTCTTTCATGATCTCGTTTGTTCCCGCGTAGATTTTTTGAACCCGGGCATTGGCGTAGAGTCGGGCGATCGGATATTCGGCCATGTATCCGTACCCACCGAAGACCTGCAAACAGCTGTCGATGACCCGGCACTGTTGGTCGGTCAGCCACCACTTGCA
Organism: Nocardia sp. NPDC049707; assembly: GCF_040674855.1. NCBI lineage: Bacteria > Bacillati > Actinomycetota > Actinomycetes > Mycobacteriales > Nocardiaceae > Nocardia > Nocardia sp. NPDC049707. The sequence continues at coordinate 34,966 of NZ_JBFANN010000057.1, read as the reverse complement.
CATCGCCGCATCGACAGCATCCAATGCTCCGGACCTGAACCGAATAACGCACGAATCCAGGTAAACTCGTGCGGCATGTGCCGCGGTTGCTGCTTCGGCCAGCACAAACCGAGTGTTCTGCATATCCATCAAACGTTGATCGAACGCCAGTCGGTCCTTGGCATACGAAACCGTCTCACATACCGCGACCTCCATCGAGCAGACCGCCGTTGCCGCAGCGATGAGACGCTCTCTCGGCAGTTGAGCCATGAGCTGCGCGAATCCTTCACCTGGCACACCGCCGAGCAGGTTTTCCGCAGGAACCTCGACATCATGGAAGAACAATTCCACCGTGTCGTACGAATGCAGGCCGAGTTTGACCAGGTTCCGGCCGCGCTGAAATCCCGCAGCGTCGCCCGGCTCGACGCATATCAGCGAGATTCCTTTCGCGCCCGCAGTCGGATCGGTCTTCGCTACGACGAGGATCAGATCGGCCAGTGCGCCATTGGAAATAAATGTCTTCGATCCGTTGATGACATAACGGTCGCCCCGCAGGCTCGCCCGTGTCCGTAATGATTTCAGATCGGATCCCGCTGACGGCTCGGTCATCGCGATTGCCGCAACAACTTCACCTCTCGCCATTTTCGGCAGCCACTGCTGCCGCTGCTCAGGTGTCCCATACTCGAGAATGTAATGCGCCACAAGGGCATGTACGAGATGCCCCCATTCATTTCCGGGACGGGCCACCTCGGCCTCGACGATCGCCAGATCGTGCGCGATGTCTCCACCTCCTCCGCCGTATTCTTGTGGAATGGAGCAACAGAGCAGGCCGCACCGTCCCGCTTCTTCCCATACCCAACGGTCGACCGCACGTTGGCCGGTGAACTTCAATCGATTCGGCTCCATATGCCGGTCGTAGAAATGCCCGGCAAGCTCGGTGAGCTCGCGAACTTCGGTGTCGTGCCAGGGCGGAATGTACCCAGCTGCCGCGGCCATGCCACATCCTTTACGAAGTTGCCGGTGACTATCGGCGGGAATTGGATTCGGTCTTCGAACGATATGGGGACAACCGGCTGTCCACTATGTCTCGCCGGGACAATCAATCACCGTATTCGGTGTCGAACCGAGACACCGTAGTTTCTGGACCGGCCGGGGCGGGATCGGTGACTCAGGAGGCTTACTGCTCGTGCCGCCCGGCAAGTGGCTCCGGCCCGGCCTGTCGAGTGCCGACCGAGTGATCAGGATCGTTGCTGACACGAGGTACTGCGAGAGCGGCTGGACGTGGTCGATCCGCGGTGGCAGTGGCCGCCTGCGGATGTGCCTGGTCAGCCTGATCCCGTTGTTCCAGGGGCTGAACGATCTGCGGGACCAGGGCTTTACGCGCTGGCAGACTAGACGTATGTTGGCCAGCACAGGGAATGTTCACCGGCATAACGTGAGGCGCGTGATATAGATGCAGTGGTTGACGTACAAAACAAGCGAGGGCGACCGAGTCGGTGTGCTGTCAACGGATGCGATCTATGCCCTAGCTCCCGGGGTCGCCTTGATCGATTTGATCGGATTGGGAAGCGACCGCCTGCGTGAGGCTGGTGAGCAGGCGCTACGGAACCCGGCTGCCGTGACGGCGTTGGACGCTGTGCAACTGCGGCCTCCCATCCCGAACCCGCCCGCGGTCCGCGACTGCCTGTGCTTTCTCGACCACATGCGAAACTGCCAAGAAGCCATCACCGGTAATCGCGTGCTCAAAGACGCCTGGTACCGGATCCCGGCGTTCTACTTCGCGAATCCGTCCGAAGTGCTCGGGCCCTACCAGGACGTTCCCATTGCGCCTGGCAGCGCCTGGCAAGACTTCGAGCTCGAAATCGCGGCGATCATCGGCGTTGGTGGCCGGGACCTGTCCGTCGCGGAAGCAGAACAGGCGATCATCGGCTACACGATTTTCAACGACTGGTCGGCGCGCGATCTGCAGATCCTCGAGGGTCAGCTGGCGATCGGGCAAGCCAAGGCCAAAGACAGCGGACTTACGCTCGGCCCGTGGTTGGTCACTCCCGACGAACTCGAACCCTACCGCCGCGACGGGCAGTTGAGCCTCGACGTTGTCGCAGAAGTCAATGGTGAAAGGATCGGCTCCGGATCGACCGGAGCGATGGACTGGACATTCGCCGAAGTGATCTCCTACGCCTCGCGAGGCGTCACACTTCGTCCCGGCGATGTGTTCGGCTCGGGCACCATCCCCACGTGCACCTTGATCGAGCACCTGGACATGGCCGATCCGAAGTCGTTCCGCGGATGGCTTCACGACGGTGATGTGGTCACTTTGCGAGTGCAAGGTTTGGGAACTACCCGCCAGACGGTCCGTTCGACTCCTGCTCCACATCCGCTACCTGCCAGGCTGAATCCGGATGCGAAACCTGCCGCCCGTCGCGTGAACAAAGCTCCGGCACGCATACCGTTCAGCAGGGGACTGCACGAAGTGGGTCAGGGTGTCTGGGCGTGGATGCTGCCGGATGGCGGGTACGGATGGAGCAACGCGGGCCTGATCGCTGGGGACGGCGCGTCGTTGCTGGTCGACACACTGTTCGATCTGGCGCTGACCCAGGAGATGTTGGCCGCGATGCGGCCGATCACCAATTCGGCTCCGATCCGCGACGCCGTGATCACCCATTCCAACGGCGATCACACGCACGGTAATCAGTTGCTCGATCCCTCGGTCCGGATCATCGCCGCCGCGGGTACCGCGGACGAGATAGCCCACGAGACGTCGCCGGAAATGTATGCGATGACCCAGGTCGCCGACCTCGGCCCGCTCAGCACGTACGCGCGGGACCGTTTCGGATACTTCGACTTCGGCGGCATCACCCTGCGCAACGCCGATCTGACCTTCGAGCGGAAGCTCAGCTTGGATATCGGCGGTAGACCGGTGAAGGTACTGAACCTGGGACCCGCCCATACCGCGGCAGACGCCGTTGTCCATGTCCCCGATGCCGGTGTCCTGTTCGCTGGTGATCTGTTGTTCATCGGATGTACCCCCGTCGCGTGGTCCGGGCCGATCTCCAACTGGATCACCGCCTGCGACACGATGATCGCTCTGGATGCGCCGACGGTGGTGCCGGGGCACGGTCCGGTCACCGACTCCGATGGGATCCGCGCGGTTCGCGGATATCTCGTGTTCATATCGGAGCAGGCGGAGGTCGCCCACGCCAAGGGCATGTCCTTCCAGGAGGCCGCAGATTCCATCGACCTCGGGGAGTACGCCGATTGGCTGGACGCCGAGCGTGTAGTCGTGAACGTCTACCGGCGATACCGTGAACTCGACTCCGAGACACCTGAGATCAGCGTGATGGATCTGGTGCGGATGCAGGCTGAATGGCACCTGCGCCGCAATGCGCGACCGTGACGTCCGCGCTTCGGCAGACCGAGTGATACGCCGCAGGGCGCAACGCGGCAGATCAGTCGCGCCGCGTCGGGGTGTCGTCGCCGGCTGGAATTCGCGCAATGATACTCACCGGCTCCAAGCGTTGATGGCTGCGATGAGTGCTGCGGTCTGGTCATCATCGAAGTGCTCACGCACCTGCTGGCATGTCCGTTGATCGCTATACCGAAGATCGGCGAGAGGAATTCAGGCTTTCCACCGCCGTTATCAGCCGGTGGACCCGGTCGACGTCCCGCCGTTCGGGGCAGGATCGTTGTCGACCTGCGCGGTCAGGTATTCGATGCTGCGCGGGGAGCCGGGTATCCACTTGCTGAAATCGTCTGTGAAACCGGGCTTGTAATCAGTCGGACAGGAAGGCCGCAATGCTTCGGTCCGGTGCGGGCTTACCCACGTGGTGGACTGCTTTCCGAGCCCGGTCGTGCAGTTCATCCGCCAAGTCACGCGATAGGTGTCGTCGGTGTCGTTGTGGCAGGTGTAGTCGTCACCGCAGTTCAGTCCGGGGGCGAGTTCCTTGGCGGCGGCCTGCGGGGCGAGCATCCCGGTCGCGGCGGCGATCAGGGCGGCGATGCTGACGCCCACTGCCGATCGGGTCCACAGTCCATTGCTCTTCGTCATGTTCGCCAACAGTACGGAGATCAGCGAACGGTGTCGGTGTCCCTCGCCCCCCGATCCATGGTGGTGCCAGCTACACCGTCGAAACGGTATGGATGTGGAAAAGTGCACTGGCACAGGGACTTTCGGAGCAGGTTTCGTGCCGGTGCACACGCTTCGCCCAGCCGCGGGAGCACCTCCGGTCGGGCGACCCGGCCGATCTCCGGCCCCTTCGTCAGCGCTCCGAATGGGGCACCTGCTGGCACCGCCGATCGCCCCGGCCACCGTGGTCCGCAATACCCAGCCTGATCCTGCCGGAGGTCGGCGATATTCGCGCGGCCTATCAGGGAACCCGACAGCGACTTTGTGAATAAAGTTGCGTAAGTTCAGGAAAACGGAACCAGATCCAGCGACGACGAAACGACGAGGAGCAGGCTCATGACCCGACCGGTTCGAATCGGCGTACAGCTACAGCCCCAGCACGCCCCCGACTACGGACTCCTGCGCGACGCCGTACTGCGCGCGGAGGACGCGGGCGTCGACATCGCCTTCAACTGGGATCACTTCTATCCGCTGGCCGGCGACGCCAACGGCGCGCATTTCGAATGCTGGACCATGCTCGGCGCCTGGGCCGAGCAGACCGAACGGATCGAGATCGGCGCGCTGGTCAGCGGCGGCGGTTACCGCAATCCTGATCTGCTCGCCGATATGGCGCGCACCGTGGACCACATCAGCGATGGCCGACTCATCCTCGGCATCGGCGCCGGCTGGTTCAAGAAGGATTACGACGAGTACGGCTACGATTTCGGCACGCCGGGAACCCGGCTGGCGCTGCTGAAGGCGAATATGGCCCGGCTCACCGCCCGGCTGAAGAAGCTGAATCCGCCGCCGACCCGCCATATCCCGATCCTGATCGGCGGCGGTGGCGAGAAGAAGACGCTACGGCTGGTCGCGCAATACGCCGATATCTGGCACACCTTCGCCGACCTCGACGCAATCACGCACAAGAACAAGGTGCTCACCGAGCACTGCACGGATATCGGCACCGATCAGGCGAGGATCGAGCGTTCGGTGCAATGGCCCGGCGCGGAGCGGGCCGCGAGGTTCGTCGAGGCGGGGGTGAGTCTGTTCACCATCGGTGTGAGCGGGCCGAAGTTCGATCTGAGTGAGGTCGAGCGGGCGGTCCGTTGGCGTGACGAAGTCAATCCGGAGCCGGTCAGAGGTCTGGCCTGACCCTGGTTCGCCGAAGTGCTGGGCGGGGCGTAACACCCGTTGGCGGTCGGGTTCGAATCACCGTGATCCGAATTCCGGGATCGGGCCAGGTCGCCCCGTCTGCGCACGCCCGGCGGCCGTACGCTCTGGCAGCGCGGTGTGACCGACCGCGCACAGTGCGGGTAGCAGCGGATCAGCGCCCTATCGGCCGCTAGTGTTCCCATCATGGCTGGTCTGCTCGCTGTGCGATCTCGTGCGTTGATCGCCGTGCTCTTGCTTGCCGTCGGCCTCGTCGCTACGGCGTGCGGTTCCGGCGACGATTCGTCCGATCGAAATCAATGCACACCGCCCGGATTGAGCGCGGCGTCGGCCGCCCCGACGAACCTCGGCTCGGCTGCCGCGGCCGGTGCGGACACCTACACCACCGCGAGCACGCTGCCGGTGTCGGCGATAGATACCAGCAAGCTGCGGCTCATCACGCCGGGCAAGCTCACCGTCGGCACGCTCTCGGATGCACCGCCGAGCATCTGCCTGAACTCGGCGGGCGCGTTCACCGGCTTCGACAATGAGCTGCTGCGCGCGATCGGTGCGAAACTCGGCCTACAGGTGGAGTTCTCGGGCACCGAATTCGCGCCGCTGCTCTCGCAGGTCTCCGGCGGTCGGTTCGATGTCGGTTCGTCGAATATCACCACCACCGCGGAGCGGCGCGAACGCGTCGGATTCACCAATGGTTACGACTTCGGCTACTTCTCGCTCGTCGTCTCGAATGGCAGTGCTATCAAGGGCTTTTCGGATCTGGGGCGAGGTAACCGGATCGCCGTCGTGCAAGGCACGGTGCAGGACGATTACGTGGTCAACCAGCTGCATCTGGATCCGGTGAAGTTTCCGGATTACGCCACCGCGTACGCGAATCTGAAGTCCGGTCAGGTCGATGCCTGGGTCGCGCCCTCGGCGCAGGCCGAGGGGCAGGTGAAGCCGGGCGGCGGCACCACGATCAGCCAGAACACCTTCAGCCTGGACAATTTCGTCGGCTACGCGGTCGCCAAGAACAATCAGCCCCTTATCGACGCGCTCAACAGTGGTCTCGACGCCGTGATCGCCGATGGCACCTACGCGAAGCTCTACACGGACTGGGTGCCGAGGCAATTGCCGCCCGGCTGGAAGCCCGGCTCGAAAGCCGCACCCACACCGCAACTTCCGGACTTCGCCGCCATCGCCGCGGCGAAGAAGACCACCGACAATGCGCAGAACGCGCCGAAATCGACAATGCAGCAGTTGAAGGAGACATTTTTCGACTGGTCGCTGTACCGCAAGGCATTTCCCGATCTATTCAAGACCGGTCTACCGAATACCCTGATCCTGGCGCTGGTTTCGGGTGTTCTCGGCACCATCCTCGGCATGTTGCTCGCGGTCGCCGGCATTTCCCGGACGCGCTGGTTGCGTTGGCCCGCCCGGGTCTACACCGATATCTTCCGCGGCCTGCCCGCGGTGGTGATCATTCTGATCATCGGACTCGGCATCGGCCCCGTCGTGCGCGGTATCACCGGCAATAACCCGTATTGGCTCGGTGCGATCGCGCTGGCACTGCTGGCCTCGGCCTATATCGGTGAGATCTTCCGCTCCGGCATCCAATCCGTGGAGGCAGGTCAATTAGAGGCCGCGCGCGCCATCGGTTTCGGCTACCGCCAGGCCATGACATTGGTGGTGATTCCGCAGGGCGTGCGCCGGGTGCTGCCAGCGCTGATGAACCAGTTCATCGCCCTGATCAAGGATTCGTCGCTGATCTACTTCCTCGGACTGCTCGCGACTCAGCGCGAACTGTTCGCGGTCGGCCGAGATCTCAACGCGCAGACCGGAAATCTCTCCCCACTGGTCGCCGCCGGTCTGGTCTATCTGCTGCTGACCATCCCGCTGACGCACCTGGTGAACTACATCGACCACCGGATGCGCACCGGCCGACCCGACCAGCCCATCGACCAGGTCGAGGCGGCGACGATTACGGAAGGGCGCGGGTAAACCATGAGCCAGCGAATCGAGAACACAGTGCCGGAGGCAGTCATGCCGGAACCGAGCGTCAGCGAGGTCGAGGAATGAGTGCCTCTCTCACCGGAACCGGTCTGCGTTTGACGCTGGGCCACAACCAGGTGTTGCGCGGCGTCGATATCCATGTCGACGCGGGGAAGACCACCACCGTCATCGGACCGTCCGGCTCCGGCAAGTCGACGCTGCTGCGTGTGCTGAACCGCCTGCACGAACCCGATCAGGGTGATGTCCTGTTGGACGGCAAGTCGGTGCTCACCGAGGATCCGGATAAGTTGCGCCAGCGCATCGGCATGGTCTTCCAGCACTTCAACCTGTTCCCGCACAAGACGGTCGCGGAGAATGTCGCGCTCGGGCCGCGCAAGCTGCGCGGACTGTCCAAGGACGCCGCCCGCGCGCTGGCCGTCGAGCAGCTCGAGGTGGTCGGGTTGGCCGATAAGGCCGATTCGCGACCGGCGAATCTGTCCGGTGGGCAGCAGCAGCGGGTGGCGATCGCCCGTGCGCTCGCCATGCAGCCGGAGATCATGTTCTTCGACGAGGCCACCTCGGCGCTGGATCCGGAGCTGGTGAAGGGCATTCTCGCGCTGATGGCCGAGCTGGCTACCCAGGGCATGTCGATGATCGTGGTGACCCACGAAATGGGTTTCGCGCGCAGCGTCTCCGACAGTGTGCTGTTCATGGACGCTGGTCAAGTGGTTGAAACCGGCACACCCGACGCCCTGTTCGACAACCCGCGGACGCCGCGACTGCAACGGTTCCTCTCCCAGGTTCTGTGACGCGCAGCACACCTCTAGTAAACTCGATAGATGCGCACCTGTTAATGTGTCGTCGCGCTCGGCGCCACACGTCCAGCAATGGGAAACGAGGAGGTTCGATGACCACAGCGCATCACGAGCACACCGAACACCAGCACACCCACGGCCCCGGCTGCGGCCATACCGAAGTCCCACACGGCGACCACACCGACTACGCCCACGACGGCCACCTGCATCGTGAACACAACGGCCACTGGGACGAATGCGAACCCGCCGCCCACGTCGAACACCCGGGCCACGACCACACCCACGGCCCCGGCTGCGGCCACGAAGCCGTCCAACACGGTGACCACCTCGACTACCTCCACGACGGCCACCGCCACGCCGCCCACAACGGCCACTACGACGACCACTGACTCGCCCCGCCGCTGTCCAGCTCGGACCGGCAACCCGAAAAGTCGCTGTCGGTCGCTGGGGAGCGGCATGGGCGATGTTCAGACGCTGCTCATTCCGCTGGCGCGGTGTCGGTGAGTGCGGCCAGTTGGAGCTGTTCGAGCCGGGCGGGGTCGGCGACGAGTTCATATTCGATGATCTTGTCGCCGTCGAATACGAACATGATGATGAGTCTCAGTCGGCCGTGCGGCGCGACTGCGATTCCTATTGTGGCGAAGCGATCGGACGCATACCGGTAGTCGCGCCCTCAGGTGCGGACGGTGGCGAAGGCGGACCAGAGCAGGGGGGAGTGTTCGATGGCGTGGGTGGTGCGCCAGGCGGTGAGGCGGGTTCGTTGCCAGGTGGCGAGCGCGGTTACCGGGTCCGAGCGTTCGTGCGCGGCGTCGATGGCGCAGATCGCGTCTTGGAGCGGGCGCGCGTCGGGGGGTGCACCGGCGAAGCGTTGGAAGGCGAGGTCGGTGGGGAGCGGCCAGCGGCTGGCGGTCACCAGTTCGGCGCCGCCGTTGATCATCGCGGCGACCAGGCCGAGCGCCTCGCTGAAGCGCATATCGCCGCCGCTTTCGCAGGCGATCAGGGCGACTCGGCTCGGCATGGGCCAAAGTTGTGGTCCAGCAGCGGGTTCGGCGGTCAGCGTGTGGGTGCCGAGCAGGAGGTCCTTGGCCGAGAGCGGGCGGTGGGCTCGGATGGGGGTGGCGAAGCCGATGGATTCGGCAGCGCAGGCGAGATGGAGTTCGGAGGTTTCGCTCTGGCCGGATTCGGGTGCCGCTGCGGTCACATGTCCCACGTAGATCAAGCGGCTGGCACCGCCGCGTAGTGCTGCGCTCAACCAGCTTCGATCGATATCCGTGCGGCGGAATGCCTCGGTCGGATCGTCGACTGCGGGTAGTAATCGGCCCTTGGCCGAATATTCGGCAACCCGTTGGGCGAGTGGGGCGTCGGGGTCCATGCGGCCGAGGACGGAACCGAGCGCGGAATCGGCGCGGAAGCCCGGAACGCGTGGGTCGAGGACGGCCACTACCGCAAGTGCACTCGTCTCGGACCAAGCCCGCACCGTGCGCTCCGGACCGTGCACAATGCTGGCGGGGGCGAGCAGGCTGATATCGGCGATATCCACCAGGCGTAGCTCCGGGTCGGGAGCGATGATCTCCCAGGGGATCTGAGCTACCCGGGGTGCGGGTTGCAGCCGAATATGTGGGCGTACACCGCGCTCGTGCAGGTCGTACAGCTGTGCCGCCAGGCCATAGGGCAGTAATGCGCAGGAAAGCGACTGCGCGACAAGATATTCCGCATCGTAGGAGGCGAAGGCGCCGGTGGTCATGGCACGTTCGAGTCCGCCGGGCACCGCTGGATTCGGCAGCGCCTGCGCGAACCGCTCGACGGCGTCGGTGATCGCATCCCCGGGCAGCATGCTCGCGCCGTGGGCATAGTCGTCGCGCAACCAGCGCCACGACATGTACAGATCGCCCGCATCCGCCATCCGCACAAGGACGGTCGGTTGTTCCGATGTGGTCATGCGGGCAGCACCCGGCTGTCGCGCACCGGATGGCCGTACCGCCGCTCGGCGGCCTTGATATACGCGGCCAATGCGATATGTCCGTCCGGTGCGACTGCCACCCGCGGCGGCGGCGTCACCGGCAGCCCCGCGCTCGCCGCGACCTCTGCGAGCGCCGTGCCCAGCAGGGGTGCCGACCCACTCTGCTGCGCTCCGGTCCCGACCTGCACGGTTGGTGGTGCTGCCGCGGCCGGTGGATCGAATAGTTCGAGCCCCGGCCGCGGCGGTGTGCCGACAGTGGATCTGGCGATATCCAATGTCGTACCCGCGCATTGCGTTTCGATGAGGTCTACGATCAGCGGACCATTGCCGGACAGATAGGCGAACCGGAATGCCATACGCATGGCCGGATCGGCGATCTGGCGGTTCCATTTCTCGCGTTGATTGCCATTGGTCAGGGTGTATCGCACGGCATCGATGGCCAGCGCCGACGGCACCGCGAGATCGATTGCCCGCCGCAATACCTCGGCATCCGGCGTTTCGGCTGCCTCGACCACCGACTCCAACAGCGCGGCGTGCCAGAAATCGATTCTGGCACAGTGCAGTCCGAGTCCGCGCTCGGCATAGGCGGCGAAAGCCGCGCTGATGAGGGCTTCGCCTTCGTCGTATCGTCGGTTCGAATAGGCCACGGTCGCCAGGCGCACCCGCACATCGGCGGCATCGAGCACCGCACCGGATTCGTGAAAATAGTCGAGGCTGCGGCGGTAGAGCTGCTGCGCCGCATCGGTATCGCCACGGCCCTCGGCGAGAAACCCCATGGTCTTCAGTCCGACACCCGCGCGGTATCCGAGTCCGGCGCGCTCGAAGTACTCCTGGCTGGACCGCAACGGCGGTTCCGCCTCGTCGAATCGATCCAACCTGACATGCATCACGGCCAGATTCTGTTCCGTCTCGGCGACCGCATTGCGATCATCGGCCGCCTCGAAGGCCGCCAGCGCCTGGCCCATGAAGTCGACGGCGAGCTCGCGCCGTCCGGTCTCGAAGTAGATTCCACCGAGTGTCGAGAGCGGATGCCCAGCCAGATGTGGTGCGAAACGCACTGCCGCATCCAATGATTCGGTGGCGAGTTCGATGGCATAGGCCCAGCTCTGGCGATGAAATGCCACCGCGGTCAGCGAGAGCAGACAGGCCACCCGCTGCATACTTTCGTCATTGTGTTCGGTGAGCAGCGCACGCGCCTGTTCCAGCGCCTGCTGCGCACCGTCGAGATCGCCGACGTGCTGCAGCGCCTGGGAGAGGTTGATCAGGGCGGCGGGCCGCTTTTCGATCGCGTCCGCGGGCATCTCCGCGAGCGCGGCACCGAACATGGCGATCGCCCCGGCATGGTCGCCGAGTTCGTCGCACATGCTGGCGGCATTGATAAGCGCGCTGACCCGTAAGCCATCCGTGCTGGTCCTGGCGATGTCCTCGAACAGCCGCCGAGCCTCGGCGACATCGCCGCGCTGATAGGCGGCCGCGCCTGCAGCGAGTAGTTCGCGACCGTCATCGGCGTGCATCAGAAGTCCGAATCCGATGCGGCGGCGGCGATTTCGGCGAGCAGGGGCGCGTCGACGGCCTCGTCGGCGCGCGTAGCCCGACGCAACCGTGCGGTCGCGAGCTCACGAATCTGTCGCCGGACTTCGGGACCACCCAACTCGGGCGCGCCGGGCGCACCGACACCGGGCACATAGATATCTACCGTCGAAACGGTATCCGACGGCGTGGTGACCGCGCCGGTCCACAGATCGCCGACCAGATCCAGCTCGGCCTCGGCGGTGCCGACAGGTGTGGTGATGAGGGCGCGTGGGCGCAGGTGGGTCGGTGCTGGCGCGTCCAATCGGGGTGCGGCTACCGCGGTGACGTGGACCGTCGTAGTTCCCGAACTGCGGGTCGATTCCCACGACACAGCTCGTTCGGACGCGTCGACGAGGCCGGGCGGGCACCGCCGCCAATCCCATCCGCTCGTGCCGCGTGCGAGCGACAGCGCCCCGGCTGGACGGTCGGCCCCGCCGCCGGCGGCCAGTGCGTAATCCGCTGCGCGAGCAGATACTTCGACGGAAGCGGGGATATCCACCGATTCATCGTCACCGATGAGCGGTTCGCACTGCGTGCGTAGTGCCGTGATCTCCTGGTCCAGCAGCCGATCGTCGAGCGCGGCGATGCCATCGATCGTCGATGCGGGCCACCATCGCGCGGCCCAATACGCGAACCCGAGCCGCCAGGCAGCGGCCACCAGATCCGGCACCGCCGGTTCGGCCACGTCGGTGAATTCGGGTTCGCCGCTCTCGGCATCGGCAGTGGCAACGGCGATCCGCTCGCCGTATACCGCCCACAACCAGTCCTGGGCGAGCTCGACATCATCGATCACCGCGGCCGGAATCGTCTGTCCGGCAAGCAGACTCCAGGACAAATGGCCGCCGACTACCTCGAGCACCAGCACGTCTATTGCCGCGGCAGCATCCAACACCGTCGGCGCTCCTTCGGGCGCGATGATCCAGATCCCGTCCCCGCCCGGCTCGATTCGCACGGTCTCGCTCATGCCTCCACCTCGCTAACGCTCGGCTCCGGCACGAGCGAGTGCTCGGCTGTGTT
>NZ_JBFANN010000057.1:0-22281 GCF_040674855.1 Nocardia sp. NPDC049707 | reverse complement strand
TCATGGTTCGCTCGCTACGCTCACTCATGCCTCCACCTCGCTAACGTTCGGTTCCGGTACGAGCGAGTGCTCGGCTGTGTTCATGGTTCGCTCGCTACGCTCACTCATGCCTCCACCTCGCTAACGTTCGGTTCCGGTACGAGCGAGTGCTCGGCTGTGTTCATGGTTCGCTCGCTCATCAGCTCGCCCTCGATTCCGCCGGATCCGGCTCGGTGACAAGGGAGCGCACATTCAGCGCCTGTTTGACCCGCATGCGATGGTCCAGCATGACCGAGCGCGCCACCCCATCGAGCAGATCCCACAGCTCATCCGGCTCGGACACGCCGAACTCCCGGACATCACGGCCGTGCAGGCGAACCCACAGCCGCCGCAGATAGGGTCGCCACGGCGTGCGCAGCTCGGTGGCGATGGCCGCCAATGGGCCATCGGGCATTTCGATATCGGTGCGCACCGCGAGCCGCCGCGCCTGCAGCACGTATGCCTCCCGCTGCCAGCGGCCATTGATCACCCGATGCGCCGCCGTTTCGGCTGCGCCATTGGTATCGGACACAGCGGCCGTGATCGGCCGCAGCCCGAGCGCGAGCGCGGCCCCGGCCGTTGCCGCGACCCGCAGTGATTCGTCCAAAAGTGCCCAGGGCGAACAACTTCGGGCGATCTCCGTGGTCACCAATTCCGGAATGGGCGGCAGTTCGGCCCGTTCACTCGAGGCCTGCAGCACGGTGAATACGCGCTCGTAGATGGTGCGATCGAAGGGCAATCCGAGACTGGCCTTCGAGGCCGACGAACCGAGCGCCGGTGGTTGCGGTACCGGCGCCGCGGTCAGGCCGAGCTGATGTGCCGTCGGATCGAAGGTGTTGTCCCAGAGTCGGATTCCCCCGTGCGTTCCGGCATGGGTGGCAACCAGCTGATCCAAGGTCGGCTGCCCGTCGGCGGTCCGACCGTCGCGTGCCGCGGCGGCATCGAGCAGCGCCGCGAACAGTTCGGCATGATCTCCGGTTGGTCCGTCCACCGGGCGTCGTCGCCACGCGATATCGATCAACGAGCCGAGTTCGGCAGTCCGCGCATCCGCGGTGATGTACTCCTTGAGCGCCTGTGTCGTGCGCCCCGCCGCGAATTCGTGTACACCGCGCAATGTCGCCTCGGCGGTCGCCCGGTCCCGGTCCTGGTCCGGCATACCGGATGTGGTGGCGAGTTCGAAGGCGCGCTGGAAATACAGATCCTGCGGATTGCCCTCGGTGATACGCAGCGTCCGTCGGACCTGTTTGAGCAGCGAAAACCACGCCGCCGTCGCGCGGAGCAGATCGGCGGCGGCATGGATTCGGGTGGCGAGCAGGACCGCGCCGTCGGCGGTGAGGATCGGGCCCGCGCACAGCGGATTCTGCACCGGCCGGATGACCAGTGGATCCAGGATGAGCTTGACCGTCCGCCGTAGCGGCCCGCCGTGGGGTCCGCTGAGCGGTTCGACGCCCTCGAGTCGGCGCCAAACCTCGTCCAGCACCATCGCGCGCGGCCGTCGCATTCGACCAGGCTAACGGAACTTTGCCCGCTTCAGACGCCGAAAAACCTGGGATCGGTAGGGCGCATTCGATTTCTACCTTTCTCGTATCGGCCCAACACCGGAGCCGAACGAAGCAAAAGGAACTCGATCATGAACACCAAGCCGGTCCGTATTTCCGCCGCCGCCGTCACCGCCTCGGCCGCCGTTCTCGCCCTCTTCGTCACCGGATGCAGTGACGATTCGGGCAGCTCGCCGACCACCTCGGCGAAGCCGGGCACCTCGGCCGCCGCCGCCCCGGCACCGGCGTCGGGCAAGTCGACCGCCGCGGTCGACGGCAAGGCGCTCGACGGCAAGTTCGAGACCACCTGCGCCAAGCAGGGTGACACCCTCGCCCTCGCGCTCAGCGACACCGATAACGCCACCTACGGCACCCTGAGCGTCAGCGCCTCCATTACCGGCACCGACCACGTCCAGGCCGTCGCGGTCGCGGGCAGCAAGGGCGGCGCCAACGGCATGCCCTACGCCCTCGGCTTCGGTAACGGCATGCCCGGCGGCTCGGCCGAAGTCGTCAAGGACGGCAATACCTACAAGGTCACCGGTGAGGGCGTCGGTGCGCCCGACCTCACCAATCCGACCGCGGGCCCGAAGAACTCGAAATTCGACATCACCTTCGCCTGCTCGACCGTGGTCGGCGGCTGATCCGGACGACCATCCCCCGCACGCTCCGCCTCGCCGGCGCTCGCTCACGCCCCTCGATACCAGGGGCGTGAGCGGGGCCAGCGAACCAAACCTCCGCATTCACAAGGGAATACCAATGAAAACCATCGCCCGCTCGCTCGCCGCCGCCTTCCTCGTGCTCGCCATCGGCTACTACCTCTGGCACGGCCTCACCTACACCAGCTCCGGCCCCTTCGACGACGGCACGCTCGCCTGGGTCGGGCCGCAGATGGCGCTGCCGATCATCGCCCTGACCATCGTTCCGATTGTCTTCGCCTGCACCGGCGAGGGCATCATGGCCGCCTACACCGGCAACAACAGCTCGGCCTTCCGCAATGGTCCGATCGGCATCGGCACCATCAAGTCCTTCCGGCAGACCGGTCTGACCGTCAATGATCAGCCGCAGATCCGCATCGACTTCAGCGTCGAAGGCATTGACGGCAAGATCTTCGACTCGCACGCCACAATGATCGTCCCGCTCACCGAGCTCGCCCTGCTGCAGCCCGGCGTCGTACTGCCGGTGCGTTATCTGCCCGATCGCACCGACAAGGTCGAGGTCGACCGCTCCGGCGATATGTCGGCGGCGCAGCGGGCCATGAACGAATCCATGATCCGAAAGGGCTTCACCACCAAGGCCGAACTCGATATCGCCGAGCGCGGTATTACCGCCCAGGCTGTTGTGCAGTCGCTTTCGGTGCCCGGCGAAATTCGCGATGGGCACTCCAAGATCGAGCTCGGTCTGGTCGTAACCCGGTCCGACGGAACGACTTTCAGCACGAGTGCGCACAAATTCCTGCCGCCCGCCAGCGTCGCCCAGGTGCAGGTCGGTCGCATCCTCCGGGTGCACTATCTGCCGGAGAACGAACAAGAGGTCGTGATTGCACTGCAAGTCAATGCCTAGCCCCGACATCGAATGTCGCTCTCGTGCACCAGGACGGGAGCGACATTTGTTCGTGCGTCAGAAGACTCGGTGGCTGAAGAAACTGTGATGGCAGGTGGGACGCTTGCAGACCGCACCATCGCCCGGGATGAACCCGATACAGGTGGGGTGGGTGCACCGGTTGCAGCCGCCGTCGCCCTCCGTGCCCATATTGTCGTGGTCGACGACTACGCGGGCCTCATCCACCGCGCCCGCGAGAATCGAATCGAGATAGTCCAGCGCTTGCGGGGTGAGCTGGGCTCGTCCTCCGGACAAAGTCATCGCACTTCTCCTGACTCGCTACTCATGTCCTCGGTATCGATCCTCCTCCGAGAAGAGGAGTAGCACATCGGTAGCGCGTTACGTGACTCGATCGAAATCTTGAGTATTTGACCAGGTAAAGGCGTTATCGCCAGGTCAGCGCGAGGATAGCGGGCGGGGTCTTTGCGCATTAAGGGTTACCTAATTGGTCGGGCGTTCATCTGACCGTTTCCTGTGGATTGCCTCAGCGGCATACGGTGCGCCGGTCAGCACTAGTCAGGAGTTCGTCGTGACAACGAAACCCCTCGCCCTGTTCGTGCAGCGGGACGGCCAGCCGAAACGCTCGGCCATCACCTGTCAGTACAAATGCGGTAACGCCTGCTTCCACGAGGTTCCGAACGCTTCGGACAACGAATACTTCGGCGATATGGTGCGCGCGGCGCTGACGCGGCGCGGCATGCTGAAGGGCAGCGCGAGCGTTGTGGTCGCGGTCGGTGCGGCCGGTGTGCTCGCGGCTTGCGGCGATGGCGACAAGGTCGGATCAGCTACGGGCGGGTCGCTGGTCGACGGTGTACCGGTAGGTACCAACTTCACACCGGTCGCGCCGAATTCCGATGACGCACTGGTCATTCCGGAAGGCTATGAACACAACGTCGTAATCCGCTGGGGCGACCCGTTGTTCGCCGATGCACCGAAGTTCGATGCGAATGCCCAGTCCGCGGCGGCGCAGGCCGTACAGTTCGGCTTCAACAACGACTTCGCCGCGCTACTGCCCATCGAGGGCCAGGCGAATACCTATCTGCTGGTAGTGAATCACGAGTACACCACCGAACCGCAGATGTTCAAGGGCTACAACAAGGAAGAGCCGGCACTCGCGCATTACCAGACCGCCATTGCCGCGCACGGCCTTTCGGTAGTCCAGGTCAAGGGCGAATCCGGCACCGGCAAGCTGACAACGGAATTCGGCAAGTACAACCGCCGCATCACCGGCACCACCGAATTCACGGTCACCGGCCCCGCTGCGGGCAGCGCCTTCCTGAAGACCAGCGCCGATCCGTCCGGCGCCAAGGTGCTCGGCACCATGAACAATTGCTCCGGCGGCCTGACCCCTTGGGGCACAGTGCTTTCCGGTGAAGAGAACATCAACCAGTACTTCGCCAACCGCGACAAGGTCACCGACGAGGCCGCCAAGGCCAGGCTGGCGCGCTACGGCTTCCCCAACGGCGCCTCCGAACGCAAGTGGGAGCGGCACGAAGCGCGCTTCGATCTGGCGAAGGAACCCAATGAGGCCAACCGATTCGGCTGGGTCATCGAGGTGAATCCGTGGGATCCCTCGGCCGCGCCGATCAAGCACACCGCGCTCGGCCGGTTCAAGCACGAGGCCGCGACCATTCACGTCGCCAAGGACGGCACCGTGGTCGCCTATATGGGCGATGACGAGCGCTTCGATTACATGTACAAGTTCGTCTCGTCGCGAAAGGTGCAGTCCGGCACCGGCCAGGCGAGCATGCGGCACAACCTGACGATCCTGGACGCGGGCACACTGTATGTCGCCAAATTCACCGGCGATCACCCGGACAAGATCGATGGCAATGGCACGGTGCCATCGGATAAGGGGTTCACCGGTACCGGCCAGTGGATTCCGCTGCTGGTCACCGGCGAAGATGGCAAGGCCACCTCAAAAGTGGACGGCTTTACCGCCGAAGAGGTTTCGGTATTCACCCGGTTGGCGGCCGATAAGGTCGGCGCGACCAAGATGGACCGTCCCGAGGATTTCGAGGCGAATCCCAAGTCCGGCAAGGTCTACGTCGCGCTGACCTACAACGAGCAGCGTGGCGCGCAGGGCAAGACCGCCATCGACGAGGCGAATCCGCGCAATATCAACAAATTCGGGCAGGTGCTCGAACTCGACGACGATCACGCGGGCACCACATTCACCTGGAATATCCTCATGCTGTGCGGTGACCCGAAGACCTCCGACACCTACTTCGCCGGCTTCGACAAGACCAAGGTCAGCCCGATCGCGGCACCGGACAATCTCGCCTTCGACGATTACGGCAACCTGTGGATCTCCACCGATGCCTCGCGCGCCAACGGCGCCAATGACGGGCTGTTCTCGGTGGTGCTCGACGGGCCGAATCGCGGTGAGACCAAACAATTCCTGACCGTCCCGTTCGGTGCGGAGACCTGCGGTCCGACGGTGTCGGAGCAGCGGGTCACCGTGTGCGTCCAGCATCCGGGCGAGCGCGATGACGCGACCGCGGAAAAGCCGGCCTCGCATTGGCCCGATGGTGGCGATAGTCTGCCCCGACCCGCCGTAGTCTCGGTGTGGAAGAAGGGCGGCGGGCGAATCGGTACCTGATCGATTCCATCCCGCACACACACGAAACCGCTACTCGACAACCTGCAGGGAGTAGCGGTTTCGTGCTGTTTTCAGCCGTTATTGGCGTAGCGCGCGAAATCGCCTTGGGCGCCGCTGTATACGTTGACATCGGTGCCGCCCGCGATACCGGGAATGCGGCCGCTGTCGGTGGTCTGCCAGAACGTCCAGCTCCGCCAGCCGCCGGGTACCTCGGGATGTTCGTTGCCGCGGTAGTCGGCGATCCAGAGCGGATACTTGGTGAATTCATTCGTATTCGCCATGGCCGTCTTCCAGAAATTCGGATAGGTGTAGATGATCGGCACCCGTCCGGTCAGGGCCTGCACGGTATTCAGATACCGGTGCGTCCATGCGATCAGTCCGCCCGGATCGAGTCCGCCCGCATTCTCCAGATCGAGCACCGGCGGCAGATCCAGCGGCCCGTTCTGGCCGAGCACGACCGTCGCGTACAGCGCCGCCTGCGGCTCGGGCGGCAGATTCGGTCGCGCGTAGTGATACGTCCCGCGCGCGACCCCCGCCGCCCGCATCAGCAGGCTGTCCGGCACGAAATAGGGATTGACGTAACTCAACCCCTCCGTGGCCTTCACCATGGCGAAATCGTGCCCAGCCCGCCGTACCGCGAACCAGTCGATGAACCGGCCGTCGACATGCTGCCACGACGACACATCGGGCCCACTCGGTTCGGCCACCGCCGTCCCGGTTGGGGTAGCCATCAGGATGCTGCCCACGGTGATCGCGGACAACGTCACAGCGCGAGTCGCTCTCCAACGAGTGCTATCCATGCTGTTCGACGATAGCGACAACTGCCTCGTGTGACTAGTGTTACTCCTGAGGCATTAGCGAAGTATTCACCCGCCGCTCGCTGGGATCGCGCATATCAACAGCGGCCCGCAGCCGATTTCCCCGTCACGAGCGGCCGGATGCGTCAGCCGAGCCAGTCCAGTACGGAGGCCGCGGTCCAGGACTGCTGCATGCTGCCGAGCGGTTCGCCGGTGAAGGGTTCGTAATATTCGGCGAAGCTGCCGTCGCTGGCTTGGCGCAGACCTTCGGCGCGGAGCATGAAGGAGCGTTCGGCCCAGCCGCGGCGGGCGAAGACCCAAGAGAACAGCCAACTCATGACCGGCCAGACCGGACCGCGCCAATACTCGCGGGAGCGGAAGTCCTTGGAGACCGGTGAGGTAGACGGCGGCAGGGCGTAGCACAGGTCCGGATGCCCGCAGAAGCGTGGGCCCTCGAACAGCCGCAGCAGGCTGCGTTCGGTGTCGCGGGGCAGGCCGCCGCACAGCAATGGGGCGAACATCGAGAGGGTTTCGGTATTGATCCAGCGCTCTAGGCGCACGTCGAAATCCCTGGCCGCGCCCGTGCGGGCATCGGTGGTCGCGACCACGCCGCCGCGGAAACGCTCCGCCCACGAATACAGTTCACGGACATCGGCATGGGGCTGCTTGTACTCTTCGCCGATATTGGCGAGCACCTCACACGCCAGCGCGAAGATCGCGGTGACGAAGACGTCCTCCACCGCGAAGCTCATCGTCGAGGCGAGCTGGTAGTCGTCGTATCCGGCGCGGCGCATCTGCTCGACCAGCCACAGGTAGCGGTCGTATTCGCGATCGCTCGGCCGCTGCGATGGGTCCGCGACCACCAGCAGATCCTCGCGCTGATAGGGCGGCAGATCGCCGGGTGTCACATTCGCATAGGCCCGATCCCAGCGCGGCGAATTGTCCATCCCGGATTCCCAGCCGTGATACAGCGTGATCCGGCCGCTCTCCTTGGGGTCGCGGGCATGGGCGAGCCAGCGATGCCAGCGCACCAGATCCGGCCAGCGCCGATTCAGGAATTCCTCGGCCACCGCCCGGGTACTGCGGCCGTGTCGACGCGAATGGTCCAGGATGCGCTGCACCGCGATGGCGTGCACCGGTGGCTGGGTGATGCCTGAGGTGTCCGGACCGTCGGGGGCATTCGCGGCCAGCTTCTTGCACTCCCAGCGGGCCGGGCCGGGGAAATAACCGTCCACACCATTGGCGAAGACGATGTGCGGGATCATCCCGTTCTTCCACTGCGCCGAAAGCAGGGTGTCCAGTTCGACCACCGCGCGCTCGACGCTGAGCGGAGCCAGACCGACCGCGACGAAGGCGGCGTCCCAGCTCCACATGTGCGGATACAGCCGGGGCGCGGCGCTGGTCATAGTGCCCAGATCATTGCCCCGTAGCAGGTAGGCGGCTCGGGCCGCGAGCTGTGTTGGGGTGAAACCCGGGTGTGCCATCTCCCTATTCTGCGATGGCACCCGCAAGTACGCCCGCTCAGTGACTCGCGTCCGGTCCTGGTACGCCCCGGTGACCAGCTGTTGTGCGCCGGATCTCACTCTGCATGCCCCGTCCGTGAATTCCATGTATTCGATTTATGCATTCATCGCCGCGCGCGGGTAGTGCTACGACCCGCATCGGTGGTCGATACGGTGGCCCCATGACCTCCGCCGCGACCAGCACATCGAAGCCGACCGCGCTGATCACCGGCGCCAGCCGCGGGCTCGGCGCCGCGATCGCTCGCGAACTCGCACCGACCCACGATCTGTTGCTCGGCGCCCGCTCGGCCGAGGCGCTGCGCGCGATATTAGGCGAACTGCCCGGCGCCATTGGATGGCCGGTCGACTTGACCGACTATTCCGCAGTGGCGGAAGCGGTTTCACCGATTCGACACCTGGATGTATTGGTACACAACGCCGGTACTGCCGACCTGGGTTCGATCGCCGAATCCTCGGTGCAGCAGTGGCGAGATACCTTGGAAGCCAACGTAATTGCCGTCGCGGAATTGACCAGACTGCTGCTGCCCGCGCTGCGTGCGGCCAATGGTCACGTCGTGTTGATCAATTCGGGCGCCGGATTGCGGGCCAAAGCGGGTTGGGCGTCCTATGCGGCGAGCAAGTTCGGTTTGCGGGCGTTCGGTGACGCGCTGCGATTGGAGGAGCCGACGCTGCGGGTGACCTCGATCCACCCCGGCCGCATCGATACCGATATGCAGCGGGAGATCATCGCGGGTGAGGGGCGGGAATATCGCGCGGCGGAATTTCTGCGGCCGCAGACCGTCGCGGGGACCGTGCGCGCCGCCATCGACACACCGCGCGACGGCCATCCCACCGAGATCGTGCTGCGACCCTACTGATTCGGCTTTCGTCCGCGCGATGATGTCGTCTTCTCGACATGTTTCTCCGAGGTTCAGCTCGAGGACAGTTTCGCTCGGTACCCTCGGGGGTGTTACCTGCACGTTTGCGTCGACGGGACGACGAGGCGGCGGGGCGCGGATAGAGCGAAGCTAGAGGGTGCGAATCGTGGATAGACGTCGGCTGCTGACATTGCTTGCCACGGGCACCGCGGTGGCATTGACCGGCTGTGTGCGGGCGCAGGGGGAGCCGTTCCCCAGTGGTTCGGCGGGCGGCGGGCCGATACTGCCCGCGCCGCCGCTGCTGCCGCCCCCGCCGATCGGACCGAAGACCCCGATTCCGGCGCGGACGATCACCGCACTACCGGGCGGGGGCAGCACTATGGCGCTCACGATCGACGACGGTGCGAGTTCGGAAGTCGTCGGCGCCTACATCAAATTCGCCAGGGATACCGGCGCGCGGTTCACCTTCTTTGTGACCGCCTACTACGACTCGTGGACGATCCACCGAGATGCGTTGCGCCCCTTGGTCGATTCCGGGCAGATCCAGCTCGGCAATCACACCTGGGACCATGCGGACCTGACCAAACTGTCCGCCTCGGGCATCTCCGCGCAACTGGAGCGAGCCAAGACCTACCTGTGGAACAACTTCGGTGTGGATGGCACGCCGTACTACCGTCCACCGTTCGGTCGCCACAACGGCACGGTCGATCGGGTCGCCGCAGATCTCGGTTACACCGTCCCGACCATGTGGTACGGCTCGCTGTCGGACTCCGGCGTAATCACCGAGGACTACCTGTTGGAGTGCGCGCGTAAGTATTTCAACCCGCAGACGATCGTTATCGGGCATGCCAATGCGCCCGCGGTAACGCATGTCTATGGGCAGCTCGTGGACATCATCAAAGAGCGCAATCTCTCGATGGTGACCCTCAACGACGTCCTGCTGCCGCCGCGCTGACCGCGGTTGCGCGGGGTCGCTGCGCACTTCTTTGCCCGCAGCGTGCGAATGACCCGGAAAATCCGTGCGCGGAGCGGATCGCGGCTACGCGACGATATTGATGAGCCGTCCCGGCACCACGATCAGCTTGCGCGGCGCACTCCCGCCGAGCAGTGCCGCGATCTTCTCATCGGCCAGTGCGGCCGCCTCGATGGTCGCGTTGTCGGCATCGGCGGGTACCTGGATTCGGCTGCGTACCTTGCCGTTTACCTGGATCGGGTACTCCACCGACGCCTCGACCAACAGGGCTGGATCCGCGATCGGGAACGGGCCGTGGGCCAGGGACTGCTTGTGTCCCAACCGTTCCCACAGTTCCTCGGCGATATGGGGTGCCATCGGGGCCAGCATCAGCACCACGGGCTCCACCACTTCGCGCGGTGCGCCCGCGGGGTAGCTCTTGGTCAGATGGTTGGTCAGCTCGATCAGTTTGGCGCCCGCAGTGTTGTCGCGCAGTGCGGCGTAGTCGTCGTCCACGCCGGCGATCGTCTTGTGCAATAGGCGCAGCGTTTCCTCCGACGGTGCCGCGTCGGTGACCCGGATCGCGCCGGACTCCTCGTCGACGACCAGTCGCCAGACCCGCTGCAGGAACCGGTGCGCACCGACGACATCCTTGGTCGCCCATGGCCGGGAGGTATCCAGCGGCCCCATCGACATCTCGTAGAGGCGGAAGGTGTCGGCGCCGTATGTATCGCACATCTCGTCCGGCGAGATGGCGTTCTTCAGCGACTTCCCCACCTTGCCGTATTCCTGGAACGCCTCGATCTCGATGCCGGTCGTGGGATCGGGGAAGTAGTGCTTGCCGTCGCGCTCGATGATCTCGGCGGCGGGCAGATACGTGCCGCGCGCGTCGGTGTAGGCGTGCGCCTGGATGTAGCCCTGGTTGAACAGGCGGCGGTACGGCTCGTAACCGCTCACCTCACCCAGATCGAACAGCACCTTCTGCCAGAACCGCGCGTACAGCAGGTGCAGCACCGCGTGTTCGACACCGCCGACGTACAGATCGACGCCGCCCGGATCGTTCGGGCCGTGTTCCGCGGTGCGTGGGCCCAGCCAGTACTGCTCGTTCTCCTTGGCGCAGAATGCATCCGCGTTCGTCGGGTCCGCGTAGCGCAGCTGGTACCAGGAGCTGCCCGCCCAGTTCGGCATGACATTGGTATCGCGCCGGTATTGCTTGGGGCCATCGCCCAGATCCAGTTCGACATTCACCCAATCGGTGGCCTTGGCCAGCGGCGGCGACGGTTCGGAGTCGGCGTCGTTCGGATCGAAGGTGACCGGCGCGAAATCGTCGAGCTCCGGAAGTTCGACCGGCAACATGGATTCCGGCAGTGCGTGCGGTGCGCCGTCCTCGTCGTAGACGATCGGGAACGGCTCACCCCAGTAGCGCTGGCGGGCGAACAGCCAGTCGCGCAGCTTGTAGTGGACGGTGCCCTTGCCGTGGCCGTCGGCCTCCAGCCGGGCGATCACGGTTGCCTTGGCCTCCTCGACGGACAGGCCGTTCAGGTAATCGGAGTTCACCAGCGCGCCGTCACCGGAGTAGGCCGCGGCCGAAATATCCCCGCCGGAAATGACTTCCACGATCGGCAGGCCGAATACCGAAGCGAATTCCCAGTCGCGCTGATCGTGTCCGGGCACCGCCATGATCGCGCCGGTGCCGTAACCGGACAGCACGTAGTCGGCGATGAAGATCGGCACCTGCGCGCCGTTCACCGGGTTGGTCGCGTAGGAACCCAGGAAGACGCCGGACTTCTCCTTGTTCTCCTGCCGCTCCAGATCAGATTTGGCCGCGATCGCCTTGCGATATGACGCAACGGCTTCCCGAGGGTCACCGGCGTCCTCGAAGGTCCAGCGCGGATCGACACCCGCAGGCCAGTCCTGCGCGATCAGCCGGTCGACCAGCTCGTGCTCGGGCGCCAGCACCACATACGTGGAACCGAACAGGGTGTCCGGCCGGGTGGTGAAGACCTCGATCCGCTGACCATCGGCATCGAATTCGACTTGCGCGCCACGGGATCGCCCGATCCAGTTGCGCTGCATGGCTTTGACGTTCTCCGGCCAGTCCAGGTGATCCAGATCGTCGACCAGCCGGTCGGAGTAGGCGGTGATGCGCATCATCCACTGCCACAGTCGCTTCCGGAAGACCGGGAAGTTGCCGCGCTCACTGCGGCCGTCGGCGGTGACCTCCTCGTTGGACAGCACCGTGCCCAGACCGGGACACCAGTTGACCACCGAATCCGTTTGGTACACCAGGCGATACGAGTCCAGCACCTCGGCGCGTTCGGCCGCGGTGAGATCGCGCCAGGCGCGGCCGTCGGGCGTCGGCCGGGAGCCGGAGTCGAACTGTGCCTGCAGTTCCGCGATCGGGCGGGCGCGGTCCAAATCCTGGTCGTACCAAGCGTTGTAAATGCGCAGGAAGATCCACTGCGTCCACTTGTAGTACTCCGGATCGGTGGTCGCGAACGTGCGCCGCCGGTCGTGGCCGAGGCCCAGCCGGTCCAGCTGACGCTGCATGGTGGCGATATTCGAGTTGGTGGTCTGGCGCGGATGCGCACCGGTCTGCACCGCGTACTGTTCGGCGGGCAGACCGAAGGCGTCATAGCCGAGCGCGTGCAGCACATTGCGGCCATGCATCCGGTGATAGCGCGCGAACACATCGGTGGCGATATAGCCGAGCGGATGCCCGACGTGCAGACCCGCGCCGGACGGGTACGGGAACATATCCTGGACGAACAGCTTGTCGGCCGGGGTCGCACCCGCGAGCGGGCCTACCGGGTTAGGCGCGTGGAACGTTCCGCGCTCATCCCAGGTCCGCTGCCACCGGCGCTCGATGCGGCCGGCGAGGCCAGCGTTGTACCTGTGCTCCGGTACATCGCTTTCGGTTGCACGAGTGTCCGCCACGGTCCTGCCTTCTTGTTCTTGCCGATCCCCGTCATAAATGTGTCTATCAGGGTAGAACGTCCGGGCTCATGCATCGAAAAAGGGCCGGACTGGACCTGCCTGTGCGTGGCTGCGCGGCCCACGCGGCGTCGATGCCCGGTCGCGATGGTGGGTGTTGGGGGAGATCGCTCGATGCTCGCCTTCGCTGTGCCGCAGCGACTTCCGCTCCTCGTGCGCGATTCGGGCTGGGCGGTTGGTTGCCGTGTGCATCGCTGGCCGCAGATCGGTGTGGAATATGCCTGTCCGGACCCGCTGCGTCTCGGATGCTGGACGGGGAGCGGGGCGGCGCAGTGATGCGGCGATGCGCTAGCCTGCTCGAGTGTTCGTCGTCGCTCTCGCCCTGTTCGTGCTGGCCTTGGTCGCCATCGCAACCGGCGTGCTCGGACTGGCCGGTCGGCTGCCACGCAACCGCTTCGTCGGGGTGCACACCGAGGCGGCACTGCACGATGACGAAACCTTCCGCATCGCCAACCGCGTCGCCGCCCCCACCTCCGTGGCCGCGGGCGCACTGCTCTTCGCGGGCGGCCTCGTCGCCCTCGCCGCGGGCGGCTTCCCCGCACTGATCGTGGCGTTGGTCACAGCGACGGTAGCGCTGTTCACCCTCGGCGCAGGTGCGAATGCCGCAGCCCGCGCGGTCGAGGAGCTGGTTCCCGCCCAAGAGATCGGCGGCTGTGGATCCTCCTGCGGCGCGTGCTCGTTGCGCGACACCTGCGCCCCGACCAACTGACGCGCGGTCGAGACCAGATCCCATCGCGACATCGAGCGCGCTGCTATTCGCTCCATTTCCGGAGGCGGCGAGCACCGGACAAGTCGGCTCGAACGCTATTGGTCGGCGCATTCAGGCGGATCGACGTGGTGGGACAGCGGACTGCCGACCGGGTTCAGGTACAGCACGAACAGCGTCACCGGTTTTGTTCCGAGATTGCGTGCCACATGTGGATAGGACGGGCCGCTGGGTTCGCGGAAAATGCGGCCGCGGCGGTAGGTGACCGGGACACAGTCGGCACCGGGGTGGTCGAGGATGCCACGGGCGACCAGAACCAGCAGCGTGCCGTCGTGGTAGTGCCAGCCGCTGGTCCCACCTGGTTCGATAACCGTCTGGCGCCCGATGACCTCGCGCCGCCCCACCGTCAACCGGAACAGCACCCGACTCGCCGTCCCCCGCGCCGGCGCCCCATTCACCTCAAACCTCAGCCACCGCACCACCTCCCCATCGAACCACCGCGCGATCAAGATCAGGTGGAACCTACGGCGGCATCGCCCGAGAAGCCCCTGCCGCCAGCGCAACCTGATCTTGATCCCCAATGGCGCCCGGGAAATCTTGTGTGCCGCCACATCTTGCGTGTACGTATACATCTACGTATAGTGAGTTCATGCCCAACAAGACGATCTATGTTGCCGATGACGATCTGCCACTATTCCAGCGCGCACAGGAATTGGTCGGCGGCAACCTTTCGGGGGCGGTGACCACCGCGCTGCGGCGGTTCATCGAACTGGAAGAGGGCAGGCTGGAGGGCTACGACGAGGTAGTGCTGCGGGTCGGTCACAACGGCGTGCGCCAGGTCCGCTTCTCCGGGGCCCTGCTCGGCGAGCATCGCGATATAAACGACGAGCGCATCGAACACGTCCGGGTGTATCGCAGCCGGAAGGGCAAGTTCGTCATGCACGCCCACTACTCGAACTGGGACGAATATCCACAGAACGCCAATTGGGTGAAGGATCTGACGAACTGGCGTCGCCTGCTCGGCGTCGGCGATCAGGACTGGGGCGACTTCATTTTCGAGGTCGTCGATTCGCTGGGCGAATTGAAGGGGAAAATTCCGGACAAGCTCTATGAGCGGATAGCCGAGATCGCCGACCGCCCGCCGGTCGAGGAACTCGATATCTAGCCGAACTCGACAGCCCGTCGAATCAACCGAATACAACACACTCGACGCCGCACCGGACTCCGGTCGCGGTGCAGGTAACTCATGCTGTCATTCGCATTAATTTATGAAACTTTCGGGAAGGAAGACCATGACCAACGGTCATCGCGCCCCCGCCATCGCGGCGCAGGGCGTGTGTAAATCGTTCGGTGAGCACATGGTGCTCGACGGCATCGACATCACGGTCCCGGAGGGCACGATCTACTCCCTGCTCGGCCCGAACGGCGCGGGCAAGACCACCACCGTGCAGATCCTCACCACGCTGCTGCGGCCCGACGCAGGCGATATCCGCGTCGACGGCCATGATCTGGTCACCGAACCCGATGCCGTGCGCACCGCGATCGGTGTCACCGGCCAGTTCTCCGCGGTAGACGAATTGCTGACCGGACGGGAAAACCTGGTCCTGATGGGCGATCTGCATCATCTGCCGCGGCGCGACAGTAAGCGGCTGGCCGCGGAGCTGCTGGAGCGCTTCGATCTGGTCGAGGCCGGTGACAAGACCGCGGCTACCTATTCCGGCGGTATGGTGCGGCGGCTGGATCTGGCCATGACGCTGGTCGGCGATCCGCGCATCATCTTCCTGGACGAGCCGACGACTGGCCTGGATCCGCGCAGCAGGCGGGCGATTTGGGACATGATCCGCACGCTGGTCGACGAATACAGCGTGACGGTCTTCCTCACCACCCAGTATCTCGAGGAGGCCGATCAACTGGCCGACCGGATCGCGGTGCTCGACCACGGCCGGATCGTCGCCGAGGGCACGGCCGCCGAATTGAAGCGGCGGATACCCGGCGGACATATTCGACTGGAATTCGCCGATCAGCTCGGACTCGCCGCCGCGGCAACGGCATTGGGACCGGACGCGCGCGTCGTCGATGGCGCGGCCGAGGAGGAGTTCACCCTCGCCGTCCCGAGCGATGGCGGTGTCAAATCGCTGCGCGCGGTGCTCGACCGGCTCGACTACGAACAGATCGAGGTCGCTGGACTTTCCGTGCACACCCCCACCCTCGACGACGTATTCCTCACCCTCACCGGACATCCCACCGCCGAAAAGGAGTTTGCGCGATGAGCGAGCGAACAATGAACACAGCCACGTTTGTGGTCATGACGGAGCCGAGCGATAGCGAGGCGCACTCATGAGCACTATGGCTTATGCGTTCGCCGACTCGAAAACGATGTTGCGGCGCAACCTGCTTCATGCGAAGCGGTACCCGAGCATGACTTTCAGCATCATCCTCATGCCGATCATCCTGCTGCTCGTCTTCAACTACGTTTTCGGCGGCGCACTGGAGAAGTCGTCCGGCGGTCACTACATCGACTACTTGACCCCGGGCATGCTGTTGATGATCCCAGCGTATCTGACCGCGGGTGTGGCGGTTTCGGTCTGCACCGACACCACCAAGGGCATTGTGAATCGTTTTCGCACGATGGCGATTTCGCAGTCCTCGGTACTTGTCGGACATGTGATCGGGGCATTGATCCAGGCCCTGCTCGGTATCGCGGCTATGGTCGGTGTCGCGCTGCTCGTCGGTTTCCGGCCGTCGGCGAATGTCGTCGAGTGGATCGCCGCATTCGGACTGCTCGCCATGCTCGTCTTCGGGCTCACCTGGCTCGCGGTCGGCATGGGACTGGTCGCGTCGAGTCCGGAGAGCGCAAGCAATATGCCCTTCCCGCTGATCATGCTGCCATTCCTCGGCAGCGGCCTGGTCAGCACCGACACCATGCCGGTGGTGATGCGGCAGTTCGCCGAGTACCAGCCGTTCACCCCGCTCACCGAAACCATCCGCGGCCTGCTCATGGGTACGGAGATCGGCAACAACGGCATCATCTCCATCGCCTGGTGCGTCGGCCTCGCGCTGGTCGGATACTTCTGGTCGATGTCGGTCTTCCGCAAGCAGGCCAAGCGCTGAATCACCGAAAGCGTCGATCCCCCCACCGAATTCGGCGGGGGGATCGACTGTCGCTCCGGCGCGTCAGACCGTTCCGCGGAGGATGATGTCGCCAGTCTTTTCGGATTTGATCTCGACGCTGTGGATCTTGTCCGGGGGTACGTCCGCCACTCGAGAGATCGTCAGCGCGTCGCCCGGTCCGGCCGTCCACCCGGCGAGTTCGGACTCGGTGCCGTCAGTGCGTCTTACCTTCGCGGTGAACCTCCACGGGTTGTTCTGATTGCTCGGCCCGTAGCTGCAAGTCATCTCCACCTTGGTCTGTCCGCCGCCGAGGTCGATGAGCTTGAAGCTCGCCGAAACGGGCGTCGGCTCCAGCGGATCCATAACTCGTTCGGCGACTACGTGTTCCGCGGCGGGCCGGTCGTGCACGGTGACCGTGGCGACCACCGGAACCGCGATGGCCACCGCGGCCGCGGCCGCCGCGGCCGCAGCGCCGACGGCCGCCCACCGGCCGCGCCGCCTGCGCTTCGCGGCCGCATCGGCGAGCCGGGGCAGCAGCTGTGTGGGGGGATATACCTCGGCCGCAGTCGTTTCCGGCGGCTCGATCATGGCCAGCGCGGTGTCGGGCTCGACCATGGCGAGCAGACCCGGGAATACGGCGAGATCGGCTACCGAGGCCCGGCAGACCGGGCAGCCCGCCAGATGCTCTTCGTACTCCCGTCGTTCGGCGCGGGTCAGGGAGCCGAGAACGTACGGTGCATCCCAGGTCGAGTAGTCGTCGGCGATATCCGTCATTGATTCGTCACCCCCATCTCCTGCAGTGCCAGCCGTAGCGCCCGCATGCCGTAGTGCATGCGGGATTTCACCGTGCCCGCCGGGATATCCAGTTCCTCGGCGATCTGGTCGGTGGAAAGGCCTCGGTAGTAGGCCCGCACGATCACCTCGCGATGATCAGCGCTGAGCCTGCTCAATGCGTCCGCGACCAGCCAGCCGTCGAGGGCCCGGTCGGCCTGATCCGGTGCGGCCTGCTCCGGCGGGTTGTCGGTACGGAATTCGCGCCGACTGCGGGCGCTGCGATGCTCATCCACGGCGAGATTGCGGGCGACCGTGAACAACCACGCGCGTGCCGATGTCGTCGATTGATCGAGCACGTGCGGGCGCTGCCACGCCCGCAACAACGTCTCTTGCACGATGTCCTCGGCTCGACCTGGATCGCGAACCAAACCGAGGGTGTATCGCCATAGCGCCGAAGCATGTTCCTGATACAGAACCCGCATGAGCTCGGCCTGTTCTTCGGGCATCCGTCACCTGCTCCCCCGCCTCTCCGCGCTTTTTGCCGGTCGTTGGATGGTTCGTGGGCATCGTCGCGGGCCGGCGGCTGCGGGGGTGGTCGACTTCTGGACCTACGCGGCGAGTTACCCATGTTCTCGCCAGATCAGTTGTCTCGTCGCATGTCGGAATTTCCTCCTTCATGCAGACCACGTCTCTAGTTGCGTTCCAGTTCAATCGGATGTGAGGCGAGTAGGGACAGGGGTAGTGGCTGGCGGCGGAGCACGTGGGCCCACAGGTCCCGGCGGCCGGTGCTGATCGGATCCGACGGCAGCGCCGACAGGACGATCCAGTCGTTGTTCTGCAGCTCGCCCTCGAGTTGGCCGAAGGTCCAGCCCGCATAGCCGGCGAAGATCCGCAGACCCTCGATCAGCGGACCGATC
Organism: Nocardia sp. NPDC049707; assembly: GCF_040674855.1. NCBI lineage: Bacteria > Bacillati > Actinomycetota > Actinomycetes > Mycobacteriales > Nocardiaceae > Nocardia > Nocardia sp. NPDC049707. The sequence goes on along the minus strand of NZ_JBFANN010000057.1, from coordinate 3,893 downwards.
TGGTCCGGGTCCGCGTCGAGGTCGACGAGCACGACGCGACCATCGATGCGGCGCAGTCCGCGCACGCCCGCGATCGACGCGCCGACGCGCACGGTGCCGAGGCATAGCGCCGCGTCCCGCTTGACCGGGCCGCCGATGAACAGCGTGCGCGGTGCGGCGGCCGCCTCGGTCCAGCGCGGAAGCACGTCGTGCACCGCGGTATCGCTCGGGCGGTTGAGCACCACACCGAGGCTGCCCGCCTCGTTGTGCTCGATGATGTACACGACGGTGCGCCGGAAGGTCGGCTCGACCAGTTCGGTCGCCGACACGAGCAGGGTGCCTGCGCGCACCACCTGCTCGCCCTGCCGGAAATCGCGTCGCCTGCGGTCACCGTGTCCGCCGCGAGTTTTCCGATCGTCCGGGTCATCTGCGCGTGCCACCCCGACATCATCGCACTGGCACGGGCGGTTCGTCGGTCAAGCGGCGTGGCGTATTCCCGGACATAGGGCGCCCGGGAGCGCAAACACCCCGAAACGGACCGGTTAGGGTGTGGCCATGGAACGGCCCGAGGTTCTGCTCGACAACGCTGACACTGTGTACGACTTCTATCGCGACCACCGGCAGAACCGGCTCCAGGCGTGGAGCGCATACGCCTTTCTCGGGCGTCGATACCATCCGCGCGTCACCTATGCCGAGGGTGCTCAAAAGCTACTGCACCAGGTGATTCGCCAGCGCAGGCCGTTGCTCGTCGCGCTCAACCACCTCTCCGAATCCGACCCGTACACCGTCGCCGCCACGGCCTGGCGCAGCGAATTGCGGCCGGTGATCGGGCGGGTCCGCGTGCTGGCCAAGGACGAACTGTTCGTCGACCCCGGCCAGCGCCGCAAGATCGACATGATGGGCGGCATCCCGGTATTCCGCGGTAAGGACCACGGCCTGCGGGCGGTGAATGCAGCCGGGCAGCGGATGATGGACATCTGCGCGGAGCGGATGGCCGACGGCGACGGCATCGCGGTCTTCCCGGAGGGCACCTGCAACGAGGTCGACCACACCGAGGTGCAGACGGTGGGCAGCGGGATCGGGCATATCGCGTTCCGCGCCATGAAGCTGGGTGCGCAGCCAGTCCTGGTCAGCCTGGGGTTGAGCTATGGGCCGCGACCCGATCCCAGCCTGCCGGTCACCAAGGCGGACGCCAAGGCGGCCAGCTTCCATTTCGGGGTGCCGATCATCGAGCTGCCGAGCAAGCCCGCGGAGATCGCCCGGCTGGTGCGCACGGATCTGCAGCAGGCACTCGACGGAGCCGTCGCCGCGTACTGACCTACAGCGGCAGGCCGAGCTTTTGGCGCGCCCACTGCGGAACCGTCGCGATGTACTCCGGTTGCGACTGGACGAAGTGCCGCACCAGGGGGCACATCGGCAGAATGCCGAAACCCTCCTGACGTGAGGCGTTCAATGCCGCCTGTACCAGCACCCGTCCGTATCCGTGGCCTTCGTACCCGGAATCGAGCTCGCTGTGTATGAAGGCTCGCTCGGCGCCGGTGTCCTGATATTCGGCGTAGCCGGCGATGGCACCGTCGACGTAGATCTCGAAGCGTTCCAGCGCGAAGTTGTTACGGACCTCAGTCGACATGGCTCGACGTTACTCCGGTGGGTGCGAAGGGGTTTGCACCGCAATGCCAATCGCGGTCGATCGGCCGCTCGACTTGTCTACCGGCGCCCGGCTGACCAGAATGCTGATGGTCGTGCCGAACGCTTTCGACCCACGGACGGATCCGCGAACGCCGCCAACCGAATACAGCAGAGCCCGGCGGAGGTACGAAACATGATGAGGACGCCAGGTTTTCCGCGAGCGCTGGTCACGGTCGCCGCCGCGAGCCTGATCAGCGGATCGATCGTGACGGGTTGGGCCACGGCCGCACCCGCCGCATCCTTCGGCGCCTGCCCGGACTCGTCGGTGACCGAGGGCCGCGGGGTGCAGTGCGCGGTAGTCTCCGTCCCGATGAATTACGCCGACCCCGGCGGCGCGCGCATCGAACTCACCGTCAGCCGCATCGCCGCGACCGGTGTGCGTCGGGGCGTCATCGTCGCGAATCCGGGCGGGCCCGGTGCGGATGCCCTCGACTACTGGGCCCGTCGGATCGACTCGATGCCCGCCGAGCTCGATGCGCATTACGACCGAGTCGCGGTGCAGCCGCGCGGACTGCGCTGGGCCACGCCGCTGCGCTGCGATTCCCAAACCGCCAGCGCGGCCTCGAAATCGGCTGAGGGCGACCAAGTTTCGCTCGGCGGTGGGAACCGCGACGATATCAAGAAGGCCTGTGACGCTGCGCTGCCCGGCTACCTCGACACCATCACCACCGAAAGCACCGCCCGCGATCTGGACGAGGTGCGTGCCGCGCTCGGCATGGATCGGATCAGTTACCTCGGCACGTCATACGGCACCTATCTCGGCGCGGTGTACGCGTCGTTGTTCCCGAGCCGGGTGGATCGAATGGTGTTGGACTCCAACGTCAATCCCGATTGGGTGTGGACCGAGGAGTTCGCTCAGCAGCAGCTAGCGGGCAAGCAGCGGCTCGACGATCTGTTCGCCTGGATCGCCGAACACAGCGGCGAATACGGGCTCGGTGATACCGCGCTGCAGGTCTACCAGAACTGGGCGCGCCTGGTCGCCGACCAGGGCGGCGGCTGGTACGCCAACCTGACTCCGCCACCCGCGAGCATCGCCGACCTGCCCGGCGCGCTACCCGAACCGCTCGCCGAAATCGCCCGCGACGGCTTCAACGACAGTATGGAACAGGCCGGCAAGGTGCAGAATCTGGTGCGCCTGCTGGTCACCGGCGGTGCGTCCGCGCAGGTGCCGCTGGTCGGTGCGACCGCGGTCGCCACCTACACCCGCACCTTCTGGCCGACCTTCGCCAAGGCGATGGCGGCGGCGAATATCGATCCGAAGAATGTCCGCCAGCTACTCGCCATCGAGGGTGCGACCAGCACCGATCCCACCGGCCGCTTCGTTTTCTCGGCCATCACCTGCAATGAGAACAATGTGCGCGGCCGCTACGAGCTGATCGGCTCGGCCTTCGCCACCATCGCCTCCGGCGGCAACGCCATGGACGCCCGCGCCGACCTGGTCCGCTCCGGAACTGCCTGCGGCAGTTGGAAACCGGTGACCAAGCCGGTACCGATCACCGGAAAGGATCTGCGCACCCGCCCACTGCTACTACAGAGCCGCCGGGATGCGCTGACGACGTACGCGGGCGGCCCGGCCATGGCCCAGGCCATCGGTGGGTCACTGATCACGGTCGAGGGCGGCGACCACGGCGCATTCGGTCGCGGCAATGCCGCCGTCGACGACGCCGTGATGACGTATCTGCGCACCGGTCAGGTCACCATCGACCACGCCGACCAGGCGCCATTGCGGTAGTGGATGCCGGGCGGCACGGGTGACGCCCCGCGCACGGCCGACATCGCCGCCTCTCGTGCGTCTACCGAAGGTTGCGACGATGTGCCGCAACCGGTCTCGGAACTGGCACATACCGTAGCCGAATGCGCGCCCATCCCTGCTCGGCTGTCGTGCGCTCTAACCACTCGGCATAGCTGTCGAGACACCATTCGAGCGGTGACGCGGACACCTCCGGACTATCCCACGGATGCAGTTCCGCGACACGGGAAGCCAGCCGATCCCCTGCGGTCGCGGCTGTGCGCAGAGTTGCTCGCCACTGGTTTACGACGAGATCGCTGGCCCGCCGAGCGGGCCCAGGGGGTGATCCACATCACTGGTTGGTGCTGTCAGGAATTCGGGGGCTGTCTCGTTCAAGGAGCACGCGAACCAGACAGGAGCGAACCATGAAGCACCGCATCGTCGTTCTCGGGGCCGGATACGCCGGAGCCTTCTCCGCCGGATACCTGGCCCGCCA
>NZ_JBFANN010000056.1:0-42614 GCF_040674855.1 Nocardia sp. NPDC049707 | reverse complement strand
GCGGCCCGTCTCGCGTCCGAGTCGTCGAAGCGCATGCGCCGCAGGCGCGAGTCTCGACGGCTCGGACGCGAGACAGAAGGGGGCCGCGAACACGCCGCGCCGCAGGCGCGGCAAAACCAACACAGCTTACCCTGGAGGTCATGAGTAATCCCAACGATCCTTGGGCACAGCGACCGGAGGATGGGCCGACGGAACGTATCGGTCCGCCGGGTAAGTCGGGATTTCAGCAGCCCTCGCATTCGGTGGAATACACCCAGGCGTATGGCCACGGCGATGCGACCTCGGTCTATCCGTCCGCCGAGCAATTCGATCCGTGGGCGCAGCCGCCGGTAAATGCCACCAAGGAGTTCCCGCCGTACGACAGTCAGGTCCAGTGGGGCGGGCCGGATGGTGGCGCGTGGCAGGAGCCGACCCAGGTCGGTGCGTATGGCCAGCCCGGCGCCGGCTATCCGCCCGGACCGCCGGGTGCACCGCTACCTCCGGAGCAGCAACCACCGAAGCGCAATACCGGCTTGTGGATCGCCTTGGGACTCGTGGTGGTTCTGTTGATCGGCGCGGTCAGCGTCTTCGCGGGTGCGGTGCTCGGTGGTAGGGGCAGCTCGTCCAGCAGCGCCGCGAGCACGTCGGCCTTGCCGTCGTCCGCGGCCCGACCCCCGCACACCAGGCCCCATGCCGATCCGTCGTCCCCCCAGGTCCTCCCGAGCATTCCGGGACTCGGCGGCATCGATGGCCTCGGCTCGACCATGGGCACCATCACCGCCAATACCGGTGGCCAGTTGACCCTCGACACCATGGGGGGATCCGCCGTGACGGTGCGCACCACCGATAAGACTCAGGTGATCTCGTTGACCGGGTCCAAGTCATCCGATCTTCGAGTCGGTGACATGGTCTTGGTGCAGGGCGATAAGGCTGCGGACGGTTCGATCGACGCGAAGATCATCATCAGTACCGCACTGCCCGGGGGCACGCGGTGAAATATCAGCGGGCAGTAATACGCAATCGCCCTGTCGGCTCTATAGGGTAGGCGACGATGACGGCAATATGGTTCGGGTTGGCGGCGATCGCGCTGGTTGGTGCGATCGTGCTGCTGTATTTAGATCGGGTCCAGCGACAGCGGACCGGTCATGCGCGCCAGGTGTGGGCGAAGGCTCAGGGCTATACCTATGTGTCGGTGGAACCGGCGCTGGCGTCGACGTGGCGCCGCGGTGCGTTGGCCAAGCTCGGCTACCTATCCGCGGTGGATGTGGTGTCCGGTATCCGCAAGGGCGAGAAATTCGTCCTCTTCGATCTGGAAGACGCGGCGACGCTGGTCGCGGTGCGCAGGCAGATCGGCTCCGATATCGATGTGGATATGCGGCTCAAGACCGCGTCCCCGCCCAAGGATGCCGATCTGGAGCTGCTCGGCGCGATCGGGGACCGGGTGGTGTTCGCCACCAATCCGGAGATCGCCAGGCACGCCGTCGACCAGCGCATGGTCGCCTTCATCGAATCGCTACCCGACACCGTGCAGATGTTGTGGAGTGAGGGCAACTGGACCCTCGGCATGCTGAATGTCGGGACGGTGGCCAAGGATTGGGAGATCGCCATCGATGCGGTGCTTCGCCTGTCCGGTCTGTTGCATGTGTTGCCGCCGGAGAGCGATGTGCGCGGGGAGGATTCCGGCGGTCACAATCCGGGGCGACCACATCCGCGCAAGTCGCGCTCGGATGATCGGGAAGAGACCGAACCTCCGGTGGCCGCGCGGGTCGCGTCGGCGGATCTGCGCAAGGGCGCGGACTTCGACGACGCGGATTCGGCCTATGACGAATCGTCTTATGACGAGGACGATTTCGACCGGCCGAAGTACCGGGAGCACGACGACGACTACTACGACGACGAACCGGCCGTCGACCCGGTAACCCCGGAGCCGCCGCGCCGACCCAGTCTCGCCGTTGTCCCGGACTCTCGTTCGCGGGCCCGAGACGAGCGTTGGGCAGCGGAAACCGAGGACGACTGGCCGCAGGACCGTCCGGATCAGCGCAATCCCGCCACGCCCGAGCCCAGCGGCTCCGAGCCGGATGCGGACGAGTGGCCATCGGATGAGCACCGACCGGGACCGCCCGGCGGTCCGTTCCACCCGGGATTCCGCCCGTATCAGGGACCCGTGCCGCAGTGAGCGGGCATAGCGCCCCGCCCACACGCTTGCCCGGTGCCACCCGCCCCGTCGCCCTGATCACCGGACCGACCTCCGGTATCGGGCACGGATTCGCGATGCGCCTGGCCGCACTCGGCTATGACCTGGTGCTCGTCGCCCGCGATAAGGAGCGGCTGAATGCATTGGCCGCGGAATTGGAGCGCAAATTCGCCACCCGTTCGGAGGTGCTGGTCGCCGATCTGGCCGACGCCGAGGATCGGGATCGGGTGCTGGCACGCGCCGCCGAGGGCATCGAATTCCTGGTCAACAATGCCGGATTCGGCCAGTCGGGGGAGTTCTGGACGCAGCCGCCCGCGGCGGTCCAGGCGCAACTCGATGTCAATGTCACGGCGGTGGTACAGATCACCAGGGCCGCGCTGCCGTCGATGATCGCGGCCGCGAAGGGTTCGATCGTCAATGTGGCCAGCGTCGCGGGTCTGATTCCTGGACGCGGCTCCACCTACTCGGCCTCGAAGGCCTACGTCGTATCCTTCACGGAGGGGTTGGCGGGCGGACTGGCGGGAACAGGGGTCCAGGTCCAGGCCCTGTGCCCCGGATTCGTGCATACCGAATTCCATGAGCGGGCCGGTATCGAGATGTCCTCGCTGCCGAAACAGCTGTGGTTGACCGTCGACAAGGTGGTCGCCGTTTCGCTACGTGACCTGGAGAAGAACCGGGTACTGAGCGTGCCCGGTGTGCAGTACAAAGTGCTCACCACCGCCGCCGGGATGATCCCGCGAGCCCTGGCGGCCCGACTCAATCGCGGCATATTCAACGCACGCGGAAGGACTTGACAGACATGATCGACCAGGCGAACAAGGCGGCCGTTTCGACGGACGATCGCGACAGATTGGCCGCACTCGTGCGCGAGCTCGCTGTCGTGCACGGCCGGGTCACGTTGTCCTCGGGCAAGGAGGCCGACTACTACGTCGACCTGCGTCGCGCCACCCTGCACCACAGTGCCGGACCGCTGATCGGCAAGCTGCTGCGCGAACTGGTCGCGGACTGGGATTTCGAGGCCGTCGGCGGGCTGACCATGGGCGCGGATCCGGTCGCGATGGCCGTCATGCACGCACCCGGTCGCCCGATCGACGCCTTCGTGGTGCGTAAAGCCGCCAAGACGCACGGCATGCAGCGCCAGATCGAGGGCCCGAACATCGTCGGCAAGCGGGTGCTCGTCGTCGAGGACACCACGACCACCGGAAATTCGCCGCTGACCGCCGTGCGCGCACTGCGTGATGCCGGTGCGACCGTGGTCGGCGTCGCGACCGTGGTGGACCGGGAGACCGGTGCCGATCAGGTGGTCGCCGCCGAGGGCTTGGAGTATCGGTCCATCCTGGGATTGAAGGATCTGGCCCTCGGTTAAGCTGCGAATACGGTCCAGGGTCGCTATCGCTGGTGGTTGGAGTTTCGCAGAGCTCTGAAACGCTGACAGTGGTGCGACTCGATAACAGGACGCATCCGTCGAGCGCATCGAGGCGTTAGAGACAGTGAAGGGTCGTGTGAGTTAGCTGTGGTGAGCATTGCAGTAAATAAGAGCCGTTCGAATGTCGCGATGCTCGGCATTGGTGCTTACCGTCCGAAACGCCTGGTCAGCAATGAAGAGGTGTGCGAGGTTCTCGACTCGACCCCGGAGTGGATCTACGAGCGCACCGGTGTGCGCAACCGCCGGTGGATCAGCGGTGACGAGACGCTGCAGTCGATCTCGGCGGCCGCCGGCGAGCGGGCGATCGTCAACAGTGGCATCGACCGCTCCAAGATCGGCGCGCTGATCCTGGCCACCTCGAGCTGGTTGACGCTGACTCCGCACGGCGCCCCCAAGGTTGCCAATGACCTAGGGATGAACGGTATCGCGGCCTTCGATCTGACCTCCGGCTGCGGCGGCTTCGGCTACGGCCTCGGCGTCGCCGCCGACCTGATCCGCTCCGGATCGGCTGAGTATGTGCTGCTCATCGGTGCGGAGACGATGACGGTCGGACTCGATCCGACCGATCGCGGCACCGCGATGATCTTCGGCGACGGTGCGGGCGCGGTGGTGGTCGGCCCGAGCGAGGAGAACGGCATCTCCCCGACGGTGTGGGGCAGCGACGGCGAGAATGCCTCGGCGATCGAGCAGGACATCAACTTCCTCGAATATATGCAGAAGGCACAGCGGATGCAGGGTACCGATCCGGCCGTCGAGCCCCTCGGCCGGATGTCGCTGCGGATGCAGGGGCCGCGGGTATTCCGTTGGGCGGCGGTCACTTTGCCGCGCGCGCTGGCCTCGGCGCTCGAGGTCTCCGGTGTCTCCACCGACGATATCGAGGTCTTCATTCCGCATCAGGCCAATGCCCGCATCAACGAGCTGATGAAGAAGAACCTCGGGTTGGCCGATGACGTCCCGGTGGCCAATGACATCGAGAACACCGGCAATACCTCCGCCGCCTCGATCCCGTTGGCGATGGAGGAGATGTTGGTGACCGGTAAGGCCAAGGGTGGTCAGATTGCCTTGCTGCTCGGCTTCGGCGCTGGTTTGAGCTATGCGGGCCAAGTGGTTACGTTGCCGCCCGCCCCGAAAGAGCCGAGCTTCGACTGTGATTGATGTGCAGCGTCCATTCCGAGCCGCGTTCCTGGCGGCCGCGGCGGCAACCGTGTACGGCGCGGTCACCGGCCGGGAAAAGGTGCAGTGGGTGGCGAAGCCGCTGTTGATGCCGCTGTTGGCGGCGGATGTGGCCACCGATCGGGCGGTATCGGATCCGGTCGATCGGACGGTTCTGCTGGGTTCGCTCGGTGCCGCGACCATCGGTGATGTGCTGTTGATCGAGCCGGACAATGATCGGCGGCTGATTGCGGGCGCATCCTCGTTCGCGGTGATGCAGACCGGATATTCGGTGCTGTGGTGGCGCCGCGGTGGGCGGCCGCGTCCGGAGATCGCCGTTCCCCGCGTGCTGGCCTGGCTCGGCGCGGCGGCGCTGATGCGGACCAAGGCGCCAACGGTCGCGCCTGCGCTGACGGCCTATGGTGCGACGCTGGGCAGTGCGGCGGTGCTCGCTTCCGATCCCGGATTGGCGCCGGGCGCGAAAAACATTGCCGGACTGAATATTCCGAGCACCGATCCACGTAGTCGGCTCGGCCTCGGTGCGTTGCTGTTCACCGTTTCCGATGGGTTGATCGTGTTGCGTCGGCTGTTCGCGCGCGGCGAGCGTTCGCGGCGGATCACGGAGGGTGTCATTCTGGCCACCTACGCGGCGGCGCAGTACCTGTTGGCCGATCCGCGCGCACACGCGAAAGCTATCGACCCAGAACGAGAATGATCCGATCGCGATTCTGCGGATCGACCCGGATGGAGATGGTCTCGCCGACCGCGAGGCGCGGTTTATCGGCCGGGGTGACATCGAAAACGATGGTGCCATGGTAACTTTCGGATCCCGGCACAACGAGCTCCAGATCGAATTCGGTCAGCTCGGTGTGATGATCGGTGCGCTCGAGCGTATGCGCGCCCTCGATGGTCGCCCACCCCTCCAGCCCGTGCCGCCACAGCTGCCGATCCGCCCGCGATGGCCGAGCGGTCAGCAGCATGCCTATGCCGACACACGATCCGAATAGGCCGACCAGCGCGACGATCTGGTAGGGCTCGGTCCCCGGCGGCGTATGCGGTAGCAGCCAGCCCAGCCAGAATCCGAGCACCATCAAATACCCGGCCGTCACCCCGAGAACGGTGCGGAGAATGCGTGCGTGATCCATGCCAGCCTCCACCCGACTGTCGTGCACCTACCTCCAGGATAGGACCGGCCACTCCGGCGTGAATGCGCCTTGACTAAAAGCGTGACCTGCCCGTTTCCGCTGTGCCCAGCCCAGTCGATGAGCAACCGAATAGGCCGCGAGCCCGTATTGGTTCGGTCCCGACTCACGGTCTCGCGCAGCAGTGCCGTCGAACCGCATAGCAATGCCGAATACCCAGCACTGACGCTAATCCGTTGTCCGGCAACGCATTCGATTGTCTGATCGACTGCTTGCGGCATGGTGCGGATACGCCCGTCCAGCTGAGGCACTGGAATCTGGGTACGACGGATGCGCAATGATGATGTCTCGTGGTGGATTGCAGGACGGTCTTCGACCGGGCGCGGGGCTCTTTCTCGGCGGCGCGGTCGGTGACGGGTGGCCGATCGAATTCTTGCAGCTGAAACAGATTCGCGAGCGGTATGGCCGCGAAGGCGTAACGGGGTTCTACCGCAGTATGCCGAAGGCACGGCGCAGCAGAGTACCGATGACACTCAAATGACGCTGTTCACCGCAGAAGGGTTATTGCGGACCGCGCTGGGCACTGACCCGGTGCCAGCGCTGCGACAAGCACATGCGATCGATTCGCTGGTGCAATCGGACGAGTCTCGGATGCGTGCCCAGATCCCCGCCCTGTCCAGCGTGAACGCGCGTTGACCACAACCGTGACCTGCCCGTCCGTTGAATGCCACCGTGTTACCGGCGGCCCAAGCAGATGCCAAGATATCGTTAGTTGGCGCGTAGTCCTGTGTCGACCGGTTTTCAGACCCCACGGAACGCGATGTGGACTATACGAGTATCCGTATCGCGTTCGTCGACAAGGACATTGCGGAACATCCCCACTCCCGTAGGCGACTGAAACACATCTTGTGCCGACTGAACATTCGGCGAGGTTGTCAGATCGGGCCCGGCAATCGTCACATCGGCAATCGGTGGGTACCGCTTCCGGAAGTCGGCTCTGAATCCAGACCTCTCCAGCATCCATGCCAAGTCGATGGGAGACATCTCCACAGCCATCAGATATTTTCTGTCGCGTACGATCTCCTTTCTTACGAGGAGGATCTTCGCGTTATCGGGAAGCACCCACCCACCGAATTCGGTCGCTTCTTTCACCAGCTCCGGACTGGTCGAGGTCACGGTTTGCGGTCCCGGTACCGCGCGATCGATGGCGCTGTCGCATCCGGTGCCGGCCAGCGATATCGTCACCATCAGGGCAAGTAGTGCCCACCGGGGCCGCCTTGTCATAAGGAACCTCACCGGGTCGGATCGGTGTGGGTGTCTTTGCGACTTTCGGGCCCGGTTGGCAAGTCGAGAGAACCGCCGGTGGGCACAACCCCCTCGTAGAGCTTGATCACCGATGAACCGATCATGTTGAATTCCTTCGCCACTCCGGCCGTATGCAAGCCGCCTAGCTGGACATCGCCTACTTCTATTCCGAGAATTTCGGTCTTCTTCGTATCGTTTTTGTTGGTTCCATCCCAGTTGTAGCGGTCGAATAGATGAGACTGAAAATAGACGGAGACACGTGGTTGCGCGCCTTCGGTTTCCGGTTTATTAACCGTGGCTGCTCCGCAGGCGGCAACGTGCACTGAACCTATCGCCAGGAACCAGTCCCGCTGATCATCTTTATCAAATGTATGATCCGAATCCCATGACGACTGGAACTGAACAGTTTTATCATAGTTTCCGGCGTCGCTGGCGATTCCTCGGACAGACTCGGAGACAATTTGGTCGATGAGCTGCTTCAGTTTTGGATCGTCTTGCTCGATCTGATCCGGATCGAGCGCGAGGTCACTGCCGGTGTTACCGAGGTAGTGGCGCATATGGGCTGATGCGTGGGTCAGTCCTTTAGCATCTGCAGCCAGTGCCGCGGCGAGTGCTACTTTCGCGAATGCTATGTCATCGGCACGGCTATACCACGGCTGAGAATTATACGGACCGGCCCCGGGGTCGGTAGGTGGAAGTGGCATCGGCATGCCAGGGATCTGTGGTGTCATCAGCTCTTTCCGGCCATAGCTGTGGTGCGACCCGGTGCAAATGTAGAGTGACTGATCGAAATTGATGTGTCACATGGCGGAGGCATTGCTTTCCTGCCACCACACATTATTTCCGAATCCGAACTTCGTAACACCTGAATCCGCTACGACCTTGTCCGGAATTTCGAACTCACTCGTGTTGTATGCAGGTGCTGTTCGCTGGGGCGCATAGTCCAGTGCCTGCGAAATCTTCTCGATCATCGTCGCCATCGCGCTCTTCCGCGACTCCGCGGACTTCTTCAGCGAATCGACGGCCGAGGTTATCTCCGATCTGATGGATTCCTGCATGGGACTATTGATCAACTGTGCCCACACGCCGAGCGGGAACGTAGCGTCGGAAAAGCTCATCGACCGCAGGAGTCCGCCACTGAGACCCATCGCCTGGTTGTAAACCAGTCGCTCCAGGCAAGCTCCGGCGTTCTCCACGATCTTCGACACCACATCCAGATCGAGGCTTCGCTCGGCAACTGATTGCCCGAGGCCGTTCGCGCTTGCTCCGAATGCCAGCGAAGCATCGCCGGACCAGCTACTTTGCAACCATCTGGTGCCGCTGATGAGATTCTCTGAGGTGACGTAGTCATTGATGCCGAGCAGACCGATCCGCTTGCCTATGGTTTGCAATGCCTCCCAGTCCGCTACCAATGGCGTGAGGTAGTCCGCCGCTGGTTTGATACCGATCGCCGCGTTCAACGGTCCGTCATAGACGGAGATCTGGTCGATAGCCGAAGTGACCACTTGGCGGACCGTGTACTGGTTCTCCGGAACCTCCGGCAGACTGGGCAGTTGTAGACCACTGAATCGGGTGACGCCTTGGGTAGCGCCAGATGAGCCAGTGGTGCCCGCGTTCGCGAAGACGTTCGTTGATGCTGCGGAAATCGCGTTCGCGTTCGTATCGTCGACCGCTTGGTATGTGGCTACCGCCGTGGAAAGGTTCGTGCCGAGGGTGCCGATGGTCGTCAGGCCAGTGCTCTGCGCTGCGGAGATCGCATTCTGAAACTTGTCGAACGACGCTGCGAGAGTGGCCATGAGCCCAGTCGAGCCGACGGGAAGGGTTACCGCGGACAGTAGGCGGGAGGCGTTCGATGAAAGGTTTGTTCCCAGATCCTGCAAATCCAATTCGAATCCGGCAATACTGGCCGGGTCAACTGTGAAGTCAACCACGCCGACCTCGCGGCGCTCCAGCCGAAATGACCCTGGTTCGAACTATCACTCGCCCATCACCGAGGCGGCCCTGAAACTTGTTGGTATGAAAGGACATCAGACTCCCCCTTCTGGTCTCCGAATGGAGTGTACACATCGGCCCGTCGGAGGATGGCGACATCGTGACAGACAGTGCGTCTGCGACGCCCTTGGAGAAGAACCCGCTGGCGCGGCGGTCTGCGGTGGGCTCGGCGGAACTACAGCTAGTCACCATGCGCGCCACCCATGAGGAACTCGTTCGGCTGGCTGAAGCCGTGCCTGATGATCAACTGCCGGCCGCGACGGCGTTTCTTCGTCAGCTGGTACGGCCGACGGCTCGTCGTCAGTTCAGCTGCGCAGGAACGTTCAGCGGTGGACCAGACCTGGACGGAACGGGCGAAGGAGATCGTTCGGGAAGAACTCGACCGGCGCACGGCTGAGTGATCGTTGTCGACACGGAGCCGCTTGTGGCCCTGATGAACAACCGTGACAATCTGCACGTGGTATGCCGGGATCTGCTCGAGCGGGATCTGCTCGAGAACGCTCTCGGCCCGCTGCTGGTGCCCGCACCCGTGTCTACGGAGGTGTGCCTCCTACTGGAAAGCCGCCGCGGCACCATGACTGAGCTGAATTTTGTCCGGGACGTGGCCAACGGGCTGTTCACCATTGTCGAAATGAGGTCCGCCGACCTCGAACGGATCTGCGAGTCGAGGGTAATGCGGGAGGTACGGCTCCCAGTGAGGCGGTCTATTGTAATGGGCTTTCATACCACCTATCTGGTGTATTCCTCGGATTCGTGGAGGTGTTCGAGGGTGTGGTTGATCCAGGTGGTGAAGGTGGCTGCGAGGTCGGCGGGGGTGGTGGGCCGGACGGTGATGTGCGGGCCGTGGATCTCGGTGTAGCGGCCGTCGTCGGTGATGTCGTGCCAGCGCAGGACGTGGCGGGGTTCGGAAAGGGTGTTGATGGGGCCGGTGATCAGGCCGGCAGTGCCGCCGCCGTCGGCGGGGCGGTGTACGAGGCGTTCGTATCGTTCGCGCGGGGTGCTGCGGGCCACGTCCTCTAAGTAGGTATCGCGGCGGGGGCGCAGATCCTCGGGGTGAAAGGTGGCGGGTTCGTGGCTGCCGGATGCGCAGGCGGGGATGGCACGGGCGAGGTCGATCGCGAGGGTTTCCGGCCTGCCGGTGCGCAGCCTGATCTGGCCGTCCTCGTCTGTCGTTGCGGACTGGAACAGGGTGACCGCGTGCTCGGGGGTGCGGGCACCGACCATGCGGTAGATCTTCACGGTGCCGTCACCGGCCCTGTGTTTGGTTGTGCCACCGAGGATTTCGATGCGCAGATCAGAGTTCGCGAGGGTGTGCACGGCGAGTTGGATGTGCTCGAATTCGTCGCGGTCGTATCGGGCACACACCGCGAGGCGGTGCGCGGCGAAGTCGTCACGCAGCGAGAAGCGGCTGCGGTAGTGCAGCGGGTTGGGGAACCGGTCGTTCGCCTCGCTGTACCAGAGGGCAGCGAAATCATCGGGGTCCCAAGTCCATTCGGCCATTCACGGTCCATTCGAGTCGTGCCGGATGCTGATCGAGGTGGTGCGGAGATCCGGCACCGCTGGTTCTTGGTGCGCACCCACCTCTATCGCGCCATGCACCGATTCTTTGCGGTGAGACAAGGGTGTACGGCGACCAGGGTTTTGCCTGTCAGGTGCTGGGGTCGCCGCCGATCACCCCGCCGGACACCGTCTTCGGGATATCGCCGATCAGTTCGTCGGTGTTGGCCTGGTTGATCAGGTAGTCGGGCGTCTGGTGGGTGGACTCGTCCTCGGACTTGCCGCCGCGCCCCGCGCCGCCCATCATGCCCGGCATGCCGTTCATGCCGCGGGCGGCGGCGGCCGCGGTGGTCGTCGGGCTGGTGCCGGAGGTGCCGGTTGTGGCTGGCATACCGGGGATGCTGCGGCCAGGTGAACCGGTGGTGTTGCCCGTGCCGCCGGGAATCCCAGGGGTTCCGGTGGTGCTCGGGGTGCCGACGCCCGACGGCGTGGTCTTGGTGGATTCGAGCGTGGACGGATCCGTGGTTGTCGGGCTGTATCCCGTGGGTGTGGTCGAGGTGGTGTTCGGGGAGGTGGTGGATGACTCGGGGGTGGTCTGGTCGCCGGTTGTTTCTCCGGTTTCGGTCGTGCCGTCCTTGCCCTGGCCGTCCTTGCCCTCGCCGTCCGTGCCGCCGGGGTTACCGTCGCCGGTCGGGCCGGAGCCGCCGCCATTGTTGTTCCCGCCACCGTTGCCGGGGCCTTCGCCGGGGCGTGGTGCCGGAATGTCCAGTGGTTGCGTCGGATTCAGCCCGGTCGGCAGCACCGGAATCTGGGTGTCATATTCGGCGTAGCGATTGACGTAGTTGGTATTCATGGCCGTCCGTGCGGCCTCTTCGGCGTCGTTGCGGGAGCGTTCTTCTTCGTGTTTGCGGGGCGGCCAGATGTTCGCGGTCCAGGAATGATCGGCGTAGCCCGGAATTGCCTTGCGGGTGTCGGCAATCGAATTCGCGGAGTATTCGATCTGCTGCGATAGCTGGGTCAGGGCGGGCTCGAGCTTGCGAGCGTCATCGGTATACCGCTTGATCGCGTCCTTGGCCGATTCGGCCGCTGCGCCTTCCCACGCCTGTGCGATCGAGTTGAGCACCGAACGGGCGAAGGTCTCCACACCTTGATCCCAATAGGTGGCCGCATTCGAGTACTGCACCGCGGCCTGGTAGGCATTGCCCGCGTTCAGCGTCTCGAAGGCGTCCTTGATGTCGCCATGCGACCAGGCCTTCGTGTTCTCCCCGTTGCCCGGGATCTGCTTGGGCTCGTTGCCAGTCATGGGATTTCACTTACGCTCTCGGGAACGGGAAGGAGAACATCCGCTGCGGTGCGGGCTGTTGTTGGGGGAGGTTCGCCTCGAGGTCGGTGTAGCGGGCGGCCCAGGCCGAGTCGGCTTGGCTGAACTGTTCCCGGATGGCGCGGAACATGTTTTGGATGTCTTCGACGATGTTGTAGTGGGATTCCATGACGGCGTAGACGCTGTTGTCGTTGTTGTCGGAGCTGCGGGCCTTCTTGCGGAAGCGCGAGACCATCGTTTCTCCGGATACCAGTCTCTTGCCGTCTTTGGTCTGGTAGTCCTCGCCCAGACCCCAGCGGTCCTGCCGAGAGATTTTGTCCATGATTAGCTGGATCTGCTGGATCTGGTCCTTGAAGAACTCACAGTCGCGATCGAGGTAAACGAATTCCTCCGGTTCCATCCGCACCCGTAACCGGCCCTCCTTGGCCTCGGTCATCAGGTTCGCCAGTGGCCGAGGTACCGCGTTATCGTCACCCATGTCTTTCCTTCCCTCCCAGTCGATATCGATCCCGAGCGCTGCGGTTATGCGGTCGCGGGGATAGTGGGCACGATCTTCTCCGCCAGGGTCCGGGCAAGCTCACAGGTGTCGAGTTTCCCGGTCTCGCTTCGCGATGGCGGGTTGCTCAGGAAGAACTCCAGACTGCCGCCCTTCATCTCCACGTTGATCGTGCACACGGCGTCCGGGTGTTCCTCGACCTGGCGCGTCGAAATCGCCCGGCGTCCTTCGATAGCGAGTTCACGGGCGTCTGTGAAGTTCTTGTTACGCACCATCTCGACCGTCAGGTTCGTTGTCGTGATACTCGCTGCGTATCCGTTCGAACGGATCCACGAGCAGCCGCGCCACTTGACACCTCCCGATGCGTCGGTGTTATCCAGGTTCTGGCCATGCAGCTTCTCCGAGTCCAACACACTCGCCGGGATGTCCTTGCATGGGTCGTATCCGCGCGGCACGTCGATATCTGCCAATGATGTAGTCGTCGTGCTCGCAGCCGTCGCACCACCATCACCCGATGATCCGCACCCCGCCAGCAGCGGGCCTGCCACCAGCACGCTTGTCATCAGAAACGCTCCCGCGATAGTCCGCATGCGCACCCCCGCCTCCTGGCTCATCGCCTCGCTCGTTCCTGGCGACTATAACAACGCGACCGCTGACACTCCGATGTTCACGGCCGCATCGGCCCATGACGGATGAGCATGTGTCGCTGTCGAACTCGCCTACTTACTTCAGACGCGGGCGGCGCCCGAACGGTTCCATCGGATTCGCGCTGTCCCAATCCGGGCCAGGCCGCCGATAAGACAACGGTCCCGCTTCGACGCGCTGGCGAAACGGGACGCGTAGGGTCCGGAAAGTCGTGGCTGACTGACCCGGCCGTTTCCGGTTTGACTCACGTCGCGGCGGTCGTTGCCAGTCTCAATTCGGTGCGATTTCTCAAGCTTCGTCCGTTGTCACGGCATCGCGCCACACCGCTGGTCGATCAACCTCCGCCGGGTGATCGCTCGACAAGCGGCACGAGTATGCATCGCGAGATGCGAGCAGCGGGACATACGGCGAATCGTATTCACGCGATGTCTGAGCTGATTGGCCTACTCAGGTCCCGTACAGCGTCGTCGTATTGGTTGCGGTCGAACCGGAATGGACCGAACGCGCCATAGTCGCGTGTTCGGCGACCGGGTTGTTCGGAGCAGTCCCAGATCACAAGGTCGTCGGTGACGGTGATCTCGGCCAGGAGTGGCCAGCAGCCCCACTCACCGCATTCACACACGAGCACGGGTGTCTTCGATCCCGTTGCCATGGTGGACCTTCCGTGGAAATGGTCGTCCATCCGCAGGGACTGAGAGTACGCCGGGATGAGGCCACCGTATGCCCCACCTGCGGGCTGCATACCTGCGTCGAGTTCGAATCTGTCGATCAGATCGGTGAGCGGCACACCGTCGATACGTGGGACGACCCGGTCGCGTCGCACGATCGGGAGGATGCCAGCAAGGAGCCAGCGGCGGGGGTGGGGGAACTGGACTTGTATGTCGAACTGGATCTTATTGATGGCCATGGTGAACTCCGGTCTCGAGTGCGGAATCTCAGAACCGTGGTGGATCCGCCGTGTCACCGTAAAACGTTCTGAGATTCCGCCACGCGTGTATGGTCTCAAAATTCGTGGCATGTGCTGGTTGGCTGACCTCGGTGTTTCCGGTTTGTCTCAGGTCTTCGCGGCGAGGGTTTGTCTCAGTTCGATGGCATTTCCTCGGGACAGTGAGTTGGTCGGCGGGGTTCGGGATCTGATGGCGTCGAGGACATTCAGGCCGAGTGACGTCAGTGCCGCGCGGCCCCCTGCCGCTGCCCGGGGTGCGCGTGAAGCCGTCGACGACGCCGCCGCCATTCACCGCGCGGTGCTGTCCAGCGACAATCCCGCGGAAGCCATGGCTCGACGGAGGATGCAAATCGCGACAGAACGGGAACGGGCCGTCAGCCTCTACGCCAAGGCAAAGCCGTAATGAGCGCGGTGTCTCGAATTGTCCTCTGGCGGAGGAAGAAACGAGGCCGCCGATTGTCGGTAACACCTGCCATCATGCACGCTATGACGACTTCCGACCCCTTGGCCCCATTCCAGTGGCTCCACGGCGGTGACTGCCCGCTGGACGAGATCTTCACCGTAGCCTTCTTCCGCGGGCTCGACCCGTCGGAGGTGGTGCGCCGCTTCAGCCGCGGCGAGGACCACGGCCAGGAATCGGGCTTCGATGAGCTCATGGAGCAGGCCAGCGAGTTCTCCGTCAAGACCGGCGGAGGATCCGGGGGAGGCACCGTGGGTGTCGTGCAGGTCGGTGAGTGGAGCGTGGCCATCGAGCCGATCGGGTGGATGGCCACGCTCCCCGATGTCCTGGCCGAATTGTCGCGTCATTGTGAGGTACTGGCCATCACTCGGCACGACTACGCCGAAGACAGCCTCGCGTACGCGATCGACGGCACGATTGTCACGGGCTACCACCCCTTGGAGTGCCCTTACATTCGATACGGCTCCGAGCCCGACCGGCTCAACGGGTTCATGCGGGAACTCGGCATGACGCTGGACAAGCGGGACGACGAGCATGATTGCGACGACGAGTACGACTGGGACGAGAGTGATTCGGACGACGACTACTTTGCTGCCTTGCCGAGAGCTTTCGCCTTGGCCGCGAAGCTCACCCAGGTGCGGTTCACCCCGGAAATCCTCGATCGTGCGATGCTCGTCGGACCCGTCGCGTACAGGTGATCGTCCAGTAGCCGCTGGGATCGGCTCAGCTGCGGTTGAACTGACCGTCCGCGATGCCCTTGGCGAAGGCATCCCACTCGTCGGCGTTGTAGACCAGTTCTACGCCTTGGCCGGAGATCGTTGCTCCGCCGTCCCGATGGAGGGAGATCGCCACGCCTTCTCCCAACTCGTCGGACTTGGCGCTCAGGACGAGGTCGAGGAAGACAGGCCATTGTGCAGACAGAACGTAAACGACGGGCTGGTCGTCGACAGGACCGGTGTACTTGCTGTCACGGATGAGCACCCGTTCAGCGTCGAACTTCACCTCGACACATGTGTGCTCGGAGCCAGAGAACGATGACTTAAACCAGCCCACGCGCACGTAATTAGCCTAACTCACCCTCTACTTGCTTGATCAGGGCGAGCGACTCCTTGGGTTCGAGTGCTGACGCTCTGGCTTGGACGTACTGGTTCTTCAATGGCTCGATCAAGCCGGGCCAGCGAGCCCGTAGGGATTTCAGAAATGCCAGGAACTCGGTCCATCGCTTGCGATCTCGGATCCGGCAGTGGATCTTCCCAGTCGCCAGATCCAGGGCCCCGAGCAGGTGTCGCACACCGCGGGTGTGATGGTAGGTCGCGCGCAACCGTTTCGGTCTTCGTTGCCGGAACCAGCCACGGCCGGCGCGGGGTTGCAGATTCAACGGCCCGAACTCGTCCACGCAGATCACGCGCCCGTCGGCGGGCGGGTGGTCGAAGAGATCGAGAATCCGGTTCATATTCGCCGTGAATTCCGGGTCGGTACCAGCCTTCCAGGTCTTGACCGCCTGCCACGTTACCCCCTCGGCCTTCAAAATCTTGCGCAGCGTCTCGCGGCTGATTTCGGCGATTCCGTTGGCGGCCAGCACTTCTCGCAGTTTCGACAGCTCCACGTCGAGAACGGCCACCCGGGATCGTGGGGGCAGAACCGGGCGATGCAGGAGCCCCGATAACGACGCGTCTGTGTCGCGGCGGCGCATCTGGATTGGGGAGTCGGTCGGCGACAGGCTCTCTCGCCGAGGACAAGACGGTGCGGACTCGGCTGGTCCGTTATCGAGCGTTGTAGAGGTCGACGAACACCGCGGCGGACTTCAGGGCGTTGACACAGCCCCCTCGGGTGCTGATCTCGACGACATCGACCCACCGTTCTGGCTTGGTTTTGTCGAGATTGCGGACGTGCGGCGTCTGCCCCGTGTCAGGGTAGACGTCCAGCAAACAGGATCCGGCGGTGCTCGTGGCTCTGCTGGTGCTGCTGATGCGGGCGACGGCGGGACCTGTGAGCGGCACGACCTCCCCAGGGTTGTATTTGCGTGCGCCGTCAAGCATTTCGAGGGTTTTCTGGGTCGATACCCAGGATTGCCAGGTCGTGTCGTCGTCCTTGTCGAGCAGGAACTCGCACCAGTAGGGCCGCATGTTCGGGGTGACCTTCAGTCGGGGGCGGTCCTTGCTCAGCACCGACAGCACCGCGCACGGGTCCATGTTCGCCAACCGGGTGTTGATCGATAGCTTCGAGTTATTGCGTTGCGGTGCAGGTGATTTCAGTAAAGGTAGCGTCGCTCGGACGAATGGCAGCAGCTCGTCGCATGTCTCCACACCCTCGGTCCCCATCAAGTAATAGGTCACGCCCCCCAGCTGATGAGGCACGCTCGCCGAGCAGGCATCGCCGCCTCGCCTGATTCGCACCGGGACGCCATCGACCATGGTTTGCGGGCTCACGGTGTCAGAGACACCGACTTGGATGTAGACCTCGAAGAGGTGCTTCGGCCCGATCGAGGGGGAGTAGTGGACCTCGCATTCGTCGAAGTGCTGGCCTGGGCCGAAGTACGAAGACGCGCCGATCGTCTTGATCGCCGCCTCGTTGATGAGCGCGCATGCGTCCACCTGGCGAATACGATCCGACAGCGCCATGTCTGCCTGCAGCTCCGACGACAACGCGCGCCGATAGCCCGCCGTTGCCGGATCAGCGGGCTCGGGAAGCGCCAGGCCGCCGACGGCGTGAGAACAGCCAGTCAGCAGCGCAATCACCACTGTCAACAAGCTCACTATCGTTCGCGCGCCACGAACCGGCCACGTCGTGCGATCGTTGTAATCCGATTCGGTGACCAACACCGTTCCCCCCATACTCATAGGTTCCATTCCGGCGGCTGCAGTGAGCGACGGCGACGCTCAGGGGCGACGACACGACAACGGTCCCGTTTCGACGCGCTGACGAAACGGGACCGCTGGGATTCGGCTCAGCTGCGGTTGAATTGACCGTCCGCGACGCCCTTGGCGAAGGCATCCCACTCGTCGGCGTTATAGATCAGTGCCACGCCTTGGCCGGAGATCGTGGCTCCCCCGTCCTGGTGAAGGGAGATCGCCACGCCTTCATTCAGCCCGCCCGAGTTCGCGCTCAAAACCTGGTCGAGGAAGCCGGGCCACAACGTGGATGAAACGGACACGATCGGCTGCGTCGGTCCGGGGCCGGTGTATTTGCTGTCGCGGATAAGCACGCTGTTGCCGTTGAATCGGACTTCGACACATGACTGGGTTTCCGATGATCGAGAGGACTTGAACCAGCCTGCAGTGCATGTGGAATCCGACTTGCTCATATTGTCGACTTTATCCCACGGGCGATTGCCTTCACGCGGTCCAAGGTGGCTTCCTGGCTGAGCGCCTGCGACATAGCTCGATCGTGGATGACACCCAGATCGCGGACTCGGGTCTCGGTGTCTCGATCCTCGAGAAGTTCGCCGATGACGGTCGACTCATGCCAAGCGAGTGTCGGCAGGCGCGGGTTAGCGAAGTCGAGAAGATGAAACGTTGCCCCGCTGAAGATGGAGCGCTCGGTGGCGGTGAAAGGCATGAGCCTGACGTCAATCGTTTCAGAGTGGCGTTCGATGACGTCGGCAAGGTGAAGTAGTTGCTGGTGAAGGACGCCTGGTCCGCCGATCTGTTGGACGAGCGCAGCTTCCCCGATCACGGCGGATAGTTGCAGCGGGTCTTCACCGTCGAGCCGTTGCTGACGGCGCATTCGAACCTCTACCCGTTGCTCGACTTCGACCGGCAGCACCGTCGCGACCCCGGTGACCATCAGCGCCCGGATGTACTCCTCGCCCTGTAGTAGCCCAGGCATGAGGACGCTTTCATAAGTCCGGATTCGTTGGGCACCATGCTCCATCCCGTACAGGCGCAGTAGTTCCGACCCGAACAGACCGGAGTACTTTGCCCACCAGCCCCGCTCCTTCGCGGCGGATCGAAGTGCGAGCAGCTCGGTGGCTTCGTTCGCGTCGAACTCGAACAGCTTGATCAGCGACCGCAGCTTATCCTCCGCGGGGATCCGGCGGTCGCCCTCGATCAGGACCCAGTAGCCACGGGACAGCCCGACCTCGCTGACGATCGTCTTGGTGTCAATCCCCAGCTGTTCACGGCGTTGTCGCAGCCGCAGAGACAATTCCCAACTCGCTACGACCGGTGATATGGGTGCCACCGCCACTCCTCTCGTCGCTCGAACAGTACCCCAATGTGATGCCCAAGCGGTCTACATCTCAGGCATTGCACTTGTAACAGTTACAAGATATGTTCAGATTCATTGCCGGGGGCGAGTCTGAAGTTGATTCGGATATGTGCCATGCCCCGTATTCGCAGGTGAGGTGGGTGGAAGTGACGATCCGAAGCATCAATTCATCGCTGATGACCAGCGATCAGACCGAGCATCAAGCGAAGAGCGTGGGCGACGGCGGGTGGGTGGTCTCGTTCTTGCCGGGCCGGACGTTGACGATCGAGCAGGCTACGGCGGCGATGCAGGCTGCTGAAGCCGCTGCTGTTGTCGGGATGCTAGCGGGGGCAGTCGGCCTTACCGCGCTGGAGACGGTCGGTCTCGCGTTGCAGGAATCGCCGTGGGAAACACGGTCGGCCCGACCTCGCTTCGGCTTGCGACTACCGAGCTGGCGGTGAGGGGCGGCTCCCATGCTGTCCGTACTTCCAGCATCGGTGATCGGCCCGAAGCTGGGCGAAGCTCGCCGCCTTCTTCGCCCGCACCGCCCAGGGGGCCTGAGTAGTCGCGCTGCGGCTCATTCCATTCCCTCCCGAACTCCCATCTCTGGCTCGCGCGGATACGACCAGACGCCGAGCTGCACCGAATCCCTCAATGCGACAAGAGGTCTCGACATGGATCAATCAGCGTTCGGCGACACCCCGCTGTCCCGGTGCCGGTTCTACCGGCAGGTGTGCGATCTGCCCGCGGTGGTCGACACACCGCAGCTCGGGCGGATCATCGTCAAGGCCGGGATCGTGCTGGCGCTGATGATGCCCGCGCCGCTCGGGCAGGCGGTGCGGACTCAGCTGCGGCAGCGGCATCAGGAAATCGGCCCGATCATGTCGCATCCGCGCTCGAATCGGTGGAGCTATTTGGTCCGACCCGATCTACCCGATGACGACCGGCTGTTCGCGGAGATGTGGCGGATCCACGTCTCGGTCGTGCGGCCGGGATGCGATATCGCGCTGCCGTCGCCGACCGAGCACTGCGCGGAGTTTCGGGTATGGGTCGAGCCGCCGTGCGACACGTTTCGTCCGTCCGGTCTGGCGGTGGTCGACGCGATCCGCGTGGTCACCATGCGGAGGGCGCGGACCCATGCCTGACGACGCGAACACGGCTGACGGCGCGAGTCGAGGGCCGAAGGACGAGAGTGCCGGTAGCCACGCGCGACTCGGGAGCACCGCCGACAGTCCGAACCGCCGGCCTGCGGACGAACGCGCAGGGCGGTCGAGCGCTGCCGATCACGCACTGCCGTCGCGTGATTCGATAATGGACGCATGTCGGCGGCGCTCGCCGCAGGGCCATCCGGTGCTGCGGGCGGTCGGCGAGCTGGTCCGCTTGCATGAGCGGTGGGTGGCCGAACCGGATCGAACCCGCGAACTCGACCGCGCCCGTGCGGAATTGGTCCACGACATCGATTGCTGGGTGGCGCGCTCGCTGCCGGTCGCCCACGGTGGTGCTCGATTGCACACCGAAACGGTGGGAGCCGTCCTCGACCGGATCGCCCAACTATCCCTGTGCGCTGACGCGGCATTGGCCCGAGCCGGCACCGACGAATGCCACGCGGCCTGGACCCGGCTGGCCCAATTGGCCGAGGGATACCGGGATCTCGCCGAGGAGATAGGCGCGGGCATTCGGCGTTTGCCCGACTGGGTCCCGGCCTATGCCGGGCTGCCGCTGGTGGGCGGAACTACGGCTGACGCGCAACTGCCGCAACGGATTCCGCGGGTCGGTCCGCCGGTGGCGTACGCCGGCGCGCCGCCGGAAACGGTCGAGCGCTTCGCCGACGCTGTCCGTCGATGGGCAGCGGCACCCGAATTGTCGCGGTGTCGGCCTGCGGGGAACTCCGGTATGCCGGACGCCTCCGGCCCGTGCCGCGACGGCGAAAACCGGGATCGTGGCCCGGAGCCGGACGCACCGGCCGATACCTACGCTACGTAATCGAGAAATGCCGATGGGAGCTGTCGTGCCGGGTGCGCAGGAGTCACGCACGGGGTTGTGGCCGCATCAAGTCCAGGCCGTCGAGCAGGTATGCGCCGAGCTGGCCCGGGCGGGCCGGGCCACGGCGGTGGCGGCGTGCGGGACCGGGAAAACGCTTGTCGGCGCGGAATGCTCGGCGCGACTGGTACTCGGCGGTGCGGTGCTCGTGCTGGTGCCGACGGTGGAACTGCTGTCCCAGACCGCGCACGCCTATGCGCGGCATCTCGGCGCGGCGGCCGGAACCATCGCCGCGGTGTGCGGCGATAAGCGGGCCACCGACGCCGCGGCGAAGCTGCGCGCGGATATGGTCGGCCTGCACGCTCCGGTGACCACGAATCCGGCCGAACTCGCGGAACTGGTCGAAAACCACACTCGCACCACGGTTTTCGCCACCTACGCCAGCCTTCCGGTGGTCGTGGCCGCGCACCTGGCGCCGTGGGATCTGGTGGTGGTCGATGAGGCACACCGCACCGCGGGCATCCGGGGTCAATGGGCTCAGGTCCACGACGATCGACTGGTTCCGGCGCGGCGGCGGCTGTATCTGACCGCTACCCCACGGATCATGGCGGTCGGTGGCGCCGACATCGTGAGCATGGACGACGCCTCGGTCTTCGGCCCGCAGGTCTTCCACTTGCCGTTCGCCGGGGCGATCGAGGCGGGCCTGCTGGCCGACTACCGGGTGGCGGTCGTGACGGTCACCGACACCGAGGTCGCGAAACTCACCGCGGCACAGCAACTGGTGACCATCGACGGCCGTGCGATGCCGGCCCGCACCCTGGCCATGCAGATCGCATTGGCCAAAGCGATTCGCGACTACCGGCTGCGGCGAGTGATCACCTATCACGGCCGGGTGCGGTCGGCGACCCGATTCGCCACCGGTCTGGCCACCGCGATCGACTTGCTCCCGCACAGCGAGCAGCCACCACAGCCCGTGCATGCCCGCTGGGTCAGCGGCGATATGGCACCGGCCAGCCGACGCGCGGCGCTCGCGTTGCTGCGGAATCCGCAGGATGCGACAGTGGTGATTTCGAACGCGCGGGTGCTGGCCGAGGGCGTGGACGTCCCGGCGCTGGATGCGGTGATGTTCGCCGATCCCCGCGATTCGACCACCGATGTGGTGCAGGCGGTGGGACGAGCGCTGCGGCGCAATGGCGATTCCGGCAAGGTCGCCACCATCATCGTGCCGATCTTCCTGACCGAAGGCGAGGATCCGCGGGCCGCGCTGGACGGTTCGGAATTCGACACGGTGTGGCGAGTGGTGCGGGCGCTGCGCGCCCACGACGAGCGGATCGCCGACTATCTCGACCAGCGGCGCCAGCAGGCGTGGGCGCGCGGGCTGGCACGCCGCGAACCGGCCGAGCCGCCACCGTGGCTGCTGATCGACGGCCACCCGGCTCGCATCGGCGACGAGTTCCACCGGTCGATCCTGCTGCGTACGGTGGAAACCACGACCTCGTCCTGGTTCGAGAACTATGGCGCGCTGCGGGCATTCCACGCCGAGCACGGTCACGGTGACGTGCCCTACGACTACCGCACACCGGATGGGCGAGCCCTCGGTCACTGGCTCGCGCACTGCCGCAGTGACTTTCGTGCCGGCCGGTTACCCGACAAGCGGGCCGCGAAACTGGCCGAATTGGGGATCACCTGGGCGCCGTTCACCAGCGAGTGGGCGGCGTGGCTGGCCGCGCTGGGCGAGTTCCGGGCGGCATACGGGCACAGCGATGTTCCCTACGGTCATATGACCGCCGACGGGCGGGCGCTCGGGACCTGGCTGAGCGCATGCAGTCGCAGGCACCGCACCGGGGAACTCTCCGCCGAGCGGACCGCCGCGCTGGAAGCCCTCGGGGTTGATTGGGATCGGGGCGCCAGCCGCCGCGAACACCGGTGGGAGACGGGCCTGGCCGCGTTGCGCGAACACCACGCTCAGGCTGGTGACGCGAATCCGACCATCTATTACGTGACGGCTGACGGATTTCCGCTCGGCCAGTGGCTCAACGATCGCCGCGAGGCGCGCAAAGCCGGGCGGCTGCCGGACGATCAGTTCACGATCCTGGAAGCACTTGGGGTGCAATGGCATCCGGCCATCAGCAAACGAAACAGTCGGTGGGAGCGCGCCCTTGCCGCGCTGACGACCTACCGTGGGCATTACGGGCACACGAACGTCCACGCCACCTATATGACGCCGGACGGGTTCGGCCTCGGCAAATGGCTGCATCGGCGGCGCGGCGAGTACCGAGCCGGGACATTGCCCGCCGATCGGGTGCGGCAGCTCGAAGTGGCGGGCATCGACATGGCGGCCGAAGGTTGGGGCCGCCAGCTGTGGATCCATCATCTGGAGGCGCTGGATCAGTTCCGGCGCGAACACGGCCACGCCAACCCCGTCCAGCGCTACCGCGCTCCGGACGGCTTCCTGCTCGGTACCTGGATCGGCAAGTGCCGCAAGGGCTATCGCGACGGGATGTTGAGCGCCGAACAGATCGACGAGCTGCGGGCGCGCGGCGTGGACCTCGGTCCACAGCCGGGTGGCGGCCCCCAGCGCAAGCAGGCGCGATGGGAGTCAGGGCTGCGCGAGCTGACGAAGTTTCGCCGCGCACGCCCGCACGCGACCGTTACCTCCTCGGACATCACCGCGGACGGGTTCCGGCTCGGTGCCTGGCTGGCGGACTGCCGACGTGATTACCGCGATGGACGACTGTCCGCCGAACAGGCCGCCGCCCTTGCCGCGCTCGGCGTCGACCTGCGCGCACGGCGCGCCGCCTGGGCGGACCGGATCGCCCAGCTCGCCGAGTACCGGCGCGAGCACGGTACGGCCGACGTGCCCGGCGATTACACCGTCGACGGCGCCCCACTCGGCGCGTGGCTGTCGAAACAGCGCACCAAACTCGCGCGCGACCAGCTCAGCGCAGCCAGAGCCGCGCAGTTACGCGCGCTCGGCGTCGAATCGGCGACGCGGGGATGATCCGGTCGCGGATCAGGCGGCGTCGGTCTTCTCGAAGCGAGCGACGAACCGCAGTTCGAGTGCGTGCGCCAACCGGTCCAGCATGCCGATCGTGGGTGTGCCGCCGCCGGACTCGAGCCGGGAAACGTCGGGTTGGTGCAGTCCGGCACGCTGGGCCAACTGCGACTGGGTGAGCCCGAGCTCCAGCCGCCGTTCGCGGATCGCGTTCGCGAGTTCGATGGCCAGCAGCGCTTCCGCGCGACCGGCGTCGTACTCCGCCGCGTCGAAGCCGGGCCGGTTGACTCGTTCCCGACGCAGGTCGTTCATGGACGTGTCGTCAGTCATCGTCGCCTACCTCCCTATCGAAGTCGATTCGGGCGTGGTCATGTTCGGCCTCGCACACCTTCCGCAATGCCTTCGCGCGTTCGACCTGAATGGTCTCCCGCATCTGAGTTTTGCGGAACACCGTCAGCAGCACCACCCGTCGCCCCGGCGCAAGCCAGTACGTGATGCGCATCTCCCGTGGATGCAGGTGGAATCGCAGTTCCCGCACGCCGTCGCCGAGGTTCCGGGACCAAGGTTCGCCCAGCGTCTCCGCGTGCTCCGCAAGCATGCCCACGTATGTATCCACGCGACCGAAGTCTCGGTCTGACAGCGAACTCAACCAATCGGCCACCTCCGGTTCGACCTCGACCACATAGAGGCTCATGGGATCGATCCTATATAGTGTGAACCCTATATTCAACTGTGCATCGTTGCTGCCCAATGATCTGCGGGCAGCGTGGACGAGCCGACTCAGCCCTTCAGCCGCAGGACCGCGAGCACCCGGCGGTGATGGGCGTCCGATGGCGGCAGATCGAGTTTGGTGAAGATATTGCCGATATGTTTTTCCACCGCGCGCTCGGTGACCGTGAGTGCGGTCGCGATCGCATTGTTCGACAGTCCCTGTGCCATCAGTTCGAGGACCTCCCGCTCGCGGGGGGTCAGCCGGGCGAGCGAATCCTGTTGGCGTGCAGCACCCATCAGCTGACTCACCACCTCCGGGTCGAGCGCGGTGCCGCCGGTGGCGACGCGGTCCAGGGCGTCGACGAAGTCGCGGACGTCGGCCACTCGATCCTTGAGCAGATAGCCGACGCCGCTGGCGCCACCGGCGAGAAGTTCGGTGGCGTAGCGGGTTTCGATCCACTGGGAGAACACCAGCACGCCGGTGAGCGGATATTTGCGGCGCAATTCGATGGCCGCGAGCAGCCCCTCGTCGGTGAAGGTCGGCGGCATCCGCACATCCACCACGGCCACGTCGGGGTTGTGGGTGCCGACCACATCGCTCAAGGTGGTGGCGTCGCCGACGATCGCGACGACCTCGTGGCCGCGCTCGGTCAGCAGCCCGGCCAGTCCGTCACGCAGGATCACATTGTCCTCCGCGATAACCACGCGCAGTGGCGTACTCATCGCGGACCGGCCTTCGGCAGCAGGATGGTCACCACGGTCGGCCCGCCGGTCGGACTCTGCACCGTGAGCGTGCCGTCCACCGCACGCGCTCGCGCGGCGAGTCCGGAAAGTCCGCTGCCGGCAGCATATTCTCCGTCGGTCGGTTGCCGGACACCGCCGATTCCGTTGTCGCGCACCGTGACCGCGATGGTGCGTGCATCGGTCGGGATCACCGACACCCATGCGCTGGTGGCATTCGCATGTTTGAGCACATTGGTGAGCAGTTCGGCGACCGAGAAGTAGGCGATCGCCTCGATGGCCGGATTCGGCCGCTGCGGCAGGTGAACCCGGAGTTCCACCGGCAGGGCACACCGCGCGACCAGCGTCTCCAGCGCGGGCTCCAGCCCCAACTCGAGTGCGGGCGGATGGATTCCGCGCACCACTTCGCGCAATTCGGTCAGCGCCTCCTTGGAATTGGCGCGTGCGTCGGCGATCAGGTCGCGCGCGTCGTCGCCGTGGGAGATCCGCTCCTCGGCCCGGCCAAGGGCCATCGCGATGGTGACCAAGCGTGCTTGGGTGCCGTCGTGCAGGTCGCGTTCCACCCGGCGCAGTGTCGCCGCCGAATCCGCAACCGCCGCACGCCGACTCGCCCGCAACTCGACCAGCTGCCGGTCCCGCGCCGTCGCCGACAGCAATGCGATGGTAAGCAGCCCGTGCACCCAGCACACCGCGCGCAGCAGCCACGGCAGTGCGAAACAGCCGATAATGCCGACCGCGGACAGCAGCAGCACCCGCGGCCAGGTTTCGACATAGAACGATCCGAACTGGGCCACCGAATGATGCGCGACGCCGTTCTCGTCGATATTCGTCGGGTTGTCCAGCAACCACAGGATGGGCAAGAGCGCCGTGACTACCGTGATACTCATCACGACCAGCACCAGAAAACCGCCGACCACACCGAGTGCGGCCTGCGCGAACAGGAACAGCACGGCCCGCCAACTCGCGAGGTCGGTGAACGCGCTCTTCAAGAATCCGAAAAGGCCCGGCCGCGGCACATTGGGCGGCGGTGCGTCCACTGGTGTATCCAGCAGACTTTTTGCCAGCGCGCGATACACCTGCCCCCATACCCGTGCGCCCAGAATCACCAGCGCCAGGATCGGGATGCCGACGAGGAAGATCGAGGCGAACAAACCGCCGCCGAATCCGAAGAACAAATAGCAGATAGCAAGCAGGCCGATCGCGAAAGCCATGCATACATAGGCGAGTTGTTTCCACGTCCTGGCCTGGATCGGCGCCCGCAGCACCGCGCGCAGCACCTCTCGCGCGTCCGGAACGGTCTTGCCGGTCGGCGCGTCGAGTATGAGGGTTTCTGTCTCCGTCATGGCTCCATGATTGTCGCGATCACGGCGGCGTTCGATCGAGCTGACTGCCGAATCCGAGGTGTGGCCAGCTACACCACCAACTACCATCCTGCGCATGAACTATCCGCCGCCACCGCAGTACGGGTCGCCGTACGGCTACCCGGCCTATGGTCCGCCGCAGGATCATCCGCAGGCCATCACGATCATGATCCTCGGCATTCTCGGCCTGCTGCTGTGTCAGTTCCTCGGGCCGGCCGCGTGGGTGATGGGGCGCAAGGCGCTCAAGGAGATCGATGCCTCCGGCGGCGCCATCGGTGGTCGCGGCACTGTCCAGGCCGGATACATCTGCGGCATCATCGCCTCCATGCTGCTGATCCTGACCGTTCTGTTCATTGTCCTCATGGTGGTCCTCATGGCGATCGGTGCCTTCAGCTCCTCGTCCTCGACCTACTAGATATCGCCGGATTCCGGCCACGCGATGGCGGAATTCGATCGAGCTGGTCGGCCCATTGCCAAGGTTGTCCCACTTACCCGCCGTGTCGACCGCACCGCGGGCGGTTCGCTGCGCGGCAAGCTCATGCTGGATCCCGACTGGGATTCCGCGGAGACCAACGCCGCCATAGCCGATGACTTCGGGCTGCGCTCGTGAGCCTGCTGCTCGACACGCACGTGGTGCTGTGGTGGCTGACCGCTGACGCCGCAGGGTACGGCCGGAATTAGCATCGTCTGGGTGAGCTACCCCGCGCCGGATACGGCCGAGCAACCAGGCCCCACCGAATGGGGCGAGCACCCGCACGGTGTCGGACCGTGGACGCAAGAGCACGGGGATGCCCCGCCCGAGGACCCACGCTACGACCCGGAGCTGCTCGCCGGCGGTGACCGCCGCAATGTCGTCGACGCCTACCGCTACTGGTCGCGCGAGGCGATCATCGCCGATATCGACCGCCGCCGACATCCGTTCCACGTCGCCATCGAAAACTTCGGCCACGATGCGAATATCGGCACCGTGGTGCGCACCGCCAATGCCTTCGCCGCGGCCGCGGTGCACATTGTCGGCCGGCGGCGCTGGAATCGCCGCGGCGCCATGGTCACCGACCGCTACCAGCACATCGAACATCACTGCGATATCGGCGAGCTACTCGCCTTCGCGCAGCGGGAAGATCTGACCGTGGTCGCGGTGGACAATGTGCCGGGCTCGGTTCCGCTGGAAACCGTCGAGTTGCCGCGCCGCTGCCTGCTGCTGTTCGGGCAGGAAGGGCCGGGTGTCACCGAACATGCCAAGGGTGCGGCCGCGCTGACGGTTTCGATCGCACAGTTCGGTTCGACGCGCAGTATCAATGCCGGAGTCGCGGCCGGCATCGCAATGCACGCATGGATTCGGCAACATGGCGATTTGACGTCAGCTTGGTAACGAAAAGATCGGTATTAATCGGCTCGAAGCTGGCACCATTGACCCATGACCTCGCCGAGACCGGATATCGCGCGCGATGCAGTCCCCACGCCCGTGCTGTGGTCGGAGCGCGCGGATATGGCCGAATCCGCGATCATCTCGCGGCATCTACGCACGCTATGGGGCGTGCCCGGTACCGAATTGGGTGTCGTCGGTTGGCCGGCGACGCGTCGTGAGCGGGCCTTCGCGTCCTGGCACTACTGGTGGCAGGCACATCTGATCGACTGCGCGGTCGATGCCGCCAACCGGACGCCGACGCCGATGCGACGCAAGCGAATCGCCGCGATAGCGCGGGCACATCGGCGGCGCAATATCACCGGGTGGACCAATGACTACTACGACGATATGGCCTGGCTGGCAATCGCTTTGGAGCGGGCCGAGCGAACCCAGGGCATTACCGAGGCGCGCGGCGGCCTGATCGCACTCGAGCGGGAGCTGTACGGCGCTTGGGATCCGGCGGGTGGCGGTGGGGTGCCGTGGCGGGTCGACTCCGACTATTTCAATGCCCCCGCCAACGGCCCGGCCGCGATCGCGCTGCTGCGCCTCGGGCGCCATGTCCGCGCGCAGGAAATGGCGGACTGGATCGATGCGACGTTGTGCGACAAGGAATCCGGCCTGATCCTGGACGGAATCCACTTGCCCTCCGGTGAGATCGAGCGCCCGACCTACACCTACTGCCAGGGCGTGGTGCTCGGCCTGGAGGCGGAGCTCGCGGTGCACACCGGCGAGCAGCGCCACAGCGAACGGGTGCACCGACTGCTCACCGCGGTCGAGGAGCAGATGACCACCGATGGGGTGATCACCGGCGGCGGTGGCGGCGACGGCGGCCTGTTCAATGGAATCCTGGCCCGCTACCTCGCCGTGGTCGCGCTGATGCTGCCCGGCGATGAGCGCGACCAAGTGGCCGATCGGCTGACTGCGGCGGCCATTGTCCGCGCCAGCGCCGCGGCGGCTTGGGCGAACCGGCTCGAGTTCGAGGGTGAGCCGCTGTTCGGGCACGACTGGAGCAAACCCGCCCAGTTACCCGGCGGCCCGTCCGGCGCCGGCCATTTCACCGCGGGCGGTTCGGTGACCTCGTCGCGGGTGCCCGAACGCGATCTGTCGGTGCAACTGTCGGGTTGGCTGCTGATGGAGGCGGCCTACCTGGTCAGTGCCGCGGGGCTGTAGGTATCAACACTCGGTTTCCAGCATGGCGATGGGTACGGTGTCGAGGTCGAAATCCTCGGCGGGTTTGGCGATCTCCTGGCGGTAGTGCCGGATGCCGATGCCGGTTCCGATGATCAGGCCGACCACCAGGGTGCCGATGACTCCTGGCATCAGCCACGGCACCCGATCCAGGAAACTGCCCGCGTAGTAGCCGATGAGTAGTAGCACCGGCGCCCAGATGACGGCGCCGAGGCTGCTGGCCACGGTGTACTTGCGGTGATCCATGCGCGCCGCGCCCGCGACCATTGGGCACAGCGTGCGCACCCAGGGGATCCAGCGCGAAATCAGCACCGCGAGGAAACCGTGCCGCTGCAACAGTTCGGTGACGCGCGACAGGTTGCGGGCGTTGATGTAGCGGCCGTTCTTCCTGGCCACCAGATGATGGCCGGTGCGGTGCCCGATGACGTAGCCGACCTGGTTGCCCGCGATCGCCGCGAGCATCGCGCCGATGGACAGCACCCAGACATGGGCTTCGCCCGTGGCATTGGCGGCCATCACGATGCCCGCCGTGATCAGCATCGAGTCACCCGGCAGGAACAACCCGATGATCAACGCGCATTCGAGGAAGACGAAGGTCAGCACCACCGTCCAGACGAGCGCGGGCCCCGCCGAGGTCAGCGGATCGAAACTGCCCACTGCTAGGGGCAACTGCGCCGTGGACACCGGGCTCAGTGGGTCGGCTCGTTCGTCGAGGCGGTCAGCGCGGCGTCGTGCTGAGCGGCCTCGTCGGTGTTCGATTCGCGGTTGAGCACCTTCTTGGCGACCGCGATGATGCCGGGCAGGATCGAGATAAAGACGATGAGCAGGAAGATCGGCTCGATGTTCTTGCGAATGAATTCGATATTGCCGAGGAAGTAGCCGAGCACCGTGACACCGCCGCCCCACAGGATGGCGCCGACGATGTCGAAGGTGACGAACTTGCGGTAATCCATCTTGGATACCCCGGCCAGCACCGGCATGAACGTGCGCACGATCGGCACGAAACGAGCCAGGATGATCGTCTTCGGCCCGTACTTTTCGAAGAAGGCGTGCGTCTCGGTGACGTAATGCTTTTTGAAGAACCGGGTGTCTTCCTTGTGGAACAGTGCGGGCCCGATCGCCCGGCCGATCCAATAGGCGCATTGATCACCGGCGAACGCAATCACCATGACGGCGGGCAACAGCAACCAGATCGACACCGGCGGATTGTCCGTCGCGGACAGCAGGCCGCCGGTGAACAGCAGCGAATCACCCGGCAGGATCGGGAAGAGCAGACCGGTCTCGATGAAGACGATCACCAGGATCGCCGGGAGTACCGCGTTCTTGAGCCACGTCTCCGTGAGCAGGTGCAGCGGGTCCAGCAACTGGGTCAATGCGACGTTGCTAGTCACCGATTCGGTCGCTGCCAGCAGTATCACGCGGCCTCCTGTCACGGGTACGGCTGGCGACATTGCTTGCCACCGCATCGGAAGCTGCCAGCGCAATTACCCGGCCAACAGTACCGGGTCCAACTGAGAAACCTCTTGCTGTACGAAAAGTTCGATTTGTCCGACCGGCCGGTCCATATTGTCGACCCGTCGCACCGAGCGGTCCCGGCACGTCGGTCGAAAGCCCGCTGGCCTACTCTGAGGAGCGACAGAATTGTCTTTTGCCGCACAACACGGAGGTCTTCAAGTGCCCATCGCGACTCCGGAGGTCTACGCCGAGATGCTCGGTCGGGCCAAAGCGAACTCCTTTGCCTTCCCGGCCATCAACTGCACCTCCTCGGAAACCGTCAATGCGGCCATCAAGGGCTTCGCCGACGCGGGCAGCGACGGCATCATCCAGTTCTCCACCGGCGGTGCGGAGTTCGGCTCGGGCCTGGGTGTGAAGGATATGGTCGTCGGCGCGGTCGCACTGGCCGAATTCGCGCATGTGATCGCCGCGCGCTACGACGTGACCATCGCGCTGCACACCGACCACTGCCCCAAGGACAAGCTGGACACCTTCGTGCGGCCGCTGCTCGCCATCTCCCAGGAGCGGGTGAACGCGGGCAAGAACCCGCTGTTCCAGTCGCATATGTGGGACGGTTCGGCGATCCCGATCGACGAGAACCTGGAGATCGCCAAGGAGTTGCTCAAGGCGACCAACGCCGCGAACATCATCCTCGAGGTCGAGATCGGCGTCGTCGGCGGTGAAGAGGACGGTGTCGAGGCCGAGATCAACGAGAAGCTCTACACCTCCCCCGAGGACTTCGAGAAGACCATCGACGCGCTCGGTTCGGGCGAGAACGGCAAGTACCTGCTCGCCGCGACCTTCGGCAATGTGCACGGCGTGTACAAGCCGGGCAATGTGGTGCTCAAGCCCGAGGTGCTGGCCGAGGGGCAGCGGGTTGCCGCGGCCAAGCTGGGTCTGGCGGCGGATGCGCACCCGTTCGATTTCGTCTTCCACGGCGGTTCGGGCTCGCTGAAGTCGGAGATCGAGGATTCGCTGCGCTTCGGTGTGGTGAAGATGAATGTCGACACCGACACCCAGTACTCGTTCACCCGGCCGGTCGCCGCGCATATGTTCACCAATTACGACGGTGTGCTCAAGATCGACGGCGAGGTCGGCAACAAGAAGACCTACGATCCGCGCAGCTACCTGAAGAAGGCCGAGTCGGCCATGGCGGCACGTGTCGTCGAGGCGTGCAATGATCTGAAGTCCGCGGGTCGCTCGATCAGCGCCTGATCCCTTTACCTCCTGCGGTGTTCGCGTCCGGCCCGGCGGCGGCAGCTTGCGTAACCACACGGCGACGCGCCCGCAGGAGGTAGCGGAGCGGAACCATGGAGGGCGCCGGGAGCGCCGCATAGTGGATACAGCGGCGCGAGCAACGCGCCCGCAGGACATAGCGGGAGCGTAACCATGGAGGGCGGCGGGAACGCCGCACAGTGGATACAACGCCCGCGAACACCGCAAATGGAAACAGGGGCTATTAGCACATGAGTCTGGATGTGCGCGTGCTCGGGCCCGTGCGAATACTGGTCGGCGGTGAACCGGTGGCGGTCGGCGGGCCCAAGCCGCGAGCCTTGCTCGCCGCGCTGACCATCAATCGACGACGCGCGGTGGCTTCGGCTGCGCTGGCCGATATGGTCTGGAATGAGGATCCACCCGATTCCTACGCCGCCAGCCTGCAGGTATTCGTCTCGAATATCCGTAAGGCACTGCGTAATTCGGGAGTGGATCCGGCCATGGTGCTGCGCACCGAATCGTCCGGCTACCGACTCGAGATCCCGGACGATGGCTGCGATCTCGGCCGCTTCGAGGCGGCCAGGGATGCGGGCGCGCGTGCCGCCGAGGTCGGCGACCATGTGGCCGCGACGCAACTGTTCGGAAAAGCGTTGCGCGAGTGGAGCGGTCGGGCACTGGCCGATCTGGGCGGATTGCAGTTCGCCGACGGTTTCGCCACCGCGATGGACGAGGAGCGGCTACAGGCCGCCTCGGCCCGTATCGATGCCGAAATCGCCTGTGGGCGTGCGTCAGCGGTGATCGGTGAGCTGGTCTCGATGACCAATGAGCATCCGCTGCGCGAACCGCTGTGGGGTCAGCTGATCACCGCGCTGTATCTATCCGGGCGGCAGGCCGATGCGCTGGACGCGTGCCGTCGGGTGCGCACGGTGCTCGCGGATGAACTCGGTATCGATCCGGGCCCGGTCCTGGTCGATCTCGAGCAGCGGGTGCTGCGGCAGGAACCGCTGAGCACGATGGAGCTCAAGCGCAGCGCGCGGCTTGCCGCGGCGATGACCGAGACGGTTACCGAGATGCCGCGTGCCATCCGCAGCGGTCAGCTGCGCATGCCGGACGGTCGGGTTACCACGATCGCGCACGGCGGCATGCGAATCGGCCGGATGACCGATAACGATCTGGTCCTCGACGATCCGAAGGCCAGCCGCTACCACGCGCACATCATGCCGAGCCGGGCCGGGCTGCTGATCAAGGATCTGCATTCGGCCAATGGCGTCTACGTCAATGACCAGGCGATCGAAAGCGGTGCGCTGCTCGCCGACGGCGATAATATTCGCATCGGCGCAACGATTCTGGTGTTCCAGGCCGTCCAGTAACCGCTCAGTCGCATGCGATGCCGTCGCCATCCGGATCCAGATACGGCGCATACCCGGGCTGACCCCGATAGAGCGGCAGCTTCCCCGCGGCCCGAACCTGATCGCAATCGGTGTAATACCGCGGCGACTCCTCCTTCGGCTGCTCCGGCGGCGGCACATTCGACCCCTTCGGCCCCGGTCGATAGGTCGGCACCGGAAGCGAACTATCCGGCCCGGCAACGAATTGGGTGCTGGATGAATCGGCGGCGGCGATCGGCGACGCGCTCACGAGGCCGCCGAGCATCAGACACACACCGAGCGCGGGTACAGCACGATAGATCACTGAAGCTTTCACATTCTCCATCCTGCTCCGCTTTCCACGCTGATGTCAGTACGCCTTATTCACAGGCGATTCCGTCATTGTCGCGGTCCAGGTGGGGTGCGTATCCCGGGGCGCCGCGGTACAGCGGCGCCTTTCCGGCTCGGCGGACCTCGTCGCAGTTCTTGTAGTAGGGCGCCGGTTGGGTCTGCGGTGGTTGTGATCGGGGCGGCGGGTTGTTCGGCAAGTCCTGTTGCGGTTGTGCGGGCGGGCAGAACTGGGCGGAGCCCGAGTTGCACAGCAGGTCGGTCAGCGGATCGGCAGTGGCCGTCGGTGCCGCGAATGCGATGGCGGCGCAACCGATCAGGATCGCCATAGCGGTTCCGGGCAGCGATCTGGGGTGCACAGCAGGTTTCATGGGTGTCCTATGGTCGAAAGGAGAACCACCGGAGGCCCTTTGCTCCCCCGGTGGACGCCACTCACCCCGACTCGAGTTGTCGTGCCGTGGACGGTAGCAGGGCAGCATGGCTGCGGTCCCGAAAATGAATTAGGAGATTCCTCCTAATTCTGGATGTCCATGCGGCACTGGGGGAATCGGTCGGTAAGTCGGGCTGGGCGAAGGGGCACAACCCGGTAGGGCGGGCGCTGGTGGACGGCATTGCGGCGATCAGCGATGCGGTCGGGGAGGCGCAGGGCGACTACGTGCCCGGCTCGGCTCGGTCGGACTCGCGCGAGTACCGAAGGATCAGCTGTTCGACATCCCTATCAATACTGGCGGGACGGAAACTGGACTCCGGTAGGCGGATTCGGCTCGGCAACCCCGATCGTCGACGCGCCCGTCGGCGAGTTGTCCGTGCGCTTCGACGCCTCCCGGAACGGATGGCAGATGAGCTATCCGGACACCGCGAAAGCGGCACTACTCGTCCGCGAATCGGATTCACCGCAGGGTGCGTGGTCCGATGGCGCACCGACGGTGATGGTGCGCGAATATCGGTAACTCTACGGTGGATTCATCCGCTGGTCCTCGGGTCGGACCTGTACTTCACTATTTCGACCCGGAACGACTACAACGTCTACCTCGTGCACGCGACCATCGAATGAGGTTGCGCCGCTAGGCGAAACGAACCTCGGCGATGGCTCGGCCGAAGAGTTTGCGGCCCTCCGAATTACCCGCCAGCAGAATGGTCCCGGTCCGCCTGCGTGGATCGAGCGATTTGATCTTTCCGCTGAATTCGACGGAACTCGGCGCCTCGGTGGTCACCGGAACGAATCCGGAAAACCGCACGCTGAATTTCTCGATGGCCGTCGGATCGCCGAGCCAGGAGGTCAGATAGTCACCGGCCAGGCTCATGGTCAGCATGCCGTGCGCCACCACGGTCGGCAGCCCGGCCAATTGGGCCGCGCGCTCGCTGAAGTGAATCGGGTTGGGGTCGCCGGAAACCCCCGCATAGTTGGCCAGGTCGCCGCGCGTCACCTGCGCGGTCTGGGTCGGGAGTTGATCGCCGACGGATAGGCGATCGAAGTCCTGGAGCGAGCGCACGGATGCGCTGCGCGCCGCAGGCCGCCCTGGGGCCGGGGCATCCGCGGGCAACGCGAGCAGCGGGCCGCTGTCCGGCACCGTGATATCACCGACGGTGACCGGACGGCTGTGCATCATGATGGTCTCGACGGCGGCCGCGATATTCGGATCCACCTCGACACCGCGGCGCGCCACGATCGTGGTCGAACCCGATTGCACGATCTCGCCGTGCTGGTTGGTCATCGAGAACGTGACCAGGATGAAGTCGTTATCGCCGAACTGGCGGATCGAGTCGATCACGATCTCGGTGCTGAGCCGGTCGCCGGCCACGATCGGGCGGGTGAGCTCGAAGACCTGATCGGTCTGCAGGATCTGGGACAGGTCGTATTCGGTGAGCACCGAATCCAGCAAGGCCCGGGTCGCATTGATGCCGATGACCGAGGCGAATGTCGGCGGTGCGACGATGCCGTCGTAACCGAGCTCGCGCGCATCGGGTTCGGAGTAATGCGCGCTGTGCCGACTCTGCGTAGCGCGGGCGAACTCGCGAACTTTCTCCCGGCCGACCGAATACTGTTCGCGCACGCGGAACCGGCTTCCCGCCCGTGTGGCTGTCAGCTCGACCACTTCGGCTTCCGGCTTTTCGATTGTCTGCTCCCTGGCCATGATCCGGGCCATGCTACTGGCGAACCGGTCCAATGACCAGGTAAGTGTGACGTTCGCTACCGGTTAGGGGGCTTACTTTTGGGTATGTCCTGCTGGACTCGGTGTCACCTCTCGGCTACGGCGTCCCGGCACTCGGGGGGTCGCAGACCTTCCAGCCATCGGCGGTCTGCTCGAGGTCGAAAGTCCGCGCCGAGCGCTTGGTCGGATCCGCGTCGGTGTAGACGGTGGCCTGTGCGATCGCGGTCTTATCGGTGATCTTGATCGCATCGACGCTCGCCACCACGGGAATGTTCTTGCGATCCATCGACAGTTGGTGCACGCCCGCGAACTGGTCCGCCGGAATGCCCTGATAGAAGTCGTGCAGCTGCCCGCAGGTGGTTTTACGCAGCGCCGCGAGATCACCGGATTTCAGTCCCGCGGTGTAGTCGGTGATGGTGGCGCGCACCTTCGCCTCGGGGGAGTTGTCGCTGCGGCTCCCGATGAGCACGACCGCTAGCCCGATTACCGCGATGAGCGCCGCTGCGGCCACCGCGATGAACAGCCAGCGCTTCGAAGGCGCGGCCGGTGCCGCGGTGTCCGCAGGCTGCGGATCGGGCGGCGTGTATCGCTGCGGCTGGGCCATCGGCC
This sequence comes from Nocardia sp. NPDC049707, assembly GCF_040674855.1. Lineage (NCBI taxonomy): Bacteria > Bacillati > Actinomycetota > Actinomycetes > Mycobacteriales > Nocardiaceae > Nocardia > Nocardia sp. NPDC049707. Next base: position 6,301 of record NZ_JBFANN010000056.1, on the reverse strand, counting down.
GTGGTGTCCCGGTGACCGGGTGGGCGGGGCGAGTCAACTGCGTATCGGCGGGTGACGGGGCCGACGCGGCCTGACGTGGTTGGCCGGGCCCGCGCGGTGCCGACGGCGCGGTCTCCTCGACCCCCGGCCCACTCGGCGAAGACCCTTGCGCTCCAGCCTGTTTCGGACCGGCCGCGGGACGCGGCGTGCTCGGCGGCTTGCTGATCGGACCGGGCCGATCCGCCGGCGGAACGACCCGGTCGGTACCGGGCTTGGTCCCGGCATCGGTGCGCATCCGCTGCGTGGCGTTCTTGTCGAACGATTTCTCGGCTGGCTTCTGGATCGGCAGCGCGACGGTCTGCTCGGCATCGAGCTTCGAGACCACGGGCATGGCGATGGTCTTGTCATCCGCGCCTGCCAAATCCGGCTCGTCCGGCCGCGTCGCAGCGGCACCCTTGTCGCCCGCCGACTCGGCCTTCAGATCGACCCGCCGCATCACCATCGTGGCCGCATCGGCACCCGCGGCATCGTCGACTGTGTCGTCGGCCGGTGCCGCGGACTTGTCCGCGCCCGAATTCCGCTGAATTACAACGGTTTTTGCATCGGGTCCGGCCGCGCGAATGTCCCCCGGGGCGGTGCCTTCGGAACGTGGCGAGTGAGCAGTCGATTCGGCGGTGCGTGCCGCGGACTTGTCGCCTACCGCTTCGGCCGGGACCACACCGGATCCCTCGGCGGCCGGAGCAGCAGCTCCACCGGCCGCCGCAGCAGGCTTCGCCGTATCACCACCAGGGCCGTCCCGTTTGATCGCCGCGGTCGGTGCATTCGGCCCGGACACAACATCGGCCGCCCCACCCGAGGGGCCAGCAGCTGGCGTCGCTTTACCCGGAACCGCCGCTGGTGCGTTCGCGGGGACCGACTTATCTGTGCCCTCGATGTCACTGCGCGAGATCTTCATGGTCTTCGCCGCAGCACCCTCGGACCGCGCGGCAGCAGCACCCGCTGTCGCGGACCCGGGCGCAGACGAGCCCGCGCCGCCCTCGCGTTGTCCGACCCCGCCTTGCACGGGACCAGGCGAGGCTGCGCCGCCGGGCCTGATTGTGCCGTCTGGCATGGGGGCGGACGGGCTTGTGCCACTGTCTCGTTGGCCTGCGCTACCGGGCACGGCTGTGTTTCCGGGCATGGTTGCGCCGCTCGGTGTGGAAGCAGGTTGGGTTGTGCTGCTGTCGCGTTGGCCTGCACCGCCCTGCTTGGCTGCGTTGCCCGCTGCGGGACCAGATGAGGCTGTGCCACCGGGCCTGGTTGTGCCGTCTGCCGTGGGGCCGGACGGGCTTGCGCCGCTACCTCCAGCGCTACCCGGCGCGGCTGTGTTGCCGGACTTGCCAGCTCCGCCTGCTGTGGGAGCAGGTGAGGTCGCGCTGCTATCGCGTTGGTTTGCGGTGCTCGGCCCGGCTGTACCCAGGGGCGTGGTCGCGCTGCTGCCGCGTTGCGCTGTGCCGCCAGGCATGGTCACGGCGCTCGGTGTGGAAGTGGGTTGGGGTGCGTGGCTATCGCGTTGGCCCGCGCCGCCTGGTCCGTTTGCGCTGCCCGGCCTGGTTGCGTTGCCAGGCGTGGGAGCGGATTGGGTTGTGCCGTTATCGCGTTCGCCCACGCCGCCCGGCTTGATTGCGCCGCTAGGCGATTGAGCCGATTGTGCTGGGCCGCTGCCTTGTTGGCCGCTGCTGCCCGGCTTGGCTGTGTTGCTCGGTGCGGGAGCGGGCGAGGGGGTGCCGCGATCTCGTTGGCCTGCGCCGCCCGGGGCGGAGGCTGGTGACGGTGCGTTGGCTGCTCCGCTCGGCCGGCTGGGGGCCGCGGGCGTTCCGAGCGCGGCGATATCCCCGGTCGACGTACCCGACTGACCGGCGCTCGTCGATGTCTGCTTCGGCACCGATGATGCTGGAATCGGCCGAGTGGGAGCGGCGGCCGCGCGCTGTTCCTCGGCTTTCCCGGATCCTGACGGCGCGTCCGCTCCGGACGATGCCGCAGGGGCCGGACGCGTCGGCGAGCTGGCCGAACCTTCCTTCGCGGTCGAACCCCCGCCGGGCGTCGCGCCGGATCCCGGGGAAACGTTCGCCCCCGACGAGGTGGACGCCGGTCGGGTCGCGGCGGTGGCCGAGCCTGCGCTGTGTCCCGCAGCACCAGCGGAGCCGGCGGCTGAACCGGGGCGGACTGGTGCGTTGGATCCCGAGACCGAGCCGGGGCCGGATGGGGCAGGAAACGGCTGAGTCGCGCCAGCGTCGGGTCCCGAGGCGGTACCCGAGCCCGCGGCGGGACCCGGCGCGGGTGCGCCCGATCCCGGTGACCTACCGGGATCGGGAGTGTTGGAGGACGATGCGGGTGTCCGGTCCGCGGGCGCGGCTGGGTGCGGGTCGGCTCCCGTTTCGGCGGGGCGGCCGGGATTTCGTGCCGGGCTCTTCTGGTCGTTCGGGTCGGACACCTATAACCCTTCGCTCGGGCGGAACAGTTGAACTCGACGGTCAGCCTAGCCAGCAATGCCGTCGACTGTGAGGTTCCCCTGCGCAGTGCTCCGCCCCGTCCGGCTCGATGGCGGCGGGTGGGCGGAAGAGCCCGATACTGCTCAGCCAGGGGAACGTCGTATCGGCGCGACGCACGCGCGCAGTGCACAATGAACCGTATGACCTCGTTCGGTGACTTGCTCGGACCGCAACCGGTACTCCTGCCCGAAGACTCCGACGCGGAGGAGGCGCTGCTGAACAATGCCGATCCGGTGCAGGTCGCGGCCGCGCATCCGGCGGCTTCGATCGCCTGGGCCCATCTCGCGGAGGCCGCCTTGCAGCGCGGCGGGGCCGAGGGTGATACGCGGGTGGTCAATCACGACATCGTCGCCGCGTACGCATTCGCACGCACCGGCTACCACCGCGGCCTGGATCTCTTGCGGCGCAATGGCTGGAAGGGCTTCGGTCCGGTGCCGTGGAGCCACGAACCCAATCGCGGTTTCCTACGCTGTGTCGGCGCGCTGGCCCGTGCGGCCCGTGCGGTCGGTGAGACCGAAGAATACGCACGCTGTCTCGACCTGCTGGAAGACTGCGACCCACGCGCCGCGGGTGAGCTAGGCCTCGACTGAGTGGTTGCAGCACCGCATAGCGATTCGATGAGGGGTGGTGGTCGGGCGACGGGTGGGCTGGGCCCGAACTCTCCGGTTGGTGTCGCCCGCGCCAGCAGTATGCAGAAGCTGCGCAGCTCGTGGGCACGATTGCGACTTTCCGCATTGCCGATTCTGCAGTGCGCGGTCGGCGCGGCGCTTGCCTGGTTTATCGCGCACAAGATAGTCGGGCATACGGTGCCCTTTTTCGCACCGACCGCGGCTGTGGTCTCCATCGGCATTTCGTTCGGCGCCCGGCTGCGTAGGTCGGTGGAGTTGCTGGTCGGCGTCGCGGTAGGCATCGGCATCGGCGACCTGTTCATCACCCGCGCGGGCACCGGCGTCTGGCAGATCGCCTTGGTCGTCGCGGTGGCCATGGCACTCGCGGTATTCCTGGACGGCGGTTCGATCATCACCATGCAGGCCGCCAGTTCGGCCGTGCTGGTCGCGACGCTACTGCCGCCGTCGGCGGGCGGTGGCTTCTCGCGCATGATCGACGCACTCGTCGGCGGGTTGGTCGGCGTGGTCGTGGTCGCATCGATCCCGATGCATCCGGTGCGCCGGGCCCGCGAGCAAGCCGCGGAAGTCCTCTCGGTAATGGCGAAAGCGCTGCACGAGTGTGCCGATGGTCTGCTCGAACAGGACTCGGAGAAGATCCGCACCTCGTTGACCGCGGCCCGCGCTACGCAGCCTCACATCGATGGCCTGCGCTCCAGTCTGGAGGGCGGTCGGGAGATCAGCCGAATCTCCCCGCTCTATTGGAATTCGCGCCCGCGCCTCGAGCGCATCCGCGCCACCGCCGACCCGCTCGACAATGCCGTCCGCAATACGCGAGTGCTGCTGCGCCGTTCGCTCACCCTGGTCCAGGACGACGAAATCCTGGACCCGCGACTGATCGAGGAAATGGAGCGCTTGGCCCAAGCCGTCGAGGTGGTGCGTCGGATGATGCTCGCCGATCCCGGCCAGCAGCCGGATCAGGCCGAGGCCGCCCGGGTGCTGCGCGGTGTCGCCAAGGGTGCACGACCGGAACTCGTTGTGGGCGCGGGACTTTCGGCCCATGTCGTCTTCGCGCAGATGCGCTCCATGCTGGTCGATCTCATGCAGGTCTGCGGCATGCAGCGCATCTCGGCCATGGCCCTGCTGCCCCCGACGGTCCCGAATCCGCATGTGCCGCCGGCGGCATGAGCCGACTACGCAGCGGATTTCGGACATTTCCCGCCGATGTGCGACAGCGAAGGCGGTCTCCGGCGCTGGAATCATGAATTTCACGTAGTCCGCTACTCGTGTGCGCCCCTGCCCGCGGCCATAGCCTCGACAGGCAACCGCGGTTACGAGGGGTAGCGCGGTTGGGACGCTTCGCTTGACGGCGAACCGCCCTACCGGCCATATGGCGTGGTGGCCAGGCGGGTGCGGGCGCGCAGCGGTCATGCGAAGAGGTCGCCCGGTCGCGAAGGTCGGACCGGGCGACCGGCATATCGGTTAGGTCCAGAATCGCGTCAGAAAGCTGCCGTACCGCGACCAGTTCGCATCGACCCCGGACAACTCGTACAGCGAGTACACCGCATCGAAGAACACCGTGTTGATCGACGGCGTGAACAGCAGCGCGAACACGATCAGCATGCCGAACGGCTTGAACTGATCGAGCGCCCGCCGGGTCTGATAGCTCAGCGACGGCTCGATCACGCCATACCCGTCCAACCCGGGCAGCGGCAGAATGTTCAAAAGCGTTGCGGTGATTTGCAGAAACGCCAGAAAGCTCAGGCCGTACCAGAACGCGCGGTGCGAAGTGTCACTGCCGAAGAACCGCACGACCACCAACAACAGCACCGCGCAGATAGCGTTCACCGCAGGCCCCACACCGCTGATGATCCGCTGCATCCGCGCGCTGACATTGTGTGCGTGCACGTACACCGCACCGCCCGGCAGGCCGATCCCGCCGAGCGCGATGAACACCATCGGCAGCACGATCGACAGCAGCGGATGGCTGTATTTCAGCGGATTCAGCGTGAGGTAACCCCGCAGCTCCACCTCACGATCGCCCGCCCGCCACGCCGCATACGCATGCGCGAATTCGTGCAGACACAGCGTGACGATCCAGCCGAATACGACGAGCAGAAATACTCCGAACTTCGCCCGCGTCGACTGCACATCGGCGTTCCACGCGAGCGCGCCACCGGCCGCCGCGATCGCGATCACCAGCAGGAATATCGGGCTGGGCCGCCGCGAAACACCCAGTCCGGGGCGGCCGTTTCTCGGGAATCGCATTGTCAACGCACCAGCAGCCAGTTTTCGTGATGTCGATAGAACGACGATCGCGGCAGCACCCGATCGTTGGCGATGCCGTCCCTGGTCACCACCGCCCCCGGCGTGCCGAGCTGCGCGGCCCGCCCTTCCAGCCAGCGGCGCCTGCGGATGATGTTCTTCCGCACGCTCGCCCGCACCCCCGGCATATCCAACATGGGCGAGACGACCATCGCGTTGACCTTGCCGGAGAACAACAGGGCGTCATCCACAAATGCCTCGCCCTCGAGCTTCTCGCCGCTGACGCCGGTGATCTCGGCCCGCCCGACCAGCACGGTTCCGGTGTCGTCGCGGATCAGCGGGGTTTCGACGGCCCGGCCCTCCACCGCCCGTCTGGCGGCGGCATTGCCGGTGCCGGTCTGGTAGGCGCGCGAGCCGTAGGTCTTTTCGACCGGCACGTACCCGATCTCCACATGCAGTCGCTCGGTCCGCATCAGATGGGTCAGCACGGAGGCCAGGGCGGCATCGTCGCCGAGCACGATCAGCCGGGGCAGGCTGTCGGCGGCCAGGACTGGCAACAGCTCATCGATAACGCTGTTGTCCGCGATGGCGGCCGTCTGTGAGAGCGGCAGCGACGCGAGGGCGATGGGTACCGGTGCGCCGTCGCAACGGAGAACGTGGGTACTCAAACTGCCGTACACCCTCCTCGGTTCGACCGACAACCTGTCGGTCACCCTCGCCACCTGTAGGCGGACCCCAGCTGGTCCGCCAGTGCCTCGCAACCATAGCTGTGTTTGATTGGCAGCGCCTTCGGCGCTGCGTGTTCGCGGCCCCCTTCAGTCTCGCGTCCGAGCCGTCGAGACTCGCGCCTGCGGCGCATGCGCTTCGACGACTCGGACGCGAGACGGGCCGCGAACGGGTCGCTCGTAAGACTCGCTCCGT
>NZ_JBFANN010000055.1:0-44648 GCF_040674855.1 Nocardia sp. NPDC049707 | reverse complement strand
TCGCGTCCGAGTCGTCGAAGCGCATGCGACGAAGTCGCGAGTCTCGACGGCTCGGACGCGAGACAGAAGGGGGCCGCGAACACGCCGCGCCGCAGGCGCGGCAAATCAAACACGGCAATCAAACACCTCACAACTTCGCAACTTTGCTAGGACTCGTTGTGAAGATTTCTGCTAATGGGACTTCCCTGTCGGGGCACCATTCCGGGCCGGGTACCTTAGTTCAATGTTCTCGAAAGTCTTGGTTGCGAACCGTGGCGAGATCGCCATCCGCGCCTTCCGCGCGGCCTACGAACTCGGCATCGGGACCGTCGCAGTCTTTCCGTACGAGGACCGCAACTCGGTCCACCGGTTGAAGGCCGCGGAGTCCTACCAAATCGGCGAGCAGGGGCACCCGGTCCGGGCGTACCTGTCGATCGAGGCGATCATCGCGGCGGCCAAGTCCGCCGGTGCCGACGCCATCTACCCCGGTTACGGCTTCCTGTCCGAGAACCCGGACCTCGCGGCGGCCTGCGCGCGTGAGGGCATCACCTTCATCGGTCCATCGGCCGAAGTGCTCGAGCTGGCTGGTAACAAGGCCCGCGCGATCGAAGCGGCCAGGGCGGCGGGTCTGCCGGTGCTGAAGTCCAGCGCCCCCTCCGCCGATGTGGACGAACTGCTGGCCGCCGCCGCGGACCTGGACTATCCGATCTTCGTGAAGGCCGTGGCGGGCGGTGGCGGGCGCGGCATGCGCCGGGTCGCCGATCCGGCGCAGCTGCGCGAATCGATCGAGGCGGCGTCTCGCGAGGCGGAGTCAGCTTTCGGTGATCCGACCGTCTTCCTGGAACAGGCCGTGGTGAACCCGCGCCACATCGAGGTGCAGATCCTGGCCGATCAGCACGGCAATGTCATGCACCTGTTCGAGCGCGACTGTTCGGTGCAACGCCGCCACCAGAAGGTGATCGAACTCGCGCCGGCCCCGAATCTGGATCCCGCACTGCGGATGCGTATCTGCAACGATGCCGTGGCCTTCGCCCGTCAGATCGGCTACAGCTGCGCGGGCACCGTGGAGTTCCTGCTCGACGAGCGCGGCAACCACGTGTTCATCGAGATGAATCCGCGCATCCAGGTAGAGCACACCGTGACCGAGGAGATCACCGATGTCGATCTGGTGCAGTCCCAGCTGCGCATCGCGGCGGGGGAGACCCTCGAACAGCTCGGCCTGAGCCAGGACAAGGTCGCCATTCGCGGCGCGGCCCTGCAATGCCGGATCACCACCGAGGATCCGGCCAACGGCTTCCGCCCCGACACCGGCCGCATCACCGCCTACCGCACCCCCGGCGGCGCGGGCATCCGTCTCGACGGCGGTGCGAACCTGGGCGCGGAGATCGGCGCCTACTTCGACTCGATGCTGGTCAAGCTCACCTGTCGCGGCCGCGATCTGCCCGCCGCGGTGGCCAGGGCCAGTCGCGCGCTCGCGGAATTCCGCATCCGCGGCGTCACCACCAATATCCCGTTCCTGCTCGCGGTGCTCGACGATCCCGACTTCAAGGCGGGCCGGGTCACCACGTCGTTCATCGATGAGCGCCCGGAGCTGCTGACCCTGCGCGGTTCGGCCGATCGCGGCACGAAAATCCTGAATTACCTTGCCGATATCACCGTGAACAAGCCGCACGGCGAGCGCCCGACCACGGTGTATCCGCACGACAAACTGCCCGCCATCGATCTGAGCGTGCCGCCGCCGGACGGTTCCCGTCAGCGGTTGTTGCGTCTCGGCCCCGAAGGTTTCGCGCAGGCGCTGCGCGAGCAGAAAGCTGTCGGCGTCACCGACACCACCTTCCGCGACGCGCATCAATCGCTACTGGCCACCCGCGTGCGCACCAATGGTCTGCTCGGTGTCGCCGGACATGTCGCGCGCCTGACACCGGAGCTACTGTCCATCGAGGCCTGGGGCGGTGCGACTTACGATGTGGCACTGCGTTTCCTGTTCGAGGATCCGTGGGAGCGGCTGGCGGCACTGCGTGAGGCCGTGCCGAATATCTGTCTGCAGATGCTGCTGCGCGGCCGTAATACCGTCGGCTACACACCGTATCCGGAGCAGGTGACGCGCGCGTTCGTCGCCGAGGCCACCGCCACCGGCATCGATATCTTCCGCATCTTCGACGCGCTCAACAATGTCGACCAGATGCGTCCGGCCATCGATGCGGTGCGCGAAACCGGTACGGCCATCGCGGAAGTCGCGATGAGCTACACCGGCGACCTGTCCAACCCGGACGAAAACCTCTACACCCTCGACTACTACCTCAAGCTCGCTGAGCAGATCGTCGACGCGGGTGCGCATGTGCTGGCCATCAAGGATATGGCCGGCCTGCTCCGCGCTCCGGCCGCCGCGACCCTGGTCTCCGCGCTGCGCAGCAACTTCGACCTCCCGGTGCATGTGCACACCCACGACACCCCGGGGGGTCAGCTGGCCACCTACCTCGCCGCGTGGCAGGCCGGTGCCGACGCGGTCGACGGTGCGAGCGCCGCCATGGCCGGAACTACCAGTCAGCCAGCACTTTCCGCGATCGTCGCGGCCGCCGCGCACAGCGAATACGACACCGGTCTCAACCTGCAGAATGTCTGTGATCTGGAGCCGTACTGGGAGGCACTGCGAAAGGTATACGCGCCCTTCGAATCCGGGCTGCCCGCGCCGACGGGCCGGGTGTACACCCACGAAATCCCGGGCGGTCAGCTGTCGAATCTGCGTCAGCAGGCCATCGCGCTCGGTCTCGGCGACCGATTCGAAGAGGTCGAGGCGAAGTACGCTGCGGCGGACCGACTGCTGGGCCGGTTGGTCAAGGTCACCCCCTCCTCGAAGGTGGTCGGCGACCTCGCGCTCGCCCTGGTCGGCACCGGGGTCGATATCGAAAGCTTCGCCGCCGATCCGGGCCGCTACGACATTCCGGATTCGGTCATCGGTTTCCTGCGTGGCGAACTCGGTAATCCGGCGGGCGGCTGGCCCGAGCCGTTCCGCAGCCGGGCTCTGGCCGGGCGCGGTCCGGCCAAACCGGAGACACCGCTGACCCCGGCGGACGAAGCCGGACTCGCGGGTTCGTCCGAACAGCGCCGCGCCACGCTCAACCGCCTGCTCTTCCCCGGTCCCACCGCGGAATTCCTCGCACACCGGGAAAAGTACGGTGACACCATGGGCCTTTCGGCCAACCAGTTCTTCTACGGACTGCGCCGCGGCGAGGAACACCGTGTGCAACTGGAGAAGGGCGTCACTCTGCTCATCGGACTGGAGGCCATCTCCGAACCCGATGCGCGCGGTATGCGCACGGTCATGTGCATCATGAACGGCCAACTGCGCCCGGTCGCCGTGCGCGACCGCTCCATCGCCAGCGATATCCCGGCTGCGGAGAAGGCCGATAAGAACAACCCCGGTCATATCGCGGCGCCGTTCGCCGGTGTGGTGACACTTGCTGTGTCCGAAGGTGATTCGATCGCGGCGGGCGATATCGTCGGCACCATCGAGGCGATGAAGATGGAGGCGGCCATCACCGCGCCGCGCGCTGGCATCGTCGGCCGGGTCGCGATCGGCAAGGTGCAGCAGGTCGAAGGCGGCGACCTGCTGGTCGAACTCACGGTGCGCGAGTCCACGGCCGAATGACCCGGATCGTCGCGGGTGCCGCGGGTGGGCGGCGGCTACGTGTCCCGCCCGCAGGTACCCGGCCCACGTCTGATCGAGTGCGCGAGGCGCTGTTCAGCGCCCTCGACGCCCGCATCGATTTCGACGGCGTCCGCGTACTGGACCTCTACGCCGGATCCGGCGCATTGGGCCTGGAGGCCCTCTCCCGCGGCGCCGCCCACGCCTTGCTGATCGAATCCGACCGCAAGGCCGCAGCCATCGTGCGCGGCAATATCACTGATCTCGGACTGCCCGGCGCCGAACTCCGCATCGGATCCGTCGCCACTGTCCTGGCGGGCGGCGGTGCGGGCAAATACGACATCGTCTTCTCCGATCCGCCCTACGAGGTCGACACCGCGACGGTCACCGCCGACTTGCGCGCGCTCGCCGGACACGACTGGCTGGCACCGGACGCCCTCGTCGTGGTGGAGCGTTCCATCCGCTCCCCCGAGATCGTCTGGCCCGCAGGCTATATCCCCGCGAAGGCGCGCAAATACGGCGAAACCCGCATCGAACTAGCCGAATTCGCCCCGGAGTGACGTCGCGTCGCGGCATTCGAGGTCATGATCCGGCCTCCTGATACCGTCTGTGCATGGCAGGAGCGTTGTGCCCGGGCTCGTTCGACCCGGTGACCAATGGACATATCGATGTTTTCGAGCGGGCCGCGGCCCAGTTCGACGAGGTCGTAGTGACCGTCATGATCAATCCCAAGAAGCAGGGCATGTTCAGCGTGGAGGAGCGCATCGAGATGCTGCGCGAGGCCACCGCGCACCTGCCCAATGTCCGGGTGGAGTCCTGGCAGGGGCTGCTGGTGGATTTCGCCAAACAGGAGGGGATCGGCGCGATCGTCAAGGGACTGCGTGATGCCATCGATTTCGGCTATGAACTGCAGATGGCGCAGATGAACAAGAAGCTCACCGGCGTCGACACCTTCTTCATCGCCACCAACCCGACCTTCAGCTTCCTGTCCAGCTCACTGGTCAAGGAGGTCGCGGCCTACGGCGGCGATGTCACGGACATGCTCCCGCCCGCGGTCCACAAACGCCTCCTCGATCGCCTCGCAGAAGGTAAAGGCTGAACGCCCCAATTCGTGTGGGTTGTTGAAGAGGTTCAGAAGACCAAGCCGCGCAGGGCGAGGAAGCGCATACCTCCGACCGCGGCGGTGATGGCCAGCACGGCCGCGGCTTGGTAAGTCCCGCCCATACCGGGCGTCCACACCTCGAGCGCGACCAGCGCGGCGGTGGTGATGCCGAGTCCGACCAGCGCGAGTCCGCCGCCCTCCCACTGTGCGGTGAACCAGCCGACCCGGCCCGCCGCGTGGAAGGTGAGCTGCCGGTGCATTTCATTGGCGATCACGGTGCTCACGACCGAGCCCGCGATATTGGCGACCAAGGGGCCGACTCCGTGCATCGCGAAGAACAGCAGCACATAGGCAACGTTGCTGGAACCACCGACCAGGGCGAAGCGGATCAGCTGCGCTAGTGCCCGATCGCCACGCAGGTACTGCATCAACTGCCCGGACCGAGCGGCCGTCGCCGTGCGCTGCACCGGGTATGGGCCAGCCCACGGTATGTACAGGCTGCTCGGCAGAACCGTCGTCCGCGGTAGTTCCAGTAGGGTCATCGTCTTTCCGATCCCACACGAGCCTTCGGTACGGACAACCGCGATGGTGATCGCATCCTTCCCGCCGACTCTAGAATGTTCCTTGCGTATCGCATGTTCAGCATGTACTGAACATGCGGAACATGTCAATCATTCAATTGGAGGAATCCGCCCCGTTGGTCTCCTTGTGTCTCCGCAGTCCCGGTCGGGGCCTGCGATCCACTGAAGAAGATCTTGTTTGGAGCTCCCTGGATAAATGTAACACCAAGTGGAGGAAGATCCTCCGCTTGTTTGTGTGGCGTACGAGACACCCGCACGACACACCGGTGGGTGACTCGGCAGGAGCCGTGACGAGAGGCACACTGGGCCTCGGCGGTAATTTCGCCGTAGGTCTGCAGGAGAGTGGGGTAGGAGCATGTACCGCGTATTCGAAGCACTCGACGAGCTGGTCGCCATCCTCGAGGAAGCGCGCGGCATCCCGCCGACCCGCAGCTGCATAGTGCCGCGCGGTGATGTGCTCGAATTGCTCGATGACGTGCGCGATGCGTTGCCTGGCGAACTCGACGACGCCCAGGATGTGCTCGATCATCGCGACAAGATCGTCTCCGACGCCCGCTCCGCCGCCGAGAAGACCGTGACCACCGCCAACGACCAGGCAGACCAGACCGTTGGATCGGCCCGCAAGGAGGCCGACCGGATTCTCGCCGATGCCAAGGCGCATGCCGACCGTATGGTCGCCGAGGCCAGTGCGCATGCCGATCATCTGGTGAATACCGCACAGGCCGAGGCTGATCGCGTCGTCGCCGACGGCAATGCCGAATTCGAGGCCGTCACCAGTCGGGCCCTTGTCGAATCCGACCGGATGATCGAGGCGGGTAAGGCCGCCTATGACCGTTCGGTCGCCGAGGGGGTGGCCGAGCGTGATCGCTTGGTCGGACAGACCGAAGTGGTGCGTGCCGCACATGCCGAATCGGCCCGGTTGATCGACGGCGCGAACCAAGAGGTCGATCGGATGCGCGACGAATGCGACCACTACGTCGACAGCCGGCTCGCCGACTTCGAGGAGACCCTTAACGCTGCCCTGCGGACCGTGCGCGGCGGACGGCATCAACTGCGTTCCGGTGCGGGCGCTCCGGATTACGGGGTCGACTATCGCCGCTGACGGTTTGGGTGCTCGTCCTGCCCTCGCGTACTGTGGAGTGGTTGCCCATTTCCCTCGAATGTGAAGTGAGTTCGTGATGTCCGCCGGTTCCGGTCCCGATTCGCGCTCTCGTTCGGCCTCGCGCCGTGCGCCGGACTCGGGTTTCGTGCTGGATGTCATCAGCCTGGGCCGCCGCCCCGGCACGATGAAAGAGCTGCACCGCGTGGTCACCGCCGACGAGCCGATCGGGCTGGACCTGATCGCCATCCCGGCGGGCGTCGAGGTGGATTGCGATCTGCGATTGCAGGCCGTATCCGAAGGGGTGCTCGTCACCGGAACGGTCGCCGCGCCGACAGCCGGGGAGTGCGCGCGTTGCCTCGAACCGTTCACCGGCTCGGTGGAAATCCAGCTCACCGAACTGTTCGCCTACCCGGACAGCGCGACCGAGCAGACTACCGAGGACGACGAGATCTACCGCATCGTCGATGACAAGATCGACCTGGAACCGGTGATCACGAACGCGATCGGACTCGAACTCCCGCTGCAACCGCTGTGTACTCCGGACTGCGCGGGCCTGTGCCCGGAATGCGGTGTCCGGATGGCGATTGCGGGTTCCGGCCATGGGCATGAGATACTTGACCCTCGCTGGGCCGGATTGGCGAATTTCGCCGCCGAGTCGCCCGGCAATGGCAGCCCCGATTCGGGTGCAACCAACACAGACCATTAAGACCGAGACAGTGCTGCCGTACCGGCAAGCAATAGGACAAGAGGAGAAGTAGTCGTGGCCGTTCCCAAGCGCCGGATGTCCCGTTCCAACACCAGGTCGCGGCGCAGCCAGTGGAAGGCCGCTGCGCCGACCCTGATCACGTGCCCGAACCGCGCCTGCGGTGAGAAGACGCTGCCGCATATCGCGTGCCCCTCCTGCGGCACCTACAAGGGCCGCCAGATCACCGCTGCTGTCTGATCGTTCGACCTGTCGTATCGACGTGACCGTCAGCAAGGACGAAACCGGCCCGTCCGGTGAACATGCGAGCCTGCTCGTGGCGCTCGGCGTCCACGTGCGGGCCGATCTGCTGCGCCTGGCGCTGACGCACCGGTCGTATGCGTATGAGAACGGCGGGCTGCCGACCAACGAGCGTCTGGAGTTCCTCGGTGACTCGGTCCTCGGTCTGAGCATCACCGAGCGGCTCTACCACGAGCACCCGGACAAATCCGAGGGCGAACTGGCCAAGCTGCGGGCGAGCGTGGTGAATATGCACGCGCTCGCCGAGGTTGCGCGCGGGCTCGGCGAGGGCGGGCTCGGCGTGCACCTGCTGCTCGGAAAGGGTGAAGAGCTCACGGGCGGCCGGGATAAGCCGAGCATTCTCGCCGACGGCATGGAGTCGCTGCTCGGCGCCGTCCATCTCGAGCACGGTATCGATGTCGCGCGCGAGGTGGTGTTGCGGCTCTTCGCCGATCTGCTCGAGCGCGGTCCGCGGATGGGCGCCGGACTGGACTGGAAGACCAGCCTGCAGGAGCTCACCGCCGAACGTGGCCTCGGCGTGCCCAGCTACGAGATCACCTCGACAGGTCCCGACCACGACAAGGAATTCACCGCGACCACCGTGATCGGCGGTCGTCCGTACGGTCAGGGCATCGGCCGCTCCAAGAAGGAAGCCGAGCAGAAGGCCGCGGGCGCCGCCTATCAGGCGCTGACCGACGAAGCCTGACGTGCCCGAACTTCCCGAGGTCGAGGTCGTCCGGCGCGGACTCGCCGAATATGTTGTCGGGCGAGTGATCGAATCCGTCACGGTGAACCATCCCAGGTCGGTACGCCGTCATCTCGAAGGTGCGGATGATCTGACGGCCCGGATGACGGGTCTGCGGGTCGCCGCCGCCGAGCGGCGCGGCAAATACCTGTGGCTCACCTTCGACGATCCGGACACCTCGCTCGTGGTCCATCTCGGTATGAGCGGGCAGATGCTGGTGCAGCCCGCCGAGGCTCCGGTGGAGAAGCACGCGCATATCCTCGCCACGCTCGACGACGGCGCACAATTGCGCTTCGTCGATCAACGCACCTTCGGCGGCTGGGCGCTCGCACCACTGCTCGAGGTGGACGGAACGCTGGTGCCCGAGCCCGTCGCGCATATCGCCCGGGATCCACTGGACCCGCGCTACGACCCCGAGGTTGTGGTGGCCGCGCTACGCGCCAAACAGACCGAGATCAAACGGGTGCTGCTGGATCAGACCGTGATCTCCGGCGTCGGCAATATCTATGCCGACGAATCCCTGTGGCGGGCGAAGATCCACGGCAACCGGCTCGCATCCGGTCTGACCCGACCCGCTGCGCGCACCTTGCTCACCGAGGTCGGCGCGGTGCTGGGGGAGGCGCTCGCGGCCGGTGGCACCTCATTCGATGCGCTGTATGTCAACGTCAACGGCCAATCCGGCTACTTCGAACGCTCGCTCGCGGTCTACGGCCGCCAGGACGAACCGTGCCGTCGCTGCGGTGCGCCCATCCTGCGGGAGAAGTTCATGAACCGTTCGTCCTACTCCTGCCCACGCTGCCAACCGAAGGTCCGTCGCAGTTCGCGTTAGCGAGCTACCGTTCTTCTAGGTGGTTCGCAGAAGCTGACCGGTCGTGGAGGAAGGACATATGCGCAAGCTCACCTACTACGTCGCTTCGACTATCGACGGGTTCATCGCCACCGAGGAAGGGTCGGTCGACTTCTTCCCGGTCGGTGGCGATCACGGCCCGGCGATCACCGCACAGTACCCCGAGACCTTGCCGACGAAGGTGCGGGAGGCCCTCGGCATCGATAAGCGCAACCGCTACTTCGACACCGTACTGATGGGTCGAAAGACCCACGATTTCGGTGTGCGGACCGGAACCGCCAGCCCGTATTCGCATCTGCGTCAATTCGTCGTGTCGACGACGTTGCCGGAAAGTCCGGATCCGTCGGTGGAACTGATCTCGGCCGATCCGCTCGCCACGGTGCGAGAGTTGAAGCGGGACAGCGGACTCGGGATCTGGCTGTGCGGCGGCGGGGAATTGGCGCAGGTGTTGCTGCCGGAGATCGATCAGATCTTCCTGAAGCTGTATCCGGTCGTACTCGGCCGGGGCCGTCCGCTGTTCGGGTCCGGTCCGCGCCTGCCGGAGGCGGCCCGCTTCCGGGTGATCACCAGCCGGGTGTTCGAGGACGGCGTTGCCTTCGTGAAGTACAGCAGGATTCGATAACCGCTGTGGCGGAAGATGATTCGATCGTCGCTCCGGATCCGGAGAACGCTCCGGGTCCGGTCGAGGCGCTGCGCGAGATCGGATTCTGGCTCGAACGCGCACGGGCGCAAACGCATCGGGTGAAGGCGTACCGGCGGGCTGCCGATACCGTGGCGGAGCTTTCCGAGGACGAACGGGCGACCCATCGCGCGGCACACAGCTGGCGCGAACTCGCCGGGATCGGGCCGAAGACCGCCGCCGTCATCGAACAGGCGCATTCCGGTGCGGTACCGGAGTATTTGAGTGAACTCCGCTAAGCCGCGCAGCCCATCGGGGCACCGGGCAAGCCCATGCGGGCCCAGTTGCGTGGTGATCTGCACACCCACTCCGACTGGTCCGACGGGGGCAGTCCGATCGCGGAGATGATGGGCGTCGCGGCTGCGCTCGGTCACCAATACTGTGCACTGACCGATCATTCGCCGCGGTTGACCGTCGCCAACGGGCTCTCCGCCGACCGATTGCGGCGGCAGTTGGATGTGGTCGCGGAGCTGAACGAACGAGTCGCACCGTTCCGAATTCTCACCGGGATCGAGGTGGACATCCTCGATGACGGGACGCTGGACCAGCAGAGCGATCTGCTCGCCGAACTCGATATCGTTGTTGCCAGCGTCCATTCGCATCTGCGTGCCGACAGCGAGACCATGACCAAGCGCATGGTGTACGCCGTGGCTAATCCGAATGTGGATGTGTTGGGCCACTGCACCGGTCGGCTGATCGATGGGGAGCGGGGTCTGCGGCCGGAGTCGAGTTTCGACGCCGAACTCGTCTTCGAGGCGTGCCGGAGCTACGGCACGGCCGTGGAGATCAACAGCCGTCCCGAGCGGCTCGATCCGCCGTCTCGGCTACTGCGGCTGGCGGTCGAGATGGGTTGCTATTTCTCGATCGATACCGATGCGCATGCTCCTGGTCAGTTGGACTGGCTGGGTTACGGATGCGAGCGCGCGGTCGCGAACGGTGTTGCGGCGGAGCGGGTCATCAATACGTGGCCGGCGGAGCGGCTACTGGCCTGGACGAAATCGGCAGCGGGGGATGTGGTTTGATCGCGGCCGCGGCCGTAGAGTGGATGTGTAGTCGCCTCCGATCTGCCAGGGTGGTGCGATGGACCGCGCAGTACATGTGACGTCACTCGGGTCATTGGTCGGCGCGTGGACGGTGAATGTGATCGGTGCCCGGATCAGCGAAAATAGAGATCTGCGGTGTGCGGTCGTGCCTGGCTCCAGGCGGGGCTCGTATTCTTCGGATCTCGAAGCCGCTGAGGCGGACTGCAACCGTTGGTGCGCGGCGACCGAGCGCTTGGTGGCGACTATCGGTGCGTTACAGGAAAAGGAGCGACTGGTCAGTTTGCACCTGCACCCGCCCTGGCAAGGTCGGCTGCGCTGGCGCCTGCAGTATGCCCAACGAAATCGATTGCTGCGCAAGCGATACGACCATGCGAAGGCCGAACTGCTGGCCGAGTTCGCCACGGCGCTTGCGGAATATCAGGTCCGAGCCGGTGATCTGCCCGAGTATCAGGAGCGGTACCGCAGGCAAGAGCAGCAACGACTGAAGCGCGAACAAGAGCAGGCACGCCTACGGCGCGAGGCGGCCGTGGCGAGTGATACCGATCCGCGGTGGACCTACCAGATCAGGGAACTCTCCGGCGATCGCAGCTTCTGGATCTACCAGACCAGCCTCGAGCACCCCTATCCGGCGGTCGAGGAGGTCGGACTGACACCGGTCGAGATCCAGGCCGAGCTGGTGGCCGAACGCGCGGAGCATTCATATACCTCGGCGATGTGGGCACTGGAAACGGGTCAGGCACTGCGGGAGAAGTACCAGACCGAGGTGGCCGGTTGGCAGGCGCTCACCGGTATCGAGATCGAACCGTCTCCGCGTGATCCGAACAAGCCCCGGTCGAATCGCCGGAACGGGGTCTACGGAATACACGGCAGCGACTACGGATCGGGTCATTTCGGCTGTTTCGGCGGCGCCTTCTGACGGTGCGGGCAGGTTGGCCGCCGGGTTAACTGTTGCCGAACATTCGTGCGGTATCTGGGAGGATTCCGGATGACGTTCGAAAATGGTTGACACACAGATCTCTTGGGGGTGGCGGCACCGGTGGGTGGATTTCCGATCGAAATCGTGCTCGGACTCATCGGTGTCGCGGTGCCGATCATCGCGTTCCTGTGGGAGTTCGTGTTTGTCGGACGCAAGGAACTCGGCTATCGGGTACAGATGGATACGCCGGTCACCGGTGAGATCGAATCGGTCTTTCCCGGTGTACTACCGCAGCTGCGCCCCGCACACGATGATGCGAGTCCGCCGCTGAAGGATCTGTCGGTGGTGCTGGTCCGCATCGAAAACAGCGGTGCGACACCGATCGATACGCACGACTACCGGGCGCCGGAGGCGGGCCAGGTCGGTTTGCATCTGAACTTTCCACAGCGCCGGGTCATCGGAATGGCGGTCACCGAGCTGAGTGATCCGGGGCTGGCCGATTCACTGGACCGTGATTCGGGCATCGCGGTTCGCGAGGATGCGGCCGGGCATATCGGTGTCATCGATCTGCCGAGGGTGCCGCTCAATCGTGCTGATCACTACAAGATCCTGGCCATTCTGCAACGTTCGGAGGGCACCGGGGAGTATTCGGCACCGGTGCTGAGCGGCGGCATCAAGGGCGGGCGGATCATCGAAACCCAGAGCCGCACCGGCATTTCGCGAGTGATGGTGGCGCTCACGGTCTTTCTGGTTGTGGTGATCGTCGTCCAGCTGGTGGTGTCCGCACTTGTGCCTGATCCGACGCCATTGGACTGTGCCGCGGGCAAACTCACGGTGGTCGGCTCGTCGGCCTTCGAACCGGTCATCCGTGATGCCGCCGCGCAGTACGGGAAGCGGTGCACTGGAGCGGAATTCGCGTTCGGCTTCGAGGGCACCGAACGCGGTCTCGACCGGGTCGCCGAGGAGGGCAAGGACAATCCGGATCTGCTGGCAATCAGCGACGGCCCGAAAGGTGATGGCTACCAGCCGCTGCTGGACCGTCCGCTGGCGCTGTCGCTGTTCACTATGATCGTGCACAAGGATGTCGGCCTCACCAACCTGACGGTCGCGCAGATCCAGGATCTGTATCAGGGCCGGATCACCAACTGGCGCGATATCGGCGGTCCGAATCTGCCGGTTGTGCTGGTCAACCGGATACCTGGATCGGGTACCCGAAATACATTGGAGCGCAGGGTACTCGGCGGTCCGCAGCCCGATCGGGCGCATGTCAGCTGTGTCGCGATCAAGGATGGCGCACCGACGGCGGCCCGATATTGCGATGTGCAGGTCACTAAGGATATGCAGAAGGCCGTGAGCGAGATTCCGGGCGCCATCGGTTACAGCGAGTTCTCCGAGGCGGTGAAGGCGGGAGCCACGACCCTCACCATCAATGGCGTGACGCCGGGACGTGACGTCGCCGTCAACCGCAGCTATCCGTTCTGGGGCGTCGAATACGCCTACAGCTACGGCGAACTCCCCGGCGATTCGCTCGGCGCCAGCTTCCTGCACTTCCTCACCGATCTGACCGGTAAGGATGTGCTGCGTGAGCACGGCAACGAACCATGTAGTGAGCTGCCCGATCGGGCCCGCTGCCTGCCGTCTTCGTGACATTGTCACGAATTCGGCGGCCATCTCGTCTTACTCGGGTAAGCGATTTCGAGAGAGGACGATTCATGTCACGCATGCAACTCGCCGAGGCGGCACCCGAGATCTACCAGGCCTGGTTCGCCGCCGAACAGGGCATCCGCCGCGGACCACTGGATCCGACCGTGCGGGAACTGGTGAAGATCCGCGTATCCCAGATGAACGGCTGCCTGTTCTGCATCGATATGCACACCACCGACGCGCGGATGGCGGGCGAGACCGAACAGCGGATCTACTATCTCAATGCCTGGCGTGAGTCGGTGAAGTTCACCGCGGCCGAGCGAGCCGCGCTCGCCTACGCGGAGGCGGTCACCCGACTCGGTGAACACGGTGTCAGCGATGAGATCTGGGCCGATGTCGAGAAGAACTTCGACGAGGGCGCGCTGGCCGGTCTGGTCGCGGTTACCGCGATGATCAACCTGTGGAACCGGATCGGGGTGCCGTTGCGGATGCAGCCCGCGTCAGTCTGACGAATCCGACTGGTGCCGTCACAGCTCAACCGCACGCTGTTGCTCGACGTATCGCGCTGGGCGGCAGCGTACTGGGCGACTCCGGAACCGTCAGTCGCCCGAGCGCGGCATCGGTTCATCGGCCAAGGGCATGATCGTTCGGCTGAAGAAATCCTCGACCGGGACCGGACCGGTGTAGCGGCGGCACGTGCACTGCACCCATACGCGACCGACCATCGTCTTGCGGCCCAGTTCGGCATGGCAGGTGCCCGCCTTCGGATCGTGCAGTGCCAGGTCGTGGCCGCAGCCACACTGCGCCCCTGCGGGTTGTGCGGCCGAACGTCGGCCGAACCGCCCGACCGCCCAGCCCGCACATGCGATCCCAGCTCCGATAGCGAGGGTGATTGGATCGAACATAACTGCATTATATGTATGCGTATACCGAGATGATAGTAGTGGTCATCGATCAGCGTGCCGAGAGTGCGCACTGCGAAATCCGCTCCGGACAAGTCGGACTCGACAAGGCCAGGTCGGACTTTCTTGTCGTGCAGGCCTTTTCGTCAGGATGTCCGGAGCCGGGTGATCTCTGACGGATGCCGGCCTTCCGTAAGCCCAAGGCGCCCACTGCTACTCGCGTGAACCGTAGTGGTGCGATCTCGATCACGATGTTCGTCGTTGTCGTGGCGCTCGCGTTGGCGGGAGAACCTGCTGTACCCCCCAGAGCTTGCCGCGGTATGCGCGGAGTGCAGCCCCGGCGCGATCCAGTGCGGCATCGCTGGTACGGTCTCGGGCTGACGAATTCTGAGTTGGAATTATTTCGATATAAGTCGAAATCCCCGTAAGTCCCCTTGATGCCAAGGCCGGATAATGGGTCATTTTGTCCCAAATGTTGAGATTTCAGACCAACTGCCTGGTTTGAGCAGCCGGAAATAAGGTACGTCTGTGTTCGGCCCCCCTGTTCACGCGATCCAGCATGACCAGGCCAACCAAGCCCCTCTGGACGGCGGTGCAGGCTCGAGTCTCCACCTCCGCCGCGGCGGCCACCACGTTCGGCGCCCAGCGCACCGAGTGCTGGGTGGATGTGCACACGGTTGTCCCTGGAAGGATGGTCATGAGCGCAGGTCTGTTCGCGCCGAATTCGGCGCAAATCGCCGCTTCGGATTTGCTGTCTACCGATCATGTCGGTGAACGATTCCGCATTGCGATGGTTGTTCCGCCATACTTCGACGTACCGCCGAAGGCCTATGGCGGCGTCGAGGCCGTCGTCGCCGATTTGGTCGACGCATTGGTCGCGCGCGGACACGATGTGACGTTGTTCGGCGCTGGTGAACCCGGCACCACGGCGAAATTCATTCCGGTGTGGGATCGCGCATTGCCTGAACGGCTCGGGGAGCCGTTTCCCGAGGTCGTGCATGCTCTGAAGGTGCGAAGGGCGATCGAACAGGTCGCCGCTACCTCCGGCGTGGACCTCGTGCACGACCACACCTTTGCCGGACCACTGAATGCCCCGGCGTATATGGGCCTGGGCTTACCGACAGTGGTGACCGTGCACGGGCCGGTCGACGAGGGTGACTGCTACCACTACTACCGCGAATTGGGTCAGGAAGTATCGTTGGTCGCCATCAGCGATCGGCAGCGCGAATTGGCGCCCGATCTGAATTGGGTCGGTCGCGTACACAATGCACTGCATGTCGATCAGTGGCCGTACCAAACCGAAAAAGGTGACTACGCACTGTTTCTCGGCCGTTTCACGGCGACCAAGGGAACGCATCTGGCATTGCAAGCCGCGCACGAGGCCGATATTCCATTGGTGCTCGCTGGCAAGTGCAGTGAGGCCCACGAGCAGGCGTATTTCGAAAAGCAAGTGCGCCCGCTGATCACTGCGCGAGACCACCTTTTCGGACTCGCGGATGCGTCGGCCAAGCGCAAGCTGCTCGCGGGTGCGCGCTGCCTGTTGTTCCCCATCGACTGGGAGGAACCGTTCGGCATGGTGATGATCGAGGCGATGGTCTGCGGCACACCGGTGGTCGCACTCCGCGGCGGTGCGGTTGCCGAGGTCATCGTCGATGGCGTGACCGGCCGGATTTGTGACGATCCCGCCGAGCTGCCCGCCGCGATCGCCGAGGTGAGCAAGTTCGATCCGGCAGCGTGCCGTGCGCACGTCGAGGCGAACTTCGGCGCGGGCACGCTGGGTCGCGGCTATGAGCAGGTCTATCATCAGCTCCTGCGTTCGCGGCGCAATGCGCGCGCGGCACGGCTGCTCGATGAGACGGTGCCGGTTCGTATTCCGGCGAGCGAACGCGTATGACCGCAGACGCCGGCGCCGCGAATCCCGCACCGCTGAATTCCGGTGAGCCGACCGGACTCGGTGGTTGCGGTAGTTCGGTGACCCTGGTCGAGGGCGGCACCTTCTGCCTGTCGAATCGGCTCGGCGATATCGAACCGGGACACCCGGATGGGTTGTTCTTCCGCGACGCCCGCGTCATCTCCCGCTGGGAACTGCTGGTGGACGGCCAACCGGCCGAATCGCTATCGGTGCTCAGCCCGGAGGCGTTCGCCGCCACATTCGTGCTGCGCCGACCACCGCAGGCCGGACAGCCCGACAGCACTGTGCTGGTGGTGCGCGAACGCCTCATCGCCGATGGCATGCACGAGATTCTGACCCGGCGCCGGATCGGGTAATCCACCACCGAATGAACACGGGATTGCTTCTCCACTGAATACCAGCAGGCTGGAGGTGCACAATGCAGACATCACTGGATCGGCGGGATCTGTGGAGCACTCAGCATCGTGATTGCAGCGCCGAGCCCATGGATCTCGATCTCGACCTGGCGCGTTTCATCTGCAGTACGCATGCGGGCCACGGTCCGGACTGTCACCAGTATCTCGCCGCATCGGCGTATTGCTTCGCCTGCGTCGAGGACAACTGAGTGGAAACGGCCGAGCGCCCATTCCCGTGGCGTTCCAGCAGTTCTGGTGGATGCCCGTTCGGGAATGAGCGCTCGGGTCGCTAGCCGCGGAATGGGTACCGCTTGTCGAGATCGAGGTTCAGCTCGACCACATTGACGCGCGGTTCACCGAGGAAGCCGAGAGTCCGGCCGTCGGTGTGCGTGTCGACGAGTGTGCGTACTTGATCCTCGGCGATATTGCGGGCCTTGGCGATTCGTGCGACCTGGATGGCCGCGTACTCGGGTGAGATGTGCGGGTCCAGGCCACTGCCGCTGGCGGTGACTGCATCGGTGGGCACCGGTGTGTCGGTCGAGGCATCGCCGATGATCGGGACGATCCGGCCGACCGAATAGTCCTCGCCCGGCTTGGCGCATTCGACCTGGACCCCCTTGTAGGTGGCCAGGAACGGCAGCGCTGGGCACGCCTCGTTGACGCTCACGACCTGCACCGGATGCGAAACCTCGCCGTCGGCGTCGCGCGGTCCGATTACCGAAAGCACCGCGCCGACTCCGTCTTTGGTGCAGAACGGACGACTGCCGTCGACCCCCTCACGGTCGCCGACCTCCTTGCTGCGCGCGCAGACCGTCGAGAGCAGGCTCAACTTCACCTGGGCCGGGTCGGCGTCGAGGGTGTCGACAATGCTCTCCGGGCCGAGGTTGGACGCCGAGGTGGACAGCGGGTCGTAGCCGTCGCCCGCCGCCGACGGACGGCTCTGGAAGTACTGCACCAGCGCCTTGCCGTCCTTATCGGTGAACGACTGCCCGATCAGGCTGCTGCCCACCACCTTTCCCTCCACGGTGACAAGCGAGCCCTCGGCCTTGTCGTGTAGGCCGGGCAGCTGTGCGACCGCGAAAACCGTCAGCGGATAGACGATTCCGGTGATCGCGGTGAGCACGAGCAGCGCACGCAACGCGGCCAGGTGCTGCCGGATCCAAGGTGACATACGCATATCAGGACATCCCGGGGAGGAGTTGGACGACGAGGTCGATCAGTTTGATGCCGATGAACGGCGCGACGATGCCGCCGAGACCGTAGATCGTCAGGTTGCGGCTCAACAGCGACGACGCATTGCTCGGCCGGTAGTTCACACCGCGTAGCGCCAGCGGGATCAGCGCGACGATGATGATCGCGTTGAAAATGACCGCAGACAGAATCGCCGACTGCGGGCTGTGCAGTCGCATGATGTTCAGCGTGTCGAGGCCCGGAAACAGCGCCACGAACAGTGCGGGAATGATCGCGAAGTACTTGGCGATGTCATTGGCGATCGAGAAGGTGGTCAGCGCGCCACGGGTAATGAGCAGCTGTTTGCCGATCTCCACGATTTCGATGAGCTTGGTCGGATCCGAATCCAGATCGACCATATTTCCGGCTTCCTTGGCCGCCGAGGTACCGGTGTTCATCGCGACGCCCACGTCGGCTTGGGCCAGGGCCGGAGCGTCATTGGTGCCGTCACCGGTCATCGCGACCAGGCGACCGCCGTCCTGCTCCTTCTTGATCAGCGCCAGTTTGTCCTCTGGCGTCGCCTCGGCGAGGAAGTCGTCCACACCGGCCTCATCGGCAATCGCTTTGGCGGTCAACGGGTTATCGCCGGTGATCATCACCGTGCGGATGCCCATTCGACGCATCTCGTCGAAACGCTCCCGCATGCCCTGCTTGACAACGTCTTTGAGATGAATGACGCCGAGCACCCGGGCGTTGCCGTCATCGACCTCACCGACGACCAGCGGTGTGCCGCCGGATGCGGAGATCCCGTCGACGATCATGCCGACCTCGTCGGGCACCCTCCCGCCTTGTGCGCGAACCCATTCGGTGACGGCGCTGGCGGCACCCTTGCGCAGTTGGTGCCCGTCCTGCAGGTTCACACCCGACATGCGGGTCTGGGCAGTGAATTCCACCCAAGTCGCACCGGTCAGCTCACCCGGGGTGCGCTCGCGCTTGTTGAACGCCTGCTTGGCGTAGACCACGATGGAGCGCCCCTCGGGGGTTTCGTCGGCGAGGCTGGAAAGCTGTGCGGCATCGGCCAATTCGTCATCGGGAACGCCTGGCATCGGCACGAAATCCGAGGCCTGACGGTTGCCGAGAGTGATGGTGCCGGTCTTGTCCAGCAGCAGGGTGTTCACGTCACCGGCCGCCTCGACCGCGCGGCCGGACATGGCCAGCACATTGCGCTGCACCAGCCGGTCCATACCGGCGATGCCGATGGCCGACAGCAGCGCGCCGATGGTGGTCGGGATCAGGCACACCAGCAGCGAGACCATGACAATTCCGGTGATGCCGTGCAAGTTCAGTGCTGAAGTGTCCGGCACCCCAGGGTTGTTCGACTTCGAGAAGATCGCCAACGGCTGCAGTGTGGTGACCGCGAAGACGAAGATGATGGTCAGCGCGGCGAGCAGGATGTTCAGCGCGATCTCGTTGGGGGTCTTCTGCCGCGACGCACCCTCGACGAGCGCGATCATCTTGTCGATGAAGCTCGCGCCGGGCTCCTGGGTGACTTTGACGATGATCCGGTCGGACAGCACCGTGGTGCCGCCGGTCACGGCCGAACGGTCGCCGCCGGATTCCCGGATGACCGGGGCGGACTCACCGGTGATGGCCGATTCGTCCACCGACGCGATGCCTTCCACGACATCGCCGTCACCCGGGATGACCTGGCCGGCCTCGACGACGACATAGTCGCCGCGTTGCAGCGCCGGGGCCCCGACGCTTTCCTCGACGATCCGTGCGCCGGGTGACCACTCGACCAGCCGCCGAGCCATGGTGTCGGTCTTGGCCTTGCGCAAGGTATCGGCCTGCGCCTTGCCGCGCCCCTCCGCGACGGCCTCGGCCAGATTCGCGAAAATGACGGTGAGCCAGAGCCACACGACGATGGCCCACGAGAAGAACGTCGGCTTGGTCAGCGCGAGCACGGTCGACCACACTGCGCCGATCTCGACGATGAACATCACCGGATTGCGCCACATCGTGCGCGGATCGAGCTTCTTCGCCGCGTCCGGAATGGACGTCAGCAGCATCTTCGGATCGAGCACGCCGCGCTGGACGCCGCGGCTCTTGTTGGCCGTCTCCGCGGTCGTTTCGGTTGTCGTAGTGGACATATCAGTGGATTCCTTCAGCGAGCGGCCCGAGTGCGAGTGCGGGCAGGAAGGTCAGCGCGACCAGGATCAATGTCACGCCGACGACCATGCCGACGAACTGTGGCCGGTGCGTCGGCAGCGTGCCGATCGACTCGGGGGTCTGGCCCTGCTGGGCGAGCGAACCGGCAAGCGCCAGTACGAAAATCATCGGCAGGAAGCGTCCGAACACCATCGCTAGGCCGAGGGCGGTGTTGTACCACTCGGTATTGCCGGTCAGACCCGCGAAGGCCGAGCCGTTGTTGTTGGCCGCGGAGGTGAAGGCGTACAAGACTTCCGAGAGCCCGTGCGGGCCGGAGTTGAGCATGCCCGCGCGTTGGCCCGGCATGGCCATCGCGGCCGCCGTACCCACCAGCACGATCAGCGGGCTGATCAGGAAATACGAAGCGGCGAGTTTGATTTCACGCGGCGTGATCTTCTTGCCGAGGTATTCCGGCGTGCGGCCGACCATCAGACCGGCGACGAAGACGGTGATCACTGCGAGGATGAGCATGCCGTACAGACCCGAACCGGTACCGCCAGGGGCGACTTCTCCCAGCTGCATATTGAACATCGTCATCATGCCGCCGAGGCTGGTGTAGGAGTCGTGGAACGAGTCGACCGCACCCGTCGAGGTCAGCGTGGTCGCGGTCGCGAAGGTCGCGGAATTCGCCACGCCGAAACGGGTTTCGACGCCCTCCAGGGATGCGCCGATCGCGGTCGGGACGGTGCCGTGGTGCTGCAACTGGAAGAAGTTCTGCAGGGTCACGCTGATCAGCGCGATCGTGCCCATCACCGCCACGATCGCGTAGCCCTGCTTCTTACTGCCGACCATGCGACCGAAGGTGCGCGGCAGCGAGAAGCTGATCATCAGAATCAGGAAGATTTCGACCCAGTTGGTCCAGGTGGTCGGGTTCTCGAACGGGTGCGAGGAGTTCGCGTTGTAGAAGCCGCCGCCGTTGGTGCCGAGCTCCTTGATGACCTCCTGGCTGGCCACCGGACCGCCGGTAATGGTCTGTTCGGTGCCGTTCAGTGTCTGCGCGACCTGATCGTGCAGGTGGAAGTTCTGGATCGCGCCACCGGCGACGAGGACGATCGCGAAGATGAATGCCAGCGGCAGCAGAATGCGAATGGTGCCGCGGACCAGATCCACCCAGAAGTTGCCGAGATCGCCGGTATGCCTGCGGGCGAAGCCGCGTACGAGGGCAACGGCCACCGAGATGCCGACCGCTGCGGAGACGAAGTTCTGCACCGCGAGCCCGGCCATCTGCACCAAGTGGCCCTGGGTCGACTCGCCGGAGTAGTTCTGCCAGTTCGTATTGGTCACGAAGCTGACCGCGGTATTCCAGGCCAGTGCCGGAGTCATCTCGGTCGCCGGATCGTGCAGATGCAGCGGCAGTTTGCCCTGGATCAGCTGGAAGAAGAACAGGAACAGAATGCTGACCGCCGAGAACGCCAGCACGCTGCGGGCGTAGACGCCCCAGGACTGCTCGACCTCGGGATGTACGCCGATGGCCCGGTAGATGACCCGCTCGGCACGGGAGTGTTTCTTGGCGTTGTACACCCGAAACATGTAGTCGCCGAGCGGCACATGCACCAGGGCCAACGCGATGATCAGGGAGGCGACGAACGCGATCCCCGCTGTTGTCGTGTTCACCTAGAACCTCTCGGGGAAGAGCAGCGCCGCCACCATGTAGACCGCGACGAGGATGGCGAGAATCAGGCCGATCAGGTTCGCGATCACAGTTTTTCCACTCCCCGCTGGATCAGGCCCAGTAGCGCGAAGATCGCCACGGTTAGCACCGCGAACACCACGACAGACATTTACACAACCTCCATTGGCGCTCCCTGTATGGAGCGCGACAGGGTGAGTTAAGCGGGTCGTTCGAGCTGGTGCGGAGCTTGTTTACGGGTCCTTAGCGGCCCGTTGCAGAGCATTGACGCTTCGTTTACAGGTCCGGCTCGGATGCTGAGTGAAAGGATGCCGTCAAGGTAGGCGGACAACCCGTCAACACACCGTAAAGATCCAGATAGCCGGCCGATACCGGAGTAGAAATTCATCGACCGGCATGCGGGGGATTCCAGCACGACCGGGTTCCTATTGGTTGCTGAAAGGATTGTCATGTCGGCTGTCACGGTCGCGGTGATCATCGGATTCGTCTGTTGCGCGCTGATCATTCGCGCGCTGGCGATGTTGGAGCAGGGGCGGGATTCGGATATCGCGACAGAACGGGTACGGGTCTTCGGTGACACGCCGAATCGCGCGATGATGGACGAGTGAAACGCGGCCAACTGCGCATCTACCTCGGTGCGGCACCGGGAGTCGGCAAGACCTACGCCATGTTGGGCGAGGCCCACCGCCGACTCGAACGCGGCCGCGACGTAGTAGCTGCGGTAGTGGAGACCCACGGTCGAGCCAAGACCGCCGAACTGCTTGCGGGCATCGAGCAGATTCCGCCGCGCATGGTGGAGTACCGCGGCACCCGGCTGCCCGAACTCGATGTCGAGGCGGTGCTGCGCCGCGCACCGGCCGTGGTTCTGGTCGATGAACTCGCGCACACCAATGCGCCCGGCAGCAAACACACCAAGCGCTGGCAGGACGTCGAGGATTTGCTGGCCGCGGGCATCGACGTCATCTCGACGGTCAATGTGCAGCATCTGGAGAGCCTCAACGACGTCGTCGAGCAGATCACCGGCATCCAGCAGAAGGAGACCCTGCCCGACGCCGTGGTGCGCAGCGCGGACCAGGTCGAATTGGTGGATATCACGCCGGAGGCGTTGCGGCGCAGGCTCTCCCACGGCAATGTGTACGCCGCCGACAAGGTCGACGCGGCGCTGCGCAACTACTTCCGGCCCGGAAATCTCACCGCCCTGCGCGAATTGGCGCTGCTGTGGTTGGCCGACCAGGTCGACGCCGCATTGGCCAAATACCGGGCCGACCACAAGATCACGGAGCTGTGGGAAGCGCGCGAACGGGTGGTCGTCGCGGTGACCGGCGGTCCGGAGTCGGAAACCGTGGTGCGCCGGGCCAGCCGCATCGCGACCAAATCGAGTGCTGATCTCCTGCTGGTACATGTGGTGCGGGGCGATGGTTTGGCCGGGGTATCGACCGAACGGCTGAATCGGCTGCGGGAACTGGCCGCCAGCCTGGATGCCTCGCTGCACACGGTCACCGGTGACGATGTGCCGAATACGCTGCTGGAGTTCGCCCGCGAGGTGAATGCGACCCAGCTGGTGATCGGCACCTCCCGACGCTCGCGCTGGGCGCGCATGCTCGACGAGGGCATCGGCTCGGCCGTGGTGCAGGCGTCCGGCAAGATCGACGTGCATATGGTCACGCATGAGGAGGCCAACCGTGGGCTGCGTCGCTATTCGCTGAGGCCGCACCAGCCCATCCGGGCCTGGCTCGCGGCGGTGCTGGTGCCGGTATTGGTCTCGGTGATCTGCTACGTCCTCGAAGCCCATCTCGAGCTCGGCGGCCTCAGCGCGCTGTTCTTCATCGGCGTCGTCGCAGTGGCGTTGCTCGGTGGCGTTGTACCCGCGGCACTTTCGGCGCTGCTGTCGGGTGTGCTGTTGAACTGGTTCTTCGTCGAACCGCGCTACAGCTTGACCATTGCCGAACCGGACAACTTTATTACGGTGGTGGTATTGCTGATCGTCGCGGTGGCGGTCGCGGCGCTGGTGGATGTGGCCGCCAAGCAGACCCGCCAGGCGCGCCGGGCCTCCCAGCAGGCCGAATTGCTGACTCTGTTCGCCGGTGCCGTGCTGCACGGTGCGGATCTGCCCAATCTGCTGGAACAGGTCCGCGAGACGTATGGGCTGCGTGCGGTCAGCATGCAGTGCGGCGATGAGGTGATCGCGGCGGTCGGCACGAGTCCACCGCAGCGGGCCGCCGAGGCCGAGACCACCATCCAGGCGGGCGATGCGACGAGCTGGCTGCTGTTGGCCGGACGTCCGCTCGCCGCGACCGATCGTCCGGTGCTCAACGCGGTCGCCAATCAGGCGGCCGGATTGGTCCGCCAGTCCCGGCTGGCCGAGGAGGCCAGCGCCGCCGCGGCCCTGCTCGAGGCCGACCGATTGCGCCGGGCGCTGCTGTCCGCGGTGAGTCACGATCTGCGCACACCGCTGGCCGGGGCCAAGGCCGCGGTATCCAGCCTGCGCAGTGACGACATCGAGTTCTCGCCCGAGGACACCGTCGAATTGCTGGAAACCATCGAGGAATCGGTGGATCAGCTGACGGCGCTGGTCGGCAATCTGCTCGACTCCTCACGCCTGGCGGTCGGCGTGGTGCAGCCGCAGTTCCGCCGGGTGTACATGGACGAGGTCGTGCACCAGGCGCTGGTGAGTGTCGGAATGGGCGCGCGCGGGTTGCGCCGCGCGGCAATGGATCGGGTGAAGGTGGAGGTCGGCGAGGTTTCGGTGCGGGCGGACAGCGGCCTGCTAGAGCGGGTGTTGGCCAATCTGATCGATAACGCGCTGCGGCATTCGACACGCGATACACCCGTGCGGGTCACCGCGGAACGCGACGGCGCCCAGGTCTCGATCGCCGTGGTCGATGTAGGTCCTGGTGTGCCGCCAGGGACCGAGGAGCAATTATTCGAGCCGTTCCAGCGGCTCGGCGATCGTGACAACACCACCGGAGTCGGGCTCGGTCTGTCGGTGGTGCGTGGATTCGTCGAGGCGATGGGCGGCACCGTGCATGCCGAACCGACACCGGGCGGAGGATTGACGATGATCGTGGACCTGCCTGCCGACGAAACCGAGGTGAGCAGCCGATGATTAGCACAACGACCCCGCGGACCGCACAGGAAGTCGTAATGACCGACAAGAAGCAGGAAGCACCGTCGACCAAGGTGCTGGTGGTCGATGACGAACCGCAGATCGTGCGCGCGTTGCGCATCAATTTGTCGGTGCGCGGCTATGAGGTGATCACCGCGGGCACCGGCGCGGCGGCATTGCGCGCAGCGGCCGATAAGCATCCTGATGTGGTCATTCTGGATCTGGGTCTACCCGATATGGATGGTATCGAGGTGCTGGCCGGGCTGCGGGGCTGGTCCGTCGCGCCGGTGATCGTGCTTTCAGCGCGAACCGATTCGACCGACAAGGTGCAGGCGCTGGACGCGGGCGCGGACGACTACGTCACCAAGCCGTTCGGGATGGATGAGCTGCTGGCCCGGCTGCGGGCCGCGGTCCGGCGCGGCGCGACCGATACCGATGCCTCCGATCCCGTGGTGGTGACGTCCTCGTTCACCGTCGACCTCAGCGCGAAGCAGGTCACCAAGAACGGTCAGCCGGTACATTTGACCCCGACCGAGTGGGGCATGCTCGAGATGCTGGTGCGCAACCGGGGCAAACTAGTCGGGCGGCGCGAGCTGCTGCGTGAGGTGTGGGGGCCGTCGTATGCCACCGAAACGCACTATCTGCGGGTGTATCTCGCGCAGTTGCGGCGCAAGCTCGAGATCGACCCGTCGCATCCGAAACATCTGCTGACCGAGGCCGGAATGGGCTACCGCTTCCAGGAGTGATGTCTCGGAGATCACCGGCCGACGTGGCCATTCGCGGAAGGGCTCGCGCTCGCACGGCGTTGGCGGGGGTGAGAGTTCCATTTCGAGAATGGCAGGATCGAGACCATGGCTGACCAGACCACCGCATCCGCGACCACGACCACCGCTGCGACCGAGCCCACTACCTTGTGGGTCGAGCGCACCGGGACCAGGGCGTACACCGGCCGCAGCTCGCGCGGTGCCGAGGTATTGATCGCATCGCAGGGCGTACCCGGGGCCTTCACCCCGGGTGAGCTGCTGAAGATCGCCCTGGCGGGCTGCTCCGGACTGAGCGCGGACTTCCCGCTCTCGCGCAAGCTCGGCGACGCCTTCGACGCGACCATCCGCGTCTCCGGCGACGCCGACCGCGAGAACGAGGTGTACCCGCAGCTCGACGAGGTATTCGAGCTGGACCTCAGCGAATTGGACGAGGAGGCCCGCGAGCGACTGCTGGTCACTGTGCAGCGCGCCATCGACAAGGTGTGCACCGTCGGCCGGACGCTGAAGGCCGGTACCAAGGTCACGCTGACATTCGATATCGACGCCATCGACGCGTGATGTCGGAATCGGTTCGGCTCAGCGCATGGGTGCACGGCTATGTCCAGGGCGTCGGCTTCCGCTGGTGGACGCGCTCGCGGGCGCTGGCGCTGGGTCTGGTCGGACACGCCACCAACGCCCGCGACGGTCGGGTGCATGTGGTCGCCGAAGGTCCACGACCCGCGTGCGAAATGTTGCTGGATCTTCTGCGTTCTGGAGATACTCCTGGTCGGGTCGACCTCGTTGTGGAAAGCTGGGAGTTCGCGCGGGGTGGTTTGTCCGGATTCGAGGAGCGGTAGTGGTGGGTTCGACCGAGCGATGGGATCGTTGAGTACCGGCGGTCCGGGGGCGGGAGACGACGCGGATCGGCCGGAGTCCGATCGGGAGTCGGGCTCGTCGACGCCCAATAGTCCCGCGCCCGGCGCTGGATCCGCGGGCTGCGAAACTACCCCGCCCCAACCGTTGTCGTCGGGCGGCGATCCTGGTTCTGTGGGTGCCGAACCTGGTTCTGTGAGAGCCGGGTCGGGTTCCCCGGGCGGCGGTCCTCGTTCGTCCGGGGGCGGGCTCGGCTCGCCGGGGACCGGTCATGATGTGCCCGATGCAGGAGGGGGTGGGGCTGGGACTGGTTCTGGCTCTGTGGGTGGCGCGGGTGGCTCGCCAGGCGGCGGGTCCGCTGGGGCTGGTTCGCCGAGCAGCGGTATCGGTTCGGCTGGTGCTGGGTCAGATACGTCGGGTGGCGGTCCTGGTACGCCAGGTGAATCTGGTGTGCCGGGCACCGAGCCGTCGCCGGGGACTGAGCCCAAGCGGTTCGGCACGCCACCGCGCGCCGGCAGTATCCAGCGGCAAGAGGCCGGCGTTACCCAGCCGCGGCCGCCGACGGTGGCCGAGGCACGGGCGCGCGATAAGGCGCGTAAGCGCGCGGAGGAGGCGCAGCGGGCCGCCGCGGCTGCCGCCGAGCACAAGAAACGCACTCGCAAGCGCGTACTCATCGGCGGCGTCGCCATTGTCGGTGTCGCGGGTCTGGTCGGTGGTGGTTATCTCGCCTATCGGGCAGTCACCAAACCCGCTCAGGTGACCGCGTATTGCACCGTGATCGATCAGAACGGTCAAGAGATCGTCGCACCCGACGATCAGTGCGAGACCGCCTCGACCGCCGTCGGATCCGGCGCGACCGGTGCGTACACCGGCCTCAACGGGATCTTCATCTACAACGGGCACCAGTACCGCTACTACTACGGCGGCAACAACACCGTCGGCAAACCGCCGACCGGCGGAACCACGGTGCAGCCCAAGGGCGCTCACATCTCGACCAAGAGCGGCAGCACCATTACCCGCGGCGGTCTCGGTACCAGCAGCAAGAGTGGCGGAGGTTCGTAATGCGACGCGTGCGCGGTACGCCGCGGCTCGGTTGGCAGCAGATCATCGAGGGCCAGGGGCTGGTCTACGGGTCGCCCGGCCGGGATGCGAGCGGTCTGCCCAGGCCGTACTGGGATGAATCGGTGCACTACGAGTTCGAGATGCCGGAAATCCTCGCGCTGGAAGCCGATGTCGAACTGCTGCATTCGATGTGTCTGAATGCCGTCGAACATGTCGTGCTCACCGAGCGGTACAAGGATTTCGGTCTGCCCGAATGGAGTTGGGGGCCGATCGCGGAATCCTGGAAGCGTAATGACCCGCATGTCTACGGGCGCTTCGATCTGCGTTATGACGCGCGCCGTCCGGCGAAACTGTTGGAGTACAACGCCGATACGCCGACCTCACTATTGGAGGCGGCAATTGTGCAGTGGCACTGGCTCACCGCACTCTATCCGGACGGCGATCAGTGGAATTCCCTGCACGAGAAGCTGGTCGAGCGCTGGACCGAGTTGCGCGACATCCTGCCGTCGGCGCAATTGCATTTCACCTGGTCTGGTGCGGATGCCACCGGTGAGGACAATGTCACCACCGCGTATATGCAGGAGACCGCGGCCGAGGCCGGGTTCGACACCATCGCGCTGCCGATCGAGGAGATCGGATTCGACAGCGAACTGGAGCGTTTCGTCGATCTGGCCGAGGGGTCGATCGATGCGATCTTCAAGCTCTATCCGTGGGAGTGGGTGCTCGACGACGATTTCGGTAAGCGTGTGGTCGCGAGCCTGCCGCAGACCATGTGGGTCGAGCCGCTGTGGAAAACCCTGCTGAGCAATAAGGCGATCCTCGCGATCCTGTGGGAGATGTATCCCGGGCACCCGAATCTATTGCCCGCCTACCTCGATCAGCCCAATGAGCTCACCGAATACATTCGCAAGCCGAAGCTGGGGCGCGAGGGTGCGAATATGACCATTATCGGCGCGGGTCTGGAGACAGCCACCGGTGGGGTCTACGGCGAAGAGGGGTTCGTCTACCAATTGCTGGACCCCCTACCGGAATTCGACGATATGCGTCCGGTGCTCGGTGCTTGGATCGTCGGTGACAATGCGGCAGGGCTGGGGTTACGCGAAACCGCCGGATTGATCACCGATGACGGCTCGGCCTTTGTCCCGCACCGCATTACGCAGTAACCACGCGACCTCACCTCGGAAGGATCACGATGACCGCAGTTGCCCTCGAATCGGGTTACTGGAACTCGCTCGGCACCGGCGTCGGCGCCATCATCCTCTACGCCATTGTCGGCTTGGCTCTCATACTCGTCGGCTTCTACGCCATCGATCTGACCACACCCGGTAAGCTGCGTGCCCTGGTCGTGGCGGGTAAACCCAATGCGGTCATCGTCGCCGCCGCGGCCATGGTCAGCATGGCCTTGATCGTGGTGCTTGCGACCTACGCATCGGCGGGCAAGCTTTCCGAAGGGCTCATCGCGGCCAGCGTCTATGGGCTGGTCGGCATTGTCGCGCAGGTTATCTCGGTGCGGGTCATCGAGCGCGCGCTCGGCATCGATATCGGCGCCGCGCTGGCATCCGATGTCTACACCGCCAAGGTACTCGTGGTGGCCGCCGCGCATCTCGCGCTCGGTCTGGTTGTCGCCTTCGCCATTCTGTAGTTCCCCGGGCGGAATGCCGGTGCGGCGGATCACAGAGATTTCCGATATTCCGGTACTGGCGAAAGGCTGTGGCACATCCACAGCCTTGTCACGTATGCGAGTGCGGCGCACGACATTCGATCGCTGATTGTGGCGTGATGATGACGTGCGCCGCTTGCGACTGCGCGTAATAGCGCATCCGCCGGCGCCATAGCCGCAGGTGATTCAGCTCCGCCGCCGCAAACTGTGGGGCCAGGTAGTAGCGCCAAGCTATTCGAGCGAGCACCGCTGGCGGTGGTGGGCCGGAGACGGCGCGAGCACGTCCGCGCACGAGCAGTCGGTGGGAGTCGCGCCCATTCTCGCCGCCGAATAAGAGGGCCACCTGCGAGCGACTGGCCACATTGCGTACCGTCCACGACGAAGCCGAGGTCCCCGCGAAGATTCGGCCATGGTCCGCCATAACAAACCACAGCGGTACCGCGAATGGTGTGCCCCGCTCCGAGTGCGTGGCAAGGATCATGACGCGCGCAGCGGATAGCGCCGCGTCCAAATTCGGTGACGTCAACGGGTTGATGTCGGTATAGCTGGCACCACTGAATACGGGCTGTCGTGGATCGACGGTATCCGGTGGCGTTGGCGCGTAATGAAGTGAGCCGTAGTCCCAGGCGACAACTCGCGTCGGGACCAGCCGATATGACTGATCGCCCATCGAAATTGCCTTCCCTCGGACGGTCAGCGACCGCAACCGGAACCATTGCGGGCCGTCGTCGGCAATTACCACGACATTTCGGTCGGCCAGATCGGGGGCGTCTTCCGGCACCCGCATTATCCGCGGCGATGCTCCGGGGGCCGCCGGATCTTCGACACTCACGCCGATGGGCAGCACGTGGATTTCGTCGTCAATAGTGACAGCCAACGCAGCGCGCGGCGGTGCCAGCGCCAAGTCGGCTACCGCGGTTGCCTCGACATCACGGGTTACCACTTGATACCTCCGGAGTCATCAGCTCACCGGCAAGGGCTCGGGGACGATGCTGTTCCCGGTCGTGCGACTTGGCTCGTCCTTCAACCTACCTGTGTCCAAGGGCGCGGTTGCACCTCAGCCACAACCGGTCAGTCGAACTCGTACCGCATGAACACGTCCGCGCGCTCATACGGCATCGGCCCGATGTGATCGTTCGGGACGTGCACGAAACCGATTGATTCGTACAGATGTACAGCGTCGGCCAGCTTAGTGCTGCTACCGAGGAACAACGCCGTGGCACCCTGCCGTCGGGCGTAGTCGATGGCCTCCTCCAGGATGATGCGACCGAGGCCGCGGCCGCGGCGGTGCCGCGCCACAGCCATCTTCGACAGCTCGAACACACCGTCACCCGCCAGCACCAGCGCCACACATCCGACGATGTCCTCGCCGTCGCGGGCGATGAGTACCTGTCCGCCCCTGGCGACGATCTCGCGCTCCGGGTTGTCCAGTTTGACGGAGTCGGCGGGTTCAAGGGAGAACAGCTCGACGATCCATTCCTCGTTGAGTTCCTTGAACGCCCGTGCATCGGCCGGGCTCGACATCGGCTCGACGACGATGGTGTCGATCTGTCGGGTGGCGACGGGTTCGGTCTGCTGTGTCACGTTGTCAGCATGCCGGGCCGTGAATCATCATGTCCAATACTTGATAGGTCCGATTGATATGTTGAACTTATGATTGATGGGGTTGAACTGCGGCACCTGCGCTACTTCCTGGCAGTCGCCGAGGAACTGCATTTCGGCCGGGCTGCCGCGCGGCTGCACATCGCTCAACCCGCGCTGACCCAGCAGATCCAGCGGCTGGAGACGCTGCTGGGTACCCGTGTGTTCGACCGCACCTCGCGCAGTGTCGCCCTCACCCCGGCGGGAGAGGTGCTGCGTGAGCGGGCCGCGGCGATCCTCGGTCATGCGACTCGCGACCTGGACGAGGTCGCGCGCATCGGCCAGGGTAGCCAGGGGCGGCTTTACCTGGGCTTTGTCCCGTCGGTGCTACCGCTGAAACCGCTGCGGAGTGTCCGGCAGTTCCGAGACCGCTATCCGCTGGTCCAGATCGATCTCATCGAGGGCTACACCACCCACATGATGGCGCAGCTCGGCCACGGCGCGCTCGACATGGCGATCGTGCGCGATCCCGACGAGCAGCCAGACACCGTCGTATTCCCGCTGGTCACCGAGCCGTTCATGGCAGTGCTGCCGGTCGATCACCCGCTGGCGGACCATGCCGCCCTCACCGGGCCCGACCTCGCCGAGGACCCGCTCGTGTTCTTCCCCCGGGCTGCGGGCTCCCATGCCCACGACAAGAACCTGCGGCCCCTGGTGGAAGCCGGTCACCGGCCCCGCATCGTGCAGGAGGGCAACAACTGGACCACCATCCTCTACTTGGTGGGTGAGGGGCTGGGCGTCACCATTGCACCGCGCAGCGCGACGTTCACCGCGCCGCGGACCGTCCGCATCGTGCCACTCACCGAAACCGCCGCCACGACAACGGTTTACGTGGCTCACCGGGGCGATGACGAGCGCGCTCTCATTCGCAACTTCCTGGCGTTATTGCCGAACGACGCCGCTCGACCGACCGAACCAGAGGCTCGAACGGCATGTGCGGCAGCAGATCTCGCTGCGGTGGTCGAGTAGTCGGCGAAATCACCTGCGACTGTCCTGTTTGCCGCCGCTGTCCTCTGGTCGGGGGATCGCCGCCAGAAAGCAGGCGCTGTAGCCGCACAAGCGGGCCGTCACTCGTCGGCTCCGTATCACTGATTCGCGCGGGTCGGTGGCGTCTGGTGGCAAAGCCGGTGCCAGATGCACGGACCTTCGCGCCGCCGAGAGCAATACGACTGTGGCACAGCGGTTTCGCTACCCCGTCGGTGTCGTGATCGTTGTTCTGGCAGCTGTCGGTTGCGAGTGGAGCTCAATCTTACATAGCGTCCATTGCCCGGCGGTCAGTTGTCGTAGGAGGCGACTCCTACGGGCCCGACCCCGAGGCAGAGTTCGAGTCCTGGTGTGCGAGGGCTGATTCGAAGCGTGGTCCCGCTGCCGACAACGCGAACGTAGACGGTATTCAATCCCTTGCGAACCGGCGCGCCCACGGGTTCGCCGTATTCGAACGAGACAGTAATGCGTCCATCCTGGTTGGCCAGATAGTTGAGCTGCACAGTCCATTCGTGTTCGAGCATCGGCCCGTCGAGCGGAACATCGGCCGGCTGCGGCCCGAGGATCCGGTAGCCGCAGCCGGGCTCCGGCCCCGGCAGAATACTGCGGTTCCACCACACCGCCGCCTCGACGATCTCGCCGCTATCAGTAATCATCCGCAGATGCGGCGTCGAGTCGGCAAAGGTACTTGGCTTCGTCAACGGTGCGAGCACGCGACTCGTCAAATTCTGCGGATACGCCGTCGGATTCAACACATTCCACGGCACCTCCTGCTCGAGCAGCGGCTCTCCATCGACCCGAGCCAACCCCGCCTTCACATTCGCCACATACGCCCTCGTCGGATTGACCCGCCAAGACTCCACGAAACCCGCAGTAGACCACAGACAACTCACCAGAAACGCCACCCCCAACAAGGCCATAACCCGCCCGTCCACCGCCCTTGCCCTGCGCCCACCCACCCTGAAGACCCGCCCAGCTGCCAGACCTCCCAGCAACCCGGAACCCCGCCCCGCCAATAACCCCGCCCGATCTCGCGAATCGCGAGCCGGTCCATCCCCGCTGCGCGGGACTGTCGCATCATCTTCCGGACTGGGCCGCCGCGCCGAAGTGCGTTCGTGCGGGTTGGTCGCGTCGTGTGGCGAGTCGGGGAGCGCCGCGGCGGCGCGGTTGCGTGACGCAGCCGCTCCACGCCGCGAATCGTGAGCCGCTGCAGGAATCCCACTGCCCGTTACACTCGCGTCGTCACTCGAATCCGGGAGCAAGTCCGGAACACGGCCCCGCGGTTGAGCACGCAGTATCAGCGCACCGGCTGCGGTCGACACCACTGCGATATCGGCGAAATAGCGCAGGGACTGCATCAGTTCGGCGGCGGTGTTGGGTCCGCTGCGGACCAACGCGACCGGCAGTTGGGCGACGAGCACGTACGCCGCCGCTGTCACCCACACCGGCCACACGCGGAGCCGGGCACGCAGGGACAGTAGCACCAATGCGCACAATGCGACCCACGCCGACACCACCGTCCAACTCGGCGGATCCGCCCACGGTGTCGACGGCAACCAGCGCTCCCAACTCCACGGTCCGCCGAACAGTGTCGGCACAATCCCCAATGATGTTGCGCCGGGCAATAAGTCACGCAATTCCGCCGGACTGGTATGCACCGCCGAAACATCCACCACCGCCAGATATCCGGCCAGCCAACAGCCGATCACCACACCGGAACCGCCCCACAGCGCCGCCCCACGCCGCGCCACAACCCGCAGCGCGGATCCGAGACCGTCGACGTGCCGAGCGAGTACAGCGCCGGCGAATGCGGCGAACGGCACGATCACCGACTTCTCGAAGAAGAGCAGCGCCGCCGCCAGCACCACGACCCCCGATACCGCGTACCGCCGCCGCCCCGTCTCGACCAGCCGCACGGCATCACCGATCACCCACGCGAGCGCGAATTGCAGTGGCAGTGCATTGAGCGCGGCGGCCCACCACGCGAACGCTGGAAGCGTCAGCGGACAGAACAGATAAAACCCGAGCGGCACCAGAATCGCCCACCGCATCCCCATCAGCACGACCAGCATCCGTACCACCGCCACCGACGCCGCGAGCTGCAACACCACCAGCGACACCACTGGCCCAGCCCATGCCAATGGCGCAACCGCGGTCACCACCCAAGCCGTCGCGAACGCCAACGGCATGAAATGCCCATCATGGTCGTACAACAGCAAATCCGCAGACCACAGCGAATAACTACCGGCCCGCCCCACCAAAATCAGATCGTCCCAATAGAAAAAACCACTCCCCGCTACCCACCCCCGGATCACCGACTGCACCAACACGAGCCCCAACGCCACGCCGAGCACACCCCGTGCCACCCCAAGCACCCGCCAACGCCGCGCAGGCACAGGCGCGACATCGACGCATTCCGACACCGGGACGCTGTCCATGTCACCCCACCGTAGTGTCAC
Source organism: Nocardia sp. NPDC049707 (assembly GCF_040674855.1). Classification (NCBI taxonomy): domain Bacteria; kingdom Bacillati; phylum Actinomycetota; class Actinomycetes; order Mycobacteriales; family Nocardiaceae; genus Nocardia; species Nocardia sp. NPDC049707. The sequence goes on along the minus strand of NZ_JBFANN010000055.1, from coordinate 10,637 downwards.
GCCTGAGCAGGTCGACAACTTCGCGCTCACGCGCGGCGTGCCCTCTTGCAGGCGGGGAGTACCTGGGGGCAAGCCTGCGCGATCTTCCTTCGGGCGGGATGTCGACGTCTGCGGGCACGGTGGCGGCGCGCTAGCTCGATGGTTCGGCTCAGCGCCTGTGCCCCGTCCCGAGCAGCTCGATCAGGCCGGGAAAACGGGCGGCCAGCTCCGCCCGTGCGCACTCGCGCCACAGCGGACCCGAGCGGCAGGCCCCGGGGTTCCTGACGTGGGGTGCACGATCAGTGGTGCTGGATGCCCTTGCGGTGCATTCAGCACTGGTGCCAGCTGACCGGCACGATGTGTCAGTTGGTGTGCCGACCGAACCTGCCCGATTCGAAACCGGCCAGCATACGGAAGGCGAGCACGGCGCCCCACGGACCGATGACCCAGATCGGCCACGGGTAGGTGAGCTCCCCGACGCTCATCGAGATCGCCGCCCAGATGGCGAGCACCAGCACGCTCACGCCGAGCCACGAAGTACCTTCGATCTGCTGCCAGATCGGGAAGCGGCTCATCGAATTCTTCGGTACGGCCGACTCTTTCGGCAGCTTCGGCAGATCGGACAGCACCAGTTGCAGATCGTCGCGAACGCCGGTCTCGTAGACACGTGCGACGCGCTGATCGTATTCGGCAAGATCGATCCGACCGTCGGCCATATGCCGTCCGAGCAGGCGCACAACCTTCTCGCGCTCCGCATCGGAAGCCCGAGTACCAGGCGAGATTTCCATGTCCAGTTCCTAACGACTAGATCCATATTCCACATTGGAATGTGGAATCAGCATGAACCCTCCAATGTGGAATGTCAACCCCTGGTGTGGCGGTGTATCGGGACGCGGTCGAGTCGGCCTCAGCGCCGATGAGTCCAAGATTTCGGGTGTCACCGAAGCCTTGCTGAACTCCGCTGTTCGTTCGGCCTATGACCTGCGATGACGTCGGACCGGTTGCTCGTTCCGTGCCCATGGTTCGCGCTGCGATGGCCGAGACGGTTCGCTGGGGTGTGCGCGGGATTGCCCTTGGCGGTACGCGCCGGAACTTTCATCCCTGGGCTGACGGTAGCCAGGTTGTTCCCGGGAGCGAGTGGCGGGAAAATCGGTCGACGGTGGGGATCGCCTCGGATCCGCGTGGTTTTCGCGGCGGGCGCGTGCTGGGGCGCCCAGTTCGTCGGGAGGTGCCTCGGCGTGGCGGCGGCTGGGTGGTGTACCTCGACCAGCCTGTGGTTCGTTTCGCCGATCCATCGGAGGTTCGTGGCCGTATGGGTCCGACCAGGGGTGGTGTGCGCCGGAATTCTGGTCGAAAGGGCGGTGGGAGGGGCTGTGGTGGCGTGATTCGGGTTGCTCGTCCCACGAGTCGTCGAGCGATTCGTTCCTACGGGATCGAGGTCTCTCACCTGTTCTAGCCGCACGCCACCCCGACCGATCGCTTGCTCTTCGGCGCGTGTTCGACGGCTGGTCGCGCCGAATCGGCGGTTCGTCGAAGCGGTTGTCGGAGTTACGGTGATTTTGGGAGCGGGGGGCAGCGGCCCCGCGGCGGGTGGGAGTGTCTTGGTCAGGTGGTTGGCGGCGGCTTCGGCTGGGGCGAGGCGGGTCCACGGGTTCGCGTGCGTTGCGGCGCTTGCTCGATAGCTGATGTGCCCCAATGGATTCGCGGGACTGATCGCGGCGGGGAGCTTCGAGGTCCAGCACCGGCAGTTCGCGGGTGATGCGGTGGGAGGTATCGCCGCGTTCCCGGAAGGCAGCGGGGATGCCCTGGTTGTGCAGCCAAGCGCCGGGGTCGTGGCGGTCCAGGTCGAGGACGGTGCGTTCGAGGAGGTCGAGCAGGTCGCCCCGGCCACCGCCGAGAGCGGCGCGGATGTCGGGGAAGGTGCTGGTCCGGAAGGCCCAATTCCATTCGTAGGCCGGAGCGGCGCCGCTGGTGTCGTGGCCGTGGAAGACGAGATCGCCGGAGCGGGTGATGCGGGCCCGGACAGTTATGCCGTCGGATTCGATGCGGAAACCGCGAATGTCGGTGCGGGCACGGGTGGCGGCGTGGTCGGCGGCCTGCACCTCGAACCAGGCGGTTATCAGGCCGATGAGCGCGAAGCCGGCGGCGACAGCGACCTGCACCCAGACATCGGACAAATCGCTTTTTCGGCTGACCTCGCACGCATGCAGAAATAGCAGGCACCCCACGACCAGTGTCGCGATGCGCGTCAGCCGCAGCGTCGTCGCATGACGGACCAGACCGAACACGGTGCTGGTCTTGGCCGATGACATGCTCTGCACTCCCGCCGAACTACCGGTCCGCTGGCGAATCAGACTGGATCGTATGCGCCCCGGCAGTCCGGCGATACCGCAAGCGCATACCGGTCGGTCCGGCGGAGTTGGAGTCACTGCGAAGTCAGGGGACACGCCATCCGGCGTGGTGACAGGCTGCCCACTTGGTTGCGCTCGCCTTCCGCCGGACCCGAGGAGACCATGCGCGCGGTCGCCGAAATGCTGGATAGTGGGCGCCGAATCGATAACCTACCGAGGTGGCCGAGCGGTGTCCGCCCGCCTACCGGGTAACCGATGCTCGACGGATACCATGGCTGGTCGCCCTCCTCGGGGACGACGAATTGTTCGACCGCGTGCAGGGAAGGGGCGTCGAATTTGCACCTGAAGAGTCTGACGTTGAAGGGTTTCAAGTCCTTCGCGTCCGCGACGACCTTGCGGCTCGAGCCGGGCATCACCTGCGTGGTCGGCCCGAACGGCTCGGGCAAATCCAATGTCGTCGACGCGCTCACCTGGGTGATGGGCGAGCAGGGTGCGAAGGCGCTGCGCGGCGGCAAGATGCAGGACGTCATCTTCGCCGGTACCTCCGGACGCGCGCCGCTCGGTCGCGCCGAGGTGACGCTGACCATCGACAACTCCGACGGTGCGCTGCCGATCGACTACGCCGAGGTCTCCATTACCCGGCGCATGTTCCGCGACGGCGCGGGTGAATACGAGATCAATGGCAGCTCCTGCCGCCTGATGGATGTGCAGGAACTGCTCAGCGATTCCGGCATCGGCCGGGAAATGCACGTCATCGTCGGACAGGGCCAACTCTCGGCGATCCTGGAATCGCGCCCCGAGGACCGCCGTGCCTTCGTCGAAGAGGCCGCCGGTGTGCTCAAGCACCGCAAGCGCAAGGAAAAGGCGGTCCGCAAACTGGAGGCGATGCAGGCCAACCTGGCCCGCCTCACCGATCTCACCACCGAGCTGCGCCGCCAACTCAAACCGCTCGGAAGACAGGCCGAGGTGGCCCGCCGTGCCCAGACCGTACAGGCCGATCTGCGCGACGCGCGCCTGCGCCTGGCCGCCGACGACCTGGTCACCCGGCGCAACGAGCTGGAGAGCCAGCAGAGCAAAGAGGCGTACGCGCGCGAGCAGCAGATCACGGTGCAGACCGAACTCGATGCCGCGAATGCCGCACTGGCGCAGCAGGAATTCCAGCTGTCCCGACTGACCCCGAGCGCCGAGGCCGCCGCGCAGATCTGGTTCCAGCTGTCCGCGCTGGCCGAGCGGGTCAATGCCACCATCCGAATCGCGGGCGACCGCGCCCGCAACCTGCACACCGAACTGCCCGTCGGCAGCGGTCGTGATCCGGAGCAGCTCGAGGCAGAGGCCGAACGGGTGGAAGCCGAGGAGGCCGAACTGCGCGAGGCGGTCGAAATCGCGGCCGAGACCCTGGAGGCCGCGCGCGAGGCACTCGCCGAACGTGAGCAGGCCGCGAAGGCCGCCGAACAGGCGCATTTGGCCGCGGTGCGCGCCATCGCCGACCGGCGTGAGGGGTTGGCCCGGTTGTCCGGTCAGGTCGAAACCCTGCGCACCCGATCCCAGTCGGTGGATGCGGAGGTCACCCGGCTCACCGTCGCGATCGGTGAGGCCCGCCAGCGTGGCGAGGCGGCCCAGGCCGAATTCGAGGCGGGCCAAGGCGAACTCGGTGAACTCGAGGCCGGTGAGGCCGGTCTGGACGCCCAGCACGAGCATGCGGTGCAGGCCCTCGAACTCGCCGATCAGCGCGTGACCGAACTGCGCGAACAGGATCGCGACGCCACCAAGCGGGTCGCGTCGCTGAGCGCCCGCATCGAAGCGTTGGGGATGGGCTTGGCGCGCAAGGACGGCGCGGCCTGGTTGGTCGAGAATCGCGCGCAGGGCCTGCTCGGTCCGCTTTCCGGGCTGATCCGGGTGCACGGTGGTTTCGAGGTCGCTGTCGCCGCGACCCTCGGCCCGCTCGCCGACGCCGTTGCCGCCGACACCGGAGATTCCGCGCACACAGCGGTGCGGGCGTTGAAGGAGGCCGATGGTGGTCGGGCCGCACTCGTCTTCGATGCCGCGGCCGCGCCGATCACGCCCAACGGTGCATTGCCCGGCGGGGCGCGCTGGCTGGCCGATGTGGTCGACGGACCGGACAACGTTCGCGCCGCCCTTGCGGCGCTGACCGCCGGTGTCGCCGTGGTCGACGATCTCGCCGCCGCCGCCGAACTGGTCCGGGCTCGGCCGGAACTGCGCGTGGTCACCCGCGACGGCGATCTCACCGGAATCGGTTGGGTGCTCGGCGGATCCGATCGCGCACCGAGTCAGCTGGAGATCCAGGCCGATATCGATGCCGCCAAGGCCGATTTGGTCGTAGCGCAACGCCGCGCCGAAGAACTGGAGGCGGCCCTGTCCGGTGCGTTGGCCGAACAAGCCGATCGCAAGGATGCGGTCGATCACGCACTGCTCGCACTGCACGAATCCGATCAGGCCCTGGTCGTGATCTACGACCGCCTCGGCAGGCTCGGCGAGGTGGCCCGCACGGCCCAAACGGATATCGACCGGCTCACCGCCCAGCGCGCGGAAACCGAGTCCGGTCGGGAAGAGACACTGGCGGCGCTGGCCGATCTCGAACAACGGCTGCGCCGCATCGAACTCGAATCCGAGGTCGACGACGGCATGGGCGCGGCGGGCACCGAATCCGCCGGCCGCGAGCGCGAGGAGGCCGCCGCCGCACTGGCCGAGGCACGGTCCATGGAGGTGGAGGCCCGCTTGACTGTGCGCACCTCCGAGGAACGCGCGGAATCGGTTCGCGGCAAAGCGGATTCGCTGCGCCGGGCCGCGCGCGCCGAACGCGAGACAAGGGCGCGCGCCGAACGCGCACAGGCCGCGCGCAGACAGGCCGCCGAAGTCGCCGCCGCCGTTGCCGAATCCGGTGCCAAGGTCGCCGCCGAACTGGAATCCGTTGTGGCGCAAGCGGGTGCGCGCCGCGACGAACTGGTACGCCGCCGCACCGAATGCGCTACCCAGGTCGAACAGGTCAAGGAGCGGGCCCGCGCGCTGACCACCCAGCTTGCCCAACTCACCGATGCTGTGCACCGCGACGAGGTCGCCAAAGCCCAAGCGGCACTGCGCATCGAGCAGATCGAGGCGACCATCGCCGAACAGTTCGGCATCGCACTGGCCGATCTGATCGCTGAATACGGTCCGGATGTGCCGATGCCGCCATCGGATCTGGAGTGGCAGGAGTACGAGCAGGCCAAGGAGCGCGGCGAACAGGTCAGCGCGCCCGCTCCGATGCCGTACGACCGCAAGACTCAAGAGCGCCGCGCCAAGCGCGCCGAGAAGGACCTCGCCACCCTCGGCAAGGTGAATCCTCTTGCGCTGGAAGAGTTCGCGGCGCTCGAGGAGCGCTACAACTTCCTCGCCACTCAGCTCGACGACGTGAAGAGCGCGCGCAAGGATCTGCTGGATGTGGTGGCCGAAGTGGACGCGCGCATCCTGCAGGTGTTCACCGATGCCTACGGGGATGTCGAGCGCGAATTCGTCGGCGTCTTCGCGAAACTGTTTCCGGGCGGCGAGGGCCGGCTGGTGCTGACCGACCCGTCGGACATGCTGACCACCGGTATCGAGGTGGAGGCGCGCCCGCCCGGCAAGAAGGTCAAGCGACTATCGCTGCTGTCCGGCGGCGAGAAATCGCTGACCGCGGTTGCCCTGCTGGTGGCCATCTTCCGCGCCCGCCCCTCGCCGTTCTACGTGATGGACGAGGTCGAGGCCGCGCTGGACGACACCAATCTGCGCCGTCTCATCGGCCTGTTCGAGCAGCTGCGCGAGAAGAGTCAGCTGATCGTCATCACCCACCAGAAGCCGACCATGGAGATTGCCGATGCCCTCTACGGTGTCAGCATGCGCGGCGACGGCATCACCCAGGTGATCAGTCAACGACTGCGCGGGGAGACCCTCACCCCGGTCGGCGCGGCCGGCTGAAGGTAAGGCCGCGACCCAGAAGCCCTCGCAGGCAACACGTCTGGTGATCTTTCGGCAACAAGGTACTCGCCAGCCTCAACGACACTCGCTGCACCCACATAACCCACTACAACGGAAGCGACCGCAGCACAGGCGGATTCGGGGCAATGACCCGAATCCGCCGCGGGCTGGGTCACACTAATGGCGACATCGATCCGCGCTCATGGCGCCATCGAGGTGGCGGCGTGCCGGTCGTTGTCCTGTTGCGCCATGATCTTGGCGGCACCGGTTGTGGTGAGCCAGGATTCGAGGGTGCTGAGGGCGGGGTGGATTTCCCGGAGCGCGGGAATGTCGGCGCGCCAGCCGCCGGACTTGCGGAGCAACCGCCACGTGTTGCCGATCTGTTCGCCCATGGCATCCGCCTCGGCCTCGGTGACCTCGTGGTAGTGCACCGGGTATCCGGTGGCCCGGGTGATCGCCGCCAGGGCCGCGACGGGAGTTATCGCGTCACCCGCCAATTCGAGGGTTCGGCCGTGGAAGCGATCCGGGTCGGCGAAGGCCAGTGCGGCGAAGGCCGCGATATCGTCGATCGCAATCATCTGCAGCGGCTGGTCCGCCGGGAACAGATGTTTCTGCACGCCGTCGATGATGCCGTCCAGCGGACTGCCACGCAGGATGTAGTTCTCCATGAAGCGCACCGGACGCAGCAGGGTGTAGCGCAGACCGCTGGTCGCGGCGGCTGCCTCGATGTCGCCCTTTCCGGCCTGGCCCCATGCGGCGTCATCGGTCATCGAAGCGACACCGGTGAAGACGATCTGTTGGACTCCTGCGCGCTTGGCCGCGTCGATCACCGCGATGCCGCGGGTGGCCTCCACGTCGGCCTGCCAACCGTTCGGCCCGAAAGCGGCTGGGGGCAAGAGGAATACGCCGTGTGCTCCGGCGACGGCGGTGTCCAGCGTTGCGGGAGTGTCGAAGTCACCGGTTACCAATTCGGCGCCGGCGTCGGCCAATGCGCGGGCCGAGGGCGCGTGCGGATCGCGGACCAGCGCACGCACCGCGATGCCGTCGGCCAGCAGTCGGCGCGCGGTCGCACCGCCCTGCTTGCCGGTTGCGCCGGTGACCAGGATGGGGTTCTGCTGAAGGGACATACTCGCCTTCTCTGCTCGATACAATCGGGTCGGACAACCCGAATTCGAACGATATGGGTGTGATCGCCCGCTTGGCCAGGTGACAGGAACGGAAGGCCGTAACGAAATGTCTGCTTCGCTGTCCACGCCGGAACCGTCCATGGTCGCCGCGCGGGCCGATGCCCGCCGTAATCGCGCGCTGGTGCTGGCCGCCGCGCAACGCGCCTTCGCCGAACAGGGCACCTCGGTATCATTGGCCGAGGTCGCGCGCAGGGCCGGGGTGGGCGCGGGCACCGTCTATCGACATTTCCCCACGAAAACCGATCTGCTGGAAGCGGTTATGCAACAGCGCATCGACCGGCTGGCGACACTCGCCGTCGAATATCTCGACGCGCCGGATCCCGGTGCCGCATTCTTCGCGGTCTGTACCGAGGTGGTCAGCTCCGCTCCGCGCAGCCAGGCACTCTGCGATGTCATCCAATCCGACGACGGCTGGCCGAAGGCACTGCTACGCAGTGCGGGCGACCGCTTTCATCACGCGCTCGGCGCCCTGCTGGCGGCCGCGCAGCGCCAGGGCACGGTCCGTTCGGATCTCGAAATCGCTGATGTACTGGACGTTTTCACCGGATGCGTGGCGATTCAGCGACGTCAGCGCCCCGGCGGACCGCTGCTGCGGGCTGTCGCGATCATGTTCGACGCCATGCGCGCGAACTCCGGAATCCGGCCCGTGACGAAACCCGATATCGGGGCCAAAACTAGTAACGAAACTGGCCATCGTAACGAAACGCCGCACTGTCCGATCTGCGGCACCGAGATCCGCCCCACCGGCACCGGCCGCCCAGCCCGCTACTGTTCCGCGGCCTGCCGTCAGAAGGCGCATCGCCGACGATCGGCCCGCGCCGCATTGGCCGATGCGGCGCGATGACGCCGACACGGCAGAATGTTGCGGATTCCGCCTGCCGACCGTCTGCCCGGGATGGAATTGTTCTGGGCAGACGGTCGGCAAGGATGCGGGGAGTCAGAGCAGGTCACTCACATCGTCCGGTACGTCGACGGCGTATTTGCGCAAAATATCCATCGAGATCACTTCCAGGGCGTTTTCATGGGTGGCCGCCAGCACCACGGGCGCGGCGACACCGTCCTCGTGAGCGTGTAACCAGCGCACGGCCACCACGCACCATCGGTCCCCCGGCTGCAGGCCCGGGAAGCTGTTCTCCGGCCGCGGCGTACTCAGATCGTTGCCGATGGACGCCTGGTGCTCCAGAAATTCAGCCGTGACGACGGTGCACACGGTATGGCTGCCCAGATCCTCCGGCCCGGTACTGCAGCAGCCGTCCCGGTAGAAGCCGGTGAGAGGATCGGTGCCGCACTCTTCCAGCGGCCCCCCAAGCACGTTTCGATCGGTCACGTCGCCGATACTATTGTCCCATCGCGAGAAGTTCCGCAGGACAAGAAATCTCGGGTGCTGTGTGTCGGGTCCGGGACGCTGTGGTAATGCGCAGGACCTGGTTCTGCAAGGATGGTCGGCGTGAGTTCCGAAGCCTGGATCCTGATCGCCGTTGTCGCCGCCGTGTTGGTGGTGGCGTTTGTCGCTGGATTCGTCCTGTACAAGCGCCGTCGCGTCACGCTGACGCCGCCCACCGCCGACAAAGAACTGACCGACCGGTCTGGTGGTTACGCGGCCTCGGGTGGCTTCAACTTCAGTCAGGGCGGCACGGCCACCGCGACACGCCCGGAGCCCGCGCCGATCCAGCGAACCGATACCGAGGGGCAGCCCCACGTCGGTGATGACGCGGCGATTCCGCGTGACGCGCCGAAGCGTGGCATCACCAATGTGCCGCTACCCGAGGGCGATGTCGACATCGCGGAGCCCCCTTCGGTCGAAACCGATGGCGCCGCCACCACGGCCGAGTCCACAACGGCCACGGTGGATTCGGATACCGCGGTCGAATCGGATGCGGCGCCGGCCCCGCCCACGAGCGCCGATGCTTCCGCGTCCTCGGACACCTCCACGGCTGCGGACCTCACCACCGCCGCGGACCCCGGAACCGCAGCGCCGACCGACACCGCCCCGCCAGCGGACACCGCCCCGCCCGCAGCCACCACCGCACCAGCGGCAACCCCGGACCAAGCCGCCGTGGAAGCTGCCCCCGAACCCACCGCCGCCGACGCGGCCACCACCCCAGCCCTGGACTACATCGAGCCCACCGCGGGCCGCCTGGTCCGCCTGCGCGGGCGCCTGTCTCGCTCCCAGAACGCTGTCGGCAAGAGCCTGCTCGGCCTGCTCGGCGGCGGCGACCTGGACGACGACTCCTGGGAAGAGGTCGAAGACACCCTGGTCTTGGCCGATCTCGGCACCGCGAGCACCGCCGCGGTGGTGGATCGGCTGCGCGAGGAAATGGCCACACGCAGCGTCCGCGACACCGAACAGGCGCGCGCCGTGCTGCGCGAGGTATTGATCGAAGCGCTGCGCCCCGAGCTCGACCGCTCGGTGCGCGCGCTCCCGCACGACGACCATCCGTCGATCCTGCTGGTCGTCGGCGTCAACGGCACCGGAAAGACCACTACGACCGGCAAACTCGCCCGCGTGCTGGTCGCCGACGGACGCCGGGTCCTGCTCGGCGCCGCCGATACCTTCCGCGCCGCCGCCGCCGATCAGCTGCAGACCTGGGGTGAACGGGTCGGCGCGGATACGGTTCGCGGCCGGGAGGGCGCGGATCCGGCGGCTGTCGCCTTCGACGCGGTCAGCGCGGGGATCGAGGGCGGCGTCGATGTCGTCATGATCGATACCGCGGGCCGACTGCACACCAAGACCGGTCTGATGGACGAGCTCGGCAAGGTCAAGCGCGTGGTGGAGAAGAAGGCCGCGGTCGACGAGGTCCTGTTGGTCCTGGACGCCACCGTCGGACAGAACGGTCTCATGCAGGCGCGCGTCTTCGCCGAGGTCGTCGATATCACCGGCGTCGTGCTCACCAAACTGGACGGAACGGCCAAGGGCGGCATCGTCTTCCAGGTGCAGCACGAACTCGGTGTTCCGGTGAAGCTGGTCGGCCTCGGCGAAGGCGCCGACGACCTTGCTCCCTTCGAACCCGGGGCCTTCGTGGACGCCCTCTTGGGCTGACTGTGTTTAATTGCCGCGCCTTCGGCGCGGCGGGTTCGCGGCCCCCTTCAGTCTCGCGTCCGAGCCGTCGAGACTCGCGACTTCGTCGCATGCGCTTCGACGGCTCGCAACCGCGACCGGCCGCGCACG
>NZ_JBFANN010000054.1:0-44995 GCF_040674855.1 Nocardia sp. NPDC049707 | reverse complement strand
GACCCGACCACCACGAAGCCATCGTCTATATCGCCATGATCGCCGTCATGTCACGCCGCCTCGCCCGCACCTGACCCAGTTCTCAGACGCTCACTGATCCCCTTGTCGTTGGCTGCACACCCCCCAGCGAGGTACCAACCGCACCGCTGGCGGCGCGTAGCTTGCGGTGCGCTGTAGGGCGCATCCCGCTGGGGAGGTGCTCAATACGACGTTATGGGCATACAAGAGCCGCGAGTGACAACCTGGTGACAACTCGTAACGCCCTGGTCGCGGGCGGTAGTCTCGGCTGTGGATGCCAAAGTCCTGCCCAAATGCTAGGGAGTCCGCCGTGACCCACGTAGGCCACCGCATCGCGGTTGAACGCAAGCTCGCCGGACTGAAACAAATTCAGTTGGCGCAGAAAGCGAATTACAGTCTTTCACTGCTGCGGGCCGTCGAGCAGGGCCGTGAACCAGCGTCGCCCGCGTTCACGGCTGCTGTGGCGCGAGCGTTGCAGGTAGAGCCTGAACAGCTCACTGGCGCACCTTATTACGACACAATCGAAGAAGACGGCCCGCTCGAAGGTCTGACCGATCTGCGGGCGCTGCTGGCCGAAGGGCCATACGCCCAAGGCGTCGAACCGCCGACTTTTGCGGAATTGTCCGCAGAGATGTCCGCCATTGATCGGGACTGCCGCAACGACAAGAGCCGGGCGGCGCTGGCACGCCTGCCGATTCTGATGCGGCAGATATACGGCGCACTTCACGCCGCGAGCGCCGACGCCGAAGGTGGGGCTACGTACGACTTGTTGTGTGCGGCGCACGCGGCCGCCGAACGGCTGTGCCGCCGGTTCGGTTACATGGGCCTGGCCGTTTCTGCGCTGGATCGCCTCGAATGGTTCGCCACACAAGCAGATGACCCGCTGTATGCTGCGCTCGGAAAGGTCAAGCGTGGCCGAATCCTGATGTACCACAACGCAAATGATGCCGCGCTGACGTTAATCGGCCAAGCGCTGGACACGATCAGTGGTGATGATACGGCTACTACTGAGATACGGGGGTTCGGGCACCTGTGCGGCTCGATCATTGCCGCTCGGGGATTCCGCGCCGACATTGCTCGAGACCACATCACGGAGGCTCGAAATTTGGCGCGGCGTATCAACGGAGAATCCGACCTGTACGGCACTATGTTCGGTTCTGCAAATGTTGAAATCCATTCGTGTGCTGTGGAACTCGAGGCAGGAGACCCTGGCAGAGCGGCTCACGAAGGCATGGCGCTGGTGCTTCCGGCAGATATCGCGCTACCGCGTGCAGGACACCACTGGCAGGACGTAGCGCGAGCATGGCTACTGATCGGACAGCCGGACAAAGCGCTGAAATCGTTGAACTTCGCACGACGGGCTGCACCACAGCAGACCCGCTTGCATCCATCGGTGCGTGAGACGTTGCACGGGATCGCGGCGGCTGAACGACGACGCACCGATAGCCTGTCCAGTTTCGCTGGTTGGGTCGGTGTCGCACTCTGACTTTCGTGTCGGTGCCCGCTTGTAGCTTGCTCGGTGATCGAGGTGCCAACAGGAAAGGAAACGCGGCGATCATCGGCGCCATTGTGTTGGTGTCGGTCACCGAGAGCAGCCAACGGTGATAGTCGGTGTGCGGGACCGTGACCACACGTACCCGGCGGTTTTGGTGCCCTTCTTCAAGAAGCCGGTCTCGTCACTGGCCACGCGGCCCCGAACGCGTGAACCGGCTCCCGATCCTCGACATCAACGAATCCAACTCGGCCACAACATGATCCAACACCACAGATCACATCTACCACCAGCTCGCCCCGGTGCCGTTGCAACATTAATAACAAATTGTCGATGAAATCCGCAGAGAGGCTTTTGTAAATAAGTCAAGGCTTGAAAATTCCGTGCCATGGTTGGTACTCCTGAAAAGGCGCGGCCATTGCTGCGTCATACTGAGTAGAGAGTTCTGCAAAATGTCATGGTTCGTAGACGATCGCTGCGTGAACTGCGATGTGGCCCGGCAATTGGCGCCCGGCTTGATCGGCGAGGTCGATGGTCGCTCCGAAATATTGCGTCAACCACGCGACGAAGCCGACGAGCAGGCGCTCGCCGCAGCTGCATTCGCTTGTCAAACCCGGTCGGTTCGGCGCAGGAACGTGCCACTCAACGCGGCGTTCGACCCGTTCCCGATGCGACTGGAAGAGGGAGTTTACCTGTGTGGACACAATTCGTCGCACACTGCGGGGGCCAATTCCTATCTGCTGCGACGCCGCGGCGGCAACCTCATGGTCGATACGCCGCGTTGGAGCGAGTCGCTGGCAACGCGATACGAGTCGCTCGGCGTGGTGACTGACGTTCTGCTGACTCACCGTGATCACGCCGCGCACGGCCGGCGCTACGCAGACCGATTCGGGGCTCGACTGTGGATTCACGAGGGTGATCTCGATTCAGCCCCGGATGCCGATCAGATAATACGCGGAGCCGATCCCGTCGAGATCGTCGACGGCGTAATGGCGCATCCATTTCCGGGCCATACCGAGGGGAGCGTGCTTTACATAGTCGACGACCGTTACTGTTTCAGCGGGGACAGCATGTATTGGTCTCGCACCACCGGAGATATCGAAATTGCCGCGAGCGTTACCTGGTATTCGGTTGAAGTACTGGCCGAGTCGCTAGCACAGTCGGTCGATCGCCTTCGTTTCGAGTGGCTGTTGCCCGGTCATGGGGATCGCCGACAGCTTCCGGCACGCGAGATGGCGCTCCGGATGCGAGGGTTGGCAGAACGTGTCAAAGCCCTTCGTCCTCAACCGATCGACTTCAGCGCTATGCGGTGGTGATCACGGCTCGTCGGTCAAGCGGGGCCTGAGGGGCATGGCGAGTGCGCCGGGGACAGCGGTGAATGCATTGCGCAGATCGGCTGCGAGGGTGGTGGTGTCGATCGGATTGTTGCGAGCGGTCCAGGTGTCGAGGGCGCAGTGGAAGGCGGCGATGAGGATGTCCAGTGCCAGCCGGGGCTGTGGGTCGGTAGCTGGGTCGAGGTCGTAGCGCTCGCGCAGCAGCGCGAGTGCGTCGCGGACGATCCGGTCGCAGAACTGCAGGTTGTGCGCGGCCGTCGAGGGGGTGGACTGCGCGAGGCGGTGGCTGCGCGAGGCGCGTTCGGCCCAGCCGTCGGCCGGCAGTCGGCCCACGACAAGAAGCACCGTGTCTTGCAGCATTTCCAGCAGGGTGTCGCTGCCGGGTTCGGCGGCCGACAGTTCGGTGAGGAATCCGGTCCACAGGTCCTGCAACGGGGCCATGGCGACGTCTTCCTTGCTGGTGAAGGTGCGGAAGAACGTGCGTTTGGAGACCTCGACGGCATCGCAGAGTTCGTCGAGGGTGGTCTGGTCGAATCCGCGGTCGGTGAACAGTTCCAGCGCGGTGTCGATGAGCGCTTGCCGAGTCCGTAGTTTCTTGCGTTCTCGCAGCGGCAGCCGGTCGGTCGCAGCATCAGCCATGGTCACCAGCCTAACCAGCCTTCGCTAGTTAGCGGCTTTCGCCATTTGACAGCGTTTGCCACTCAGTGGCAGATTATGGATCGCTTGTTTGGGTGAACGGGCCCTGATCACAGTTTTCGGCGCGAAAGGCGTTATTCATGCGTGCACTGGTTGTCGACCGCTCCACTCCGTCCGGGCTGCGGCTGGGCGAGGTTCCCGACCCGATTCCGGCTCCGAATCAGGCCGTCATCCGGGTCACGGCGACCTCGCTCAACAGCGGCGAGGTCCGTTTCGGGCTCACCGTCGCGCCCGAAGGCACGGTGCTGGGCTGGGACGCGGCCGGGATCGTGGAGCAAGCCGCCGCCGACGGGTCCGGTCCCCCGGTCGGCGCCGAGGTGGTCACCCTCGGCCTGACCGGGGCATGGGCGCAGTTGCGGGCAGCGGATACCGACCTGATCGGCACTGTCCCCGCGGGCACGGATCCGGGAGCGATCAGCACGATCCCGGTCGCCGGGGCGACCGCGCTGCGGTCGCTGCACCGGCTGGGCCCGATCCTCGGCCGCCGCGTGCTGGTCCTCGGCGCGGGTGGCGGCGTCGGCCGGTACACCGTGCAGCTGGCCGCACGCGGCGGCGCGCACGTCATCGCCGCCACCGGCGACCCGGCCGGCCATGCCGAGGGCCTGCGCAAGCTGGGGGCCGCGGAGATCATCGCCGACCCGGCGGAGCTATCGACCCGCGTCGACGGGGTGGTGGACCTGGTGGGTGGGACCCCGCTGGTCGATGCCTATCGGCAGTTGTCGCAGGGCGGCACGCTGGTCGCGGTCGGCCACGCCGCTGGGGAAGGCGAGACGTTCCCATTCGGGACGCTGTTCGGCGACCAGGGTCGCCACGACCGCACCCTGACCACGTTCTTCCTGTTCTCCTGCCCGAACTTGGGCCCGGATCTCAGCTGGCTGGCTGCCCAGGTCGCGGGCGGGAATCTGGATCCGAACATCGCCTGGCGCGGTGACTGGTCCCGCGCCGATGATGCGATCGAGGCGCTGTTGTCGGGCCGGTTGAACGGCAAAGCGGTGCTGGATCTGCGGTAAGAGCTGCAGCGGTCAACGGCGCGTGAAATCGAACGAGGAGATCATGGAGATCCTGGCCGCCTACGACCTGACCGGCAGCTACGGCAAGGCCGCCGAGCTGGTGGGGTGTGACCTCCATACGGTGCGCCGCTACGTCGAATTGCGGCGGGCCGGAACCGATCCGGCGGCGGTGGGACGCCGCTTTCGTCTCATACGGATCGGATGTGGTTGAGCGGGTGGGGAATTCAGGGCCGCGGCACCCAGATCGTGTTGCCGTCGCGGTCGCGTTCGACCGTGCCGAAGACGACGTCGGCGAAGTGGGTGCCGAGGCCAGGTCCCCGGATTCCGCGAGGTCGTCGACCAGTCGGCGCCGTGATCGCGCCGACTGGGTGCCGTCATGATCGACGCCGGCCGACCAGCGCGTCGAGTTCGACCTTGTGAGCTGTGCGGTATGGGCACGCAGTGTGGCGCTTCAGCTCGGCGGCGCGGACGTGTCGGAAACGGGCTGGGTGAACGGTGGGGTGTCCTGCAGACAGACGGTGCCGCGTGGGGGCAGCACGCCTCGCACGACGTAGTTGCTTTCATGGGCATTCGCGCAACTGCTCGGGTTGTTCAGGGTGGTGTGCCCGTATCCGGCGACGGTGAGCAGTCGAGCGTTGCCGAGCTGGGCGGTCGTGGCCAGGGCGGATCGATACGGAGTGGCGGGGTCGAAGATGGTGTTGACCGTCAGGATCGGTGTCTTGGACCGGTTCCACGGTCCGGTGTAGCGGTGGGCCGCCTCTCCGGGCCAGGTGGAGCACGCCTCCGTCACCCATGACCAGAATGGCCCGACTGTCCCGGCTCGCAGGGTGGCGAATTTGGCCAGGGGGCCGTAGAGCTGTGGATCGCGTGGGTTGGGACTCTCGCTGCACACCAGCGCATAGACCTGTTCGATGCCCGAGTAGCTCTGCTGCTGCGCGGGGGCAGTTGGCCATGCGTCGCCCGCTGCGGATGGGAGGATCTCGGTCGGCGTCGTCGGAACCGAGGCCATCGATGCGGTGCTCTGCGGCGTCTGGCCCAGCCAGAGGTCCTGCAGCAGTTCGGCCAGCGACGACCAGTTCAGGGCAGCGTCCACGGGATGGACCAGTTGCAGGGCTGTGCGCACGGTGGAGGCGGTGAGGGCATAGGTGAATATGCCCTGCGGGTGGATGAGCAGGCGGTGCAGCAGCAGCTCGTACTTGACTCGGGTCGCCCAGGGATTATCGGCCGCGAAAGGGCAGGCGCTGCGGCCGGCTCGGCTGCACAGAGCGAGGAACTGCTCGAGCGTCTCGGCCGTCCCCAGGTCGGAGCGTTCGCGCAAGAAGGTCGGCAGCGGTGACTTGTGGTCGTACCAGGCGGTGGGATCGACATTGCCGTCGAGCACCATCGCCCGCACTCGGTCGGGGAAGAGGTTGGCGTAAGTCGCGCCGAGCAGCGTCCCGTAGGAGGCCCCCATATAGGTCAACCGCTGGTCGCCCACGACCGCGCGCAGCAGATCCAAGTCGTGTGCCGAGTCTGTGGTCGAGACGAACCGCAGCAAGACCGGGTCACGCTGTTCGCAACCCCGACCCAGTTCGGCGTTGAGGTCGATCCACCGCCGCTCTTCCTCATGGCCGACGGGAAACCCTGCGGGCAACTGCGCGGACCAGGCCGCGTATTCCGCGGCAGTGGCGAAACATTGGACGGCGGTCGAGCGACCGAACCCGCGCGGGTCCCAGCTGACGATGTCGAACCGTTCCCGTATCTCTTGGGGAAAGAACGGATACTCCCTGATGAACAGGTCGATAGCTGGTGCAGGCCCACCAGGGTTGAACAGCATGCTGCTGATCCGATGCGCCGGATCGGTTGCTGGATGCCGGATGACCGCCAGCTCGATCGTGCGCGCTTGCGGATGCTGATAGTCCAATGGTGCGGGCACGGTGGCGCATTCGAAACCGGGGGCGTTGGGGCACGGGGTCCAGACCGGGGTAGGCGTCACCACGGGTGTCGAGTCCGGCGGCTCGGCCGCCGTGGGCGCGGCGCCGCAGGCCACGACCGCGGCCATCATAATGGATGTCACCACGCGTCGCGGGAAATTCGGGCGGTTCGACACGGATCCTCGCTATCGTCACGGGGGAAGTGCGTGGCTGTGCTGCAAGGAAATTTGGCCCACGGTAGCCGACCACCGAGCAAATGCCGGGTTATGCCGACCGATCGGCGTGGTGGCCTACTTCAACCCGGACCGCACGAACGCGTTGACAATGTGGCGCTGCAGGAGCAGGTACATCAGCAACACCGGCAGGCAGGCGAGGCTGGCCAGGGCCATCATCGGTCCCCACTGATCACCTTCGGTGCCCATGTAGATAGCGAAGAAGAACCCAACGGCGTTCGTTGGGGGACACCCGACCTCGCCCGATTCCGCACCCGAGGCGGGGTCTTCGCTCTGTGGTAGTGGCACCAATCGGCGAAAGATGTCGGTGGCCACGAGTACTCTCGGATTTCAAATGTCGGTGGGGGCTGGACGTTTCGCGGCGGCGACATCGAGAATTCGGGAGGTGCGTCCGCGGTGAGCGAAGCGCAGCAGTCGTCGACGATTTACGAGAATGTTGTCGAGTTTGTCGAGAACTACCTGAGCCTGGTCTATCGGCGGCGTGTGAGCGATGTCAGCGACATGGTGTGGTGTCCGGAATGGTGGCAGCACGCCGAAGCCGTCGCCCGCCTGGACGCGCTCTGGCGGGCTTGGGAGTACTTCCGACTCGATGGCGCAGCGGGCATCAGCGTGTGGTTTCTCGACCACGCCGATCCGCACATGTTCGAACTGCTCGACCGACACGGCCCCTTTACGTACTGCAGCGTGCACGGCGGTCACCAAGACATGCTCGCTCCGTTGCCATTGAAGTCTCCACCACCGTATTTGTTTGGTGATCCGGCGGTGGCGGATCACGAAACCGGTTCGGACAGTGCACGAGTCACCATCTACCGTGATGTGGTCGAGTTCGTCGAGGACTATCTGAGTCTGGTCTATCGGCGGCGTGTGAGCGATGTCAGCGACTTGGTGTGGTGTCCGCAGTGGTGGATGCATGCCGAGGCAGTGGTGCGACTGAATGCCCTGTGGCGGGCGTGGGAACTTTACCGACTCCATCCCGCAACGGGTTTGAGTATTTGGTTTCTCGACCACGCCGACACCCACATGACCAGGCTGATCGATCAGCGGGGTCCCTTCGAATACTGCGGTACCGAGAAGGGACATCAGGGAGCGCTGCCAGTAGATGACGGCGCGTAGGCGTATTCGCCGAGCTTGCCGTTTCCGTGAAACACCTACGAGTACTTGATCAGGGCGCTGAGACGTTGTCGCACTGGTGAATTGAGCTAGGTGGCCGAGCGGATGGCACGGCGGGCGGCTATGGAGCCGAAGGTTTCGCGGTCGGCGAGGAATCCTTCGAGGGCGAAGGTGGCGGCGCCGAGACTGGCTGGGTTGTGGGGGAGGGTGCAGAGTTGCAGGGTGACGGCGGCGTAGGGGGCGAACATGGCATGGTGCGCCGCCACTCGGCGGGTCACTTCCAATAGCCGTTCGCCGAGGACATTGGCGACCAGGTCGCCGAAAACCATGGTGCGTGGGTTGAAGAGGTTCACCAGGTTCGCTACAGCGACCCCCAGGTAGGTGCCGGTCTTTTCGATGACCTCGCCAGCGAGGGGATCGTCGCTGGCGGCTATGGCCGCGATGGTGGCGGCATCGTCGGCCGCGAGTAGTGGGCTGGCTGGCGCGATTTCGCGCAGGGTTTGCACGATGCCCCGCGTGCTCACATAGGCCTCGACGCAGCCGCGGCGTCCGCATCGGCATTCGCGGCCGTCGATCACGAGGTTGGTATGTCCCCATTCGCCCGCGCTGTTGGTCACACCGCGATACAGCGCGCCGTCGATGACGACCCCGATGCCGACACCGGCGCGCAGTGTGACGACGATCAGATCGTCCACATCGCGTCCGGCGCCGAACCAAAGATGCGCTGCCGTACTGGCTTTCAGCGGATTGTCGAGGTACAGCGGATGCGGTACGCGCGGTTGCAGCAGTGACTTCAACGAAACGTCGTGCCAATGCCAGTACGGCGAGAACACCGAGACGCCGCCCTCGGGTTCGACCAAACCCGGCACGCTCAGCCCGACACCGAGCACTCGCTCAGCATCGTCGGCGGTCAATTCGCTGATACCGCGAATAATCAGTTCGGTCACGTCATCGGGCTGGGTGGCTGCGGGGTCGACCGGGATCTCGACCGACCGCAGCACCGACATGGCCAGGTCGAAAAGGTCGAAATGGATACTGGTTTCGGCGATATCGACGCCGACCAGCATCCCGCGCTCCGGATTGATCGCGAGCTGAGCGCGTGGCCTGCCGATGCCGGGAGTGTCGTAGCCGAGTTCGGCGAGCACGCCGACGTCCAACAACTCAGCGATCATATTCCCCACCGTCGCGAACGAGAGCCCGGTGGCGCGGGCGATCGCCTGCCGGCTGGTGTGGCCCTCGGCGGCATAGACCGCCTGCAGTACATAGAACCGATTCCGCCGTCGGATATCGCGCGCGGTCAGCTGGTACACGGTCGGGCCATCTCCTTCCGATTGATATTCGCAGACGCTACCCGAGCAGTTATGACAACACTATTTACAACGGTTATCCGAAGTCCTACTGTAACCCAGGTCACTACGAGACGCCGAGTGCCCGGCGCAGCATCAGAGGAGCACCCATGTCCTGGACCCACCGAAGCCGTTGGACCAGAGCCGTTTTCTGCGGGGTATCGCTCGCGCTAGCCGCGTCGGCCTGCTCCTCGGGCAAGGACGATTCGCAGGCCACCGGTCCGCAGCACCACACCGGCGCGATCAGCCTGGTTTACGCACAGAAGCAGGGCGATCAGGAGTACTTCATCGGCGAGGCCGAGGGCGCGAAGGCCAAGGCCAACGAGTTGGGCATCGATCTGAAAGTGGTGAATCTCGGCAATGACGCGAACAAGGCGGTCACCGAGGTGCAGAACGCGGTGAATCAGAAGGCCAGCGGTGTGATCGTGGTGGTGCCCGATCCGTCGGTCGGTCCGCAGGTCGCCCAGCTCGCGAAGGCCGGTGGTGTCGCACTGCTGACATCCGATGATCAGGTCTGTACGAACGGGCCGGATCCGACGTCCTGTGCGAAGGACAATCTCGTGCCACGGGTCGGCTTCAGCGGCACCCAGATGGGTACCGAGGTCGGCCTCCGCGCCGGTCAGGACTTCAAGAAGGCTGGGTGGAAGCCGGAGGAGACCGCGATCATCGACGCCTGGAAACAGGATGTGACCGTCTGCACCGACCGGGTCAAGGCCAACCAGAAGGCCTTCAAGGAGGCCGCGGGTGTGGACGTCAGGGTGATCGAGGTCGGCACCGACAACACCCCGTCGGATGCGCAGAACAGGATCTCGGCGACGGTGTCGGGCAATCGGTCGGTGAAGAACTGGATTGTCATGGGCTGCAACGACGAGAACGTCAGCGGGGGCGTCGCGGCGATCCAGAATGCCGGATACTCCGCCGATAATGTGCTCGGCGTCGGCCTCGGCGCCTATCTGGCCTGTAAGGAATGGCGCGGCGGCAAGCCGACCGGTTTCAAGGCCGCGCTGTTCATCAATGGCAAAGACGTTGGCGCACTGTCGGTTCAGACGATCTACGACTACTTGAAGAACGGCAAGCAGATGCCGCCCGAAGCCTACGCGCCGACCAAGATGGTCGACTCGACCAACTGGCAGCAGGCGGGCGTCACATGCAGCTGACCGGACTGCGGGTATCCGGGCTGAGCAAGAATTTCGCCGGGGTGCCGGCCCTGCGCGAAGTGAGCCTGGATTTTCCCGCTGGTGCGGTGACCGCCCTGATGGGTGAGAACGGGGCGGGTAAATCCACCCTGATCCGCATCCTCGGTGGCGATCACCGCCCGGACGGTGGCCGGCTCGAGTTGGACGGTGTGCCGCTCGAGCTGGCCACCCCTGCCGACGCGCGGTCGGCGGGGATCCGGGTGATCGCCCAGGAGCCGGAGATCGTGCCGCATGTTTCAGTTGCCGAGAACGTCTATCTCGGATCGCTGCCGCGTCGCTCGGGCCGCCTGCTCGACCGGGCCGCCCTGCGCGAACGGATGCGCGCCGACCTGGTCCGGCTCGGCTTCGACAGTGATCTCGATCCGGACATCATCGGATCGAAACTCACTGCGGCACAAAGGCAGTTGGTGGAGATCATGCGAGCGTTGACCACCGACGCCAAGGTGATCGCCTTCGACGAGCCGACCTCGTCGCTGTCGGACCATGAGACCGAATCGCTGTTCGCGCTGATCGGTCGACTGCGCGAGCAGGGCCTTGCGGTGATCTATGTGTCGCATCGGATGCGGGAGATCTTCCGGCTGGCCGATCGGGTCGCGGTGCTGCGCGATGGCGCGCTCGTCGGTGAACGAGCCACCGCGGACACCACCGATCGTGAGATCGTGCGGATGATGGTCGGCCGGGACATGTCGACGTTGTTCGCGCGCAAGCACAGTACGCCGGGGCGGGTGGTGCTCGAGGCGGATGCGGTGACCACCGACGACGTCGAGGACGTGAGTCTGCGGGTGCACGCCGGTGAGGTGGTCGCGCTGGCCGGGCTGGTCGGCGCGGGTCGCTCGGAACTTGCCGGGGCGCTGGCTGGTGATCTGCCGATCCGCTCCGGCGAGGTGCGGGTGGACGGGACGAAACTGCGTCTGCGTCAACCACGAGACGCGGTGCGGGCGGGGATGGGCTACGCGCCCGAGGAGCGCAAGGCGCAAGCCCTGCTGCTGCATCGCGGTGTGCGCGACAATATTTCGCTCGCGATGCTCGACCGCTTACGGCGGCTGCGGTTCGTCCGGGGCGGCGAGGAGCGGCGGCTTGCGCGCCGATACGTCGAATCGCTCAGGGTGCGAACACCTTCCATCGAGCAGGAGGTGCGCAAGCTCTCCGGAGGCAATCAACAGAAGGTGGTGCTGGCTCGTTGGCTGGCTCGAAAACCCAAGGTGCTCATCCTTGATGAGCCCACCCGTGGCGTCGATGTCGGCGCCAAAATCGAGATCTACCACATCATCGAGGAACTGGCCGAATCCGGTGTCGCGGTGCTGGTGATCTCCTCGGAGCTACCTGAAGTGCTCGGCCTGGCCGACCGGATCGTGGTGATGCAGCACGGCCGGGTCACCGGCGAACTGGACCGCGAAGCCGCCAGCGAGGAGGCGATTCTCGCACTGGCCATGGCCGCCGATCTGTCGCATACATCGCGAGGAAACCCATGACAGACCAACAACTTTCGATACCCGTGGACAGCGCCACGGCCGCATCGCCCTCGGTGCTCGCTCGTGGTGCCGCCATACTCACCCCGCGCCGGCTGGTGCAGGCGATCGGCACCGGAAACCTCAGCCTCATCGGTGCGCTGGTCGTGGTCGTCGCGATCTTCGCCTGGCTCAACGACGGATATCTGGATCCGGCGAATCTGGCCGGAATCGGCGAGGCGGTAACGGTTTTCGGTCTGCTCGCCGTGGTCCAGACGGTCGTGATCATCTGTGGTGCGCTCGATATTTCGGTCGGCTCGCAGGCCGGGGTCGCATCGGTGATCAGCGCGATGGCCTTCACCGCGACCGCCTCCAATGCCTGGTTGGGCATTGTGGCCGCGATCGGTGTCGGGCTGGTGCTGGGGGCGATCAACGGGGTGATCATCGTCTACGGTCGGGTCAATCCGGTGATCGCGACACTGGCCACCCTGGCCGCGTTCAAGGGCGTCGCGCAGTTGATATCCGGTGGTAAGGCACAGGGTTTCGTGCTCGGAAACGATGTATTCATTTTCATCGCTCGCGGCAAGATGCTGGGTCTGCCGGTGCCGGTGGTGATTCTCGCGGTGGTCGCGATCGGTATGCATGTGCTGCTGAAATACACCGATATCGGCCGCAATATCTATGCCATCGGCGGAAATGACACGGCCGCACGGCTTTCCGGCATCAATATCAACAAGTATCTGATCGCGGTATTCGTGCTCGCGGGCGCGGTGGCGGCAATCGCCGGGATCATCCTGACCGCGCGGACCGGCTCCGGACAGCCGGTCTCGGGTAGTGAAGGGCTCGAGCTGAAGGCGATTACCGCGGCGGCGCTGGGAGGGTGTGCGCTGAAAGGTGGCAAGGGCACGATCGGCGGCACGCTGTTGGCTGTTGTGCTGCTCGGTGCGCTGGACAACGGGCTGAACGTGGTCGGTGTGAATACTTTCTGGCAGAACGTCGCTCAGGGTTCGTTGCTGGTGGCGGCGGTTGTCATCCAGCAGCGGCGCAGTGGGGAACGTGCCGTCGGATTGCCGACCTAGAACCCGTCAGGAGCGATGATGATCGAACTGAAAGCCCACCGATGCTCGCCGAGGCCGGGCAGGCTGAGTGAGGGACCGGTCTGGGATGCCCGCACCGATGAGGTGCTGTGGGTGGACATTCCGGCCGGACGCATCCATCGCGCGGCACTGCGCGACGGTGACCTCATAGGGCGGTCCACCGTGTCGGTGGGGAAGCGGGTCAGCGCGGTGGTGCCGTGCGCATCGGGCGCGCTGATCGCAACCGCCGTCGATACCTTCCTACATATCGATGACGGCACAATGACCGAGGTCGCGGCGCTATCGCTGCCCGATGACGGGATTCGGCGGCGCATGAACGATGCCAAGGCCGACCCGTGGGGGCGACTGTTCGCCGGGACCATGTCCGAGGACGAGATCCCGGGCACCGCAGCGCTGTACAGACTCGATCCCGATGGGGAGCTGAGCACCGTGCGGCAACAGGTGACGATCTCCAATGGTCTCGGCTGGAGCCCGGACGGCGCCACCGTGTACTACGCGGACAGCCCGACCCATCGCGTCGACGCCTTCGACTACGACTCGGCAACCGGCACTTTCAGCGGTGGACGCCCCTTCGCTGAATTCTCGGACGGTCTGCCCGATGGATTGACCGTGGACGCCAGGGGGTACGTCTGGGTCGCGGTGTGGGGTGCGGGGCAGGTTCGGGCATTCGATCCTTCGGGTCGGCCGTATGCGGTGATCGATGTCGGCCCCGCGCAGGTCTCCAGTTGCGCCTTTGCCGGACCGGATCTGGATGTTCTGGTAATCACCACGGCCGCAGAAGGTTCCGCGGCTCCCGATGCCGGGCGGCTGTTCACCTGTAGGCCGGGTGTGAGTGGTCTGCCGACGAATACTTACGACGATGCGAGGTTGGTGAGCAATGACCGCTGATCACGGACTGACCCTGGATCCACCGGTAATCGCGATCCTGCGTGCCCCGACGGCCGCTCGATTCGCCGAGGTCACTGCCGTACTGCACGAATCGGGCATCACCGCGGTGGAGTTCACCCTCAACTCCCCTGGGGCACTGGACGCCTTGCGGGACTGCGCCGGATCGGCCCATCCGGTCGGTGCGGGCACGGTGCGCACCGCCATCGATGCCGCACGAGCCGTGGACGCGGGTGCGGCATATCTGATCACCCCGACGGTATGTCCGGAGGTGATCGCGGAGGGTCGCCGCATGGGTGTTCCGGTGATCTGCGGTGCGTTCACGCCCACCGAGATCCAGGGTGCATGGCAGGCGGGCGCGACCATGGTCAAGGTCTTTCCGGCCTCGGTCGGTGGTCCCGGCTATCTCGAGGCGGTCCGGGGGCCGCTGAAGGACATCCCGCTCGTGCCGACGGGCGGTGTCGGGCTCGCCGATGCCCGAGCGTATTTGGATGCGGGTGCGAACGCGCTCGGCATGGGCGCACCGCTCGTCGGTGATGCGTGCACCGGCGGTGATTTGGATGCGTTGCGGGAGCGTGCGTATGCGGTGCGAAAGGTATTGCTGTGAGGGCTGTTTCGCAGGTTGCGGTCGAGGCTCTGTGCGTGGAAGACGATGCTGTGCGCGATCGGATGTGCTGTCTCGAGATCCTGTGCGCGAATAATGTTGCTGGTAGCCCTTACTCAGGGATTTCGATGGCAATCATCGCGACTCTCGACGCGCGAAAGCTGCTGCGATGACGAGGGGATTGGTAACACTGGGCGAAGCGCTCGGTGTCGTAGCCGCCACCGAGCCCGGTCCGTTTGCTCCTGGTGCGGCCATGCGGATGGATTTCGCGGGCGCGGAAGCGACCGTCGCCATCGGTGTACGTCGGTTGGGTCACGAGAGTGCATGGGTGGGCAGCGTCGGTGCCGACGCCGTCGGCACTATGGTGCTCGATCGACTCCGCGCCGAACAGGTCGATGTCTCGCGGTCCCGGATCGATCCGGAGCTGCCGAGCGGGCTGATGCTGCGCGAGCGGCGAACGGCCGACCATATGCGAGTCACCTACTACCGCAGGGGTCTTGCGGGCTCTCGATTGTCGGCCGCCGATATCGATACCGCTCAGATCGCCGCCGCGCGAGTGCTGCATCTCACCGGCATTACTCCGGCGCTGAGCACATCCGCCCGAGACGCCGTCCACACCGCACTCGACGCCGCGGTCGATGCCGGGGCGCTCGTCTCGCTCGATATCAACTACCGCCGCGCATTGTGGTCGGAATCGGACGCGGCCGTGGAACTTTCGAAACTGGTGTCCCGCGCCGATATCGTCTTCGCCGGTACGGATGAAGCGGCCATCCTCGTACCGGCCGCGGCCCCGGCTGCAATGGCGGAATCCCTTGCCGCACTGGGGCCTGCGCAAGTCGTGATCACATCTGGATCCGAAGGCGCGCTCGCCCTGCACAACGGCGAGCTGATCCGGCAGCCCGCGGTGGATATCCGCAGCGTCGACCCGGTCGGTGCGGGCGATGCGTTCGTCGCTGGCTACCTCGCCGGCGTGCTCGACAACGGGTCCGTAAGACACAGTCTGCAATTGGCCGCCAGCTGCGGCGCATTCGCGGTGTCCGTACCCGGTGATTGGGCCGGTCTGCCGTTCCGGCACGAACTCGGCCTGCTCACCGGCGCCGACATCAACCGATGAAGGGAAGAGCATGAGTCGTCTGGCAGACCGGGTCGCGGTCGTCACCGGGGGCGCATCCGGCATCGGTGCGGCCACCGCCCACCGGCTCGCCGCCGATGGCGCCGCGGTCGTCATCGCCGATATCGCCGAACCGGCGGGACGCGAGGTCGCCTCGAAGATCCGCGCGGCGGGACATCGAGCCGAATTCGTCCGGTGCGATGTAACTTCGGAGGATTCCTGGACAGCGCTGCGCACTCGCGTCAACGAGCTGTTCGGACCGCTGGACTTCCTGTGCAGCAACGCATCCCGGCAGGCCACCATCCCGGCCCACGAATTGACCAGGCGGGCATGGGATGACGGCCTCGCGGTCAACCTGACCCCGCTGTTCCTCGGCCTGCACACCTTCATCGACGATCTGCGCACTCGCCGCGGCAATGTTGTCGCGGTGTCCAGTGTGCACGCCCAATTCGGGCTACCCGGATATCCGGTCTACGCCGCCGCCAAGGGCGGGTTGACCGCATTGGTCCGGCAGTTGGCCGTGGAATACGGCCACGCACGCGTGCGGGTCAATGCCGTACTGCCCGGTCCGATTCTCACCCCGGTATGGGATGACGTGGACGAGGCAGGCCGGCGGCTATCCGCCCAGGCCACCGCCCTGGACCGGATGGGCGCGCCGGAGGAGGTGGCCGCCGCGGTCGCTTTCCTCGCCTCCGACGACGCATCCTTCATCACCGGTGCCAACCTCGTCGTCGACGGCGGCTGGAGCGTGCGAAAGGAGTCCCGGTGAAAATCACCGCACTCACCACCTACCTGGTCGCGCCGCGCTGGTGCTTCCTGAAGGTCGAGACCGACGCGGGCATTACCGGCTGGGGTGAGCCAGTGCTGGAGGGCCGTGCGCATACCGTGGCCGCCGCGGTCGCCGAACTGGCCGACTACCTCATCGGCAAGGACCCGATGAGCATCGAAGCGCACTGGCAGGTGCTCACCAAAGGCGGTTTCTATCGGGGCGGACCGATCCTGTCCAGCGCCGTTGCGGGCATCGACCAGGCGCTGTGGGATATCACCGGAAAGGCGCTGGGCGTACCGGTGTGGCAATTGCTCGGCGGCGCGGTGCGCGATCGGATCCGGGTATACAGCTGGATCGGTGGCGATCGCCCCGACGATGTCGCGCGCGCTGCCGTGGAACGAAAAGAGCAGGGCTTCACCGCAATCAAGATGAACGGCTCGGCCGAATTGGAGCTGATCGACACGCCGCGCGCGACGCGGGGCATAGTCGATCGAGTCGCGGCCGTACGCGAGGCAACCGGCGACGATTTCGATATCGCCGTCGATTTCCATGGCCGCCTGTCCATTCCGATGGCGCGACGGGTGTTGCCGCTCCTCGAACCGTATCTGCCGTTCTTCGTCGAGGAACCGCTCGTCCCGGAGTGCAGTAGCCAGATCGGCGAGATCACCCGCGCGACGAGCATTCCCATCGCTACCGGCGAACGGCTCTATTCGCGTTGGGATTTCAACGCCGTCCTCGATCAGGGCATCGCCGTAATCCAACCCGATCTCTCGCATGCGGGTGGCATCTCCGAGGTCCGCCGCATCGCTGCCCTCGCCGAGGCCCGGGATATCGCCCTTGCACCGCACTGTCCGCTCGGCCCCATTGCTCTCGCCGCCAGCCTCCAGGTCGGCTTCGCGACCCCCAACCTGCTCATCCAGGAGCAAAGCCTCGGCATTCACTACAACACCGGCTCGGACCTGCTCGACTACCTCACCGACCCAACGGTTTTCGCCTACCGCGACGGTTACGTCGATGTGCTCCAGGCGCCCGGCCTCGGTGTCCAGATCGATGAAGCGGCGGTGACGCGCGCCGCCGAAGTGGGCCACCGTTGGCGAAATCCGATCTGGCACCGCAAGGACGGTTCCTTCGCCGAGTGGTGATGTCTTCGAGCTCGGACCGGGGTGACCGGGATTCACTTCTTCCTGGCGCGGTAGGCGGCGACAGCGTTGCGATTTCCGCAGGCGGTGCTGCAGTAGCGACGAGATCTATTGCGGGACAGGTCGAGAACCAACCCTTCGCAGCCCTCGTCGGCGCAGAGCGACAGTCGGCTCAGCTCATCGGAGCGGATCAGATCGATCATTGCCATCGCGGTCTCGACGGCGATGCGGACGGGAAGCGGAGCCTGCGCGGGCACCGCGTGGATGTGGTAGTCGACTTCGCCGTGCCGGACCAGTTGCGGCAAGGCGTGATGCTTCGCCAGTGTCTCGTTGATCAGCCGCACCGTCGTATCGCGGTCGCTGGTCAGCATGCGGCGTAGCGGCGTACGCAAGGCGCGCACCGCCGCGAGCTCGGCGGCGTCGCCGGAGTGCACGCCGGTGTAGACGTGTTCGACGAAAAACTCGTCGAGCTGGGCGATCTCGGTCAACGTATCCGGCTCCTGCGCCGAATTCACCAGCTCCACCGCGGCAACCAGTGCCGCCTCAGTGTCATGGGCAAAGGCCATGTTGACATATTACTGGACCTGGCCTTAGCGTCATCGGTCATGGCTACGATGACTCATGACAACACTGCGCAGCGGCTGCGGGCGGGACTGCTGTGCGCGGTGGTGTCCGCGTCCTCGTTCGGGCTATCCGGCTCGCTGGCGCGCGGCCTGATGAACGCGGGCTGGAGCTCCGCGTCCGTGGTGGTGGTTCGCGTGCTGGTCGCCGCCGCGGTTCTGGCGCCGATCGCGGTGGTGCAGTTGCGTGGCGCCCGGGATCTGTTGCGCCGCAACGCATCCTTGATCACCGCGTACGGACTGTTTGCCGTGGCCGGTACCCAACTGGCCTACTTCAACGCCGTCGCCCACATGCAAGTCGGGGTGGCGCTGCTCATCGAATACACCGCGCCCGTCGCCGTGGTCGGCTGGCTATGGCTGCGTCATCGCCAACGCCCGGGCGCCGCAACGGTTCTCGGTGCTGCACTCGGGATGACCGGACTGATCCTGGTCATCGATCTGCACTCCGGCCTGGCCGCCAGCGGCGTCGGCATCGCGTGGGCTCTCGCCGCCATGATCGGAGCCGCCGCCTACTTCCTGCTCTCCGCCCAAGGCGATGGCACCCTGCCGGGCACCGTACTCGCCGCCGGAGGCCTCCTCCTCGGCGGACTCGCCCTCCTCGCCGCAGGTGCGATCGGCATCGTTCCCCTGCATGCCACGACCAATCCCGTTGTTTTCCAACACATCACCGTGTCCTGGTGGCTCCCCGTCCTCACGCTCGGTACGATCACTGCCGCCCTGGCCTACGTCTCCGGCATCGCCGCCACCCGCCTCCTGGGCTCCCGCCTCGCCTCCTTCGTGGCCCTCTTCGAAGTCCTGGCCGCCCTGGCCTTCGCCTGGGCCCTCCTCGGCGAATCCCCCCGCCCCGTGCAACTCCTCGGCGGCGCCCTGATCCTCGTCGGCGTGATCACCGTCCGCCGAGACGAAACCACCCCCGACCACGCTGATCCGGCTACGCGGCCGAGCCAGGCTTGACCTTCACGTATTCACCATCGACGACGTCCGAGCTCCCCTGCCCTACTTGGACCACGACATGCCCGCCGTATTCCCGTTCGAACCGCGCTGCACCACCGGATACGCGGCGGTCGGACCGCCGCGCGTCGCCGACCTGAACGAGCGCATCACGCGGCTGACCGAACTCCGGGACCGGCTGCTCGACCGCATGCCCTGGCTCGCACCCGACTCCCCAACTGCTCGGCGGGACATAATCCGACCGCCAGTAGTAGTCCGGTCCGGGACTGTGAAGGGGAAGCGTTCCGAATTCGCCCGCAATCGGGGATCGGCGTGGCAGGATCAGGGTGCGATGGATAGGGATGGGATGACTGAAACTGATTCGACGGCACCGGTATTCACCACGATCGCGGAAGCACGGGCGCAGCTGCGACGCGGCGACGTCAGTGTGGCCGAATTGGTAGCAGGGGCGCTGGCGGCCGCGGATGCGCATGACGAGACGTTCGGGGTGTTCCTCGCGCGGTTCGAGGAGCGAGCGCGGGCGCAGGCCGCCGCGGTCGATCGCAAGATTGCGGCGGGGGAGGCGCTGGCCCCGCTGGACGGTATTCCGCTGGGGGTCAAGGATATTTTCGCGCACTCCGCAGGGCCGACCACGGCGCAGAGTTCGGTGCTCGATCCGGCATGGGCGAAGACGGTCGGTGACGCCACGGTCGTACGGCGGCTCGAGCAAGCCGGTGGCATCGTGGTCGGGAAGACCACCACAATGGAATTCGCCGTCGGTGTCCCGGATCCGGAGAAGCCGTTTCCGATACCGCGGAATCCGTGGGATGCGCAGCGGTGGGCGGGCGGCTCGAGCTCTGGTTCCGCCAGTGGGCTTTTGACCGGGGCCTTCCTTGGTGCAGTCGGCACCGATACCAGCGGTAGCCTCCGCATTCCGGCAGCGTTCTGCGGAATCACCGGTTTCAAGCCGACCTTCGGCCGGGTGTCGAAATCCGGTGTAGTGCCACTGGCCTACACCCTCGACCACGCGGGACCATTGGCTCGGACGGCCGCCGACTGCGCTTTGCTACTGGAGATCCTGGCCGGTCACGATGCCGAAGATCCGTACAGTTCAACCGAACCCGTCGTCGACTACACTGCCGCGCTCACCGGTGACCTGCACGGACTCACCATCGGCGTCGACAATCTCGACCGCTTCGTCGGCGACGCACACGATCCGCAACAGCCACAACGATTCTCGGCCGCCGTCGACGCCTTGCGCGACTGCGGTGCGACCATAGTTCCGGTCGAGATACCGATGTACGTCGAGACCACGGCCACCACCCTGATCGTCTTGGCCGCCGAGTCGGCCGCATACCACCGACCGACGCTGCGCTCCCGATACAACGACTACGCGCGCGGCAGTCGCGTCGTCTTCGCCGCGGGCTCCACCATATCCGGCGCAGATTACATTCAGGCCCAACGGGTTCGGCATGTCGCGCAACGCAAGATGGCCGAGCTGTACACCGAGGTCGACTTGGTGGTGACGCCGACCGGCCACCTCGGCGCGCCGCGCATCGACGCCATGGAGCAGCTGAACCCGGTGAGCGTACTGGCCGGATTGCATACGCCGTACTGGAATTCGCTCGGCAATCCGACCATCGCGGTACCGATCGGGCTCACCGGCGACGGCGTTCCCCTGTCGATGTCGATCAGCGGCAGGCATTTCGACGAGGCAACGGTGCTCCGCGCGGGCGACGCCTTCCAGCGCCGAACCGACCACCACCGCCTGACACCCGCGCTGAGCCGAAAGGTATTGCCATGAGCACTGATCGAACGTGGCCCGCCTCCGCGGAGGAGAATGCGGCCATTGCCACGCTAGAGCAGCTTCTGCAAGGGATGGCAGGTCTACTGCAATCGGTCGACGAGGCCCGATATATCGATCCCAGTGGCGGCTATGTGCCGTACCGGGGAATACAGCCGAACTGATTCGGCAACTGTACGCCGCAGGGGTGGGGCGGCGAATTCAGCTCTACCTCAGTGGTTTTCGACGTAGGCAATATGCGCGTCGATCGTTCCACCGTTTGGAGTTGATCGTGAACACTCAGCAGTCGCCCGTTCCGCACGGTTCGCCCTTCGATACCGATGGTGAACGCGCTCCGCTCTACACCCCGGAATTCGCCGCTGACCCACATCGCGCATATCGGGAGATGCGCCGGAAATACGGTTCGCTGGTGCCGGTGGATCTGGCTCCGGATACGCCCGCGACCCTGGTGGTCGGCTATCGCGCCGCGGTGCGAATTCTGCACGATCCCGAGCACTTTCCGCGCGATCCGCGCACCTGGCAAAAGAATGTGCCGCCGGACTGTCCGGTCCTACCGATGATGGATTGGCGTCCGAGCCTTTTGCACAGCAATGGCGCCGTACACGGCCGCTATCGGAAAGCCGTGAACGCGGCCATCGAGGCGGTCGATCTACACGCACTGCACAGCACGGTCGCCGAAATCGCCATCCCATTGATCAATGCGTTCTGCGCGACTGGATCGGCCGATCTGATCAGCCAGTACGCACTCCCGGTTGCCTTTACCGCGATCAATACTGTCCTCGGCTGTCCGCCCGAAATCGGCGGCCGCACCGCACTCGGTCTCGCGGCGATGTTGGATACGGTCAATGCCGCCAAGGGAAATGAGCTCGTACACGAGGCATTGACCGAGTTGATCGCACTCAAGAAGGCCGAACCCGGTGACGACATCACCACCCGACTACTACAACACCCCGTCGGCCTGGACGATCTCGAGGTGCTCGAACATGTGATGCTCCTCTACGGCGCGGGCATCGAACCTACGCAGAATCTGATCGCCAATACCTTGGTGCAGATGCTCACCGACGATCGCGTCGCCGACAACATCCTCGGCGGCAGCCTGTCCACCCGAGACGCCCTGGACCAAGTGCTCTTCACCGACCCTCCGCTGGCGAACTACTGCGTCACATATCCGCGCCAGCCGGTCCTGATCGACGAAATATGGCTGCCCCCACACCAACCCGTCCTCATCAGCATGGCGGCCTGCAATAACGACCCCGAGATCGCCGGCGAGCATACCGGCAACCGCTCACATCTGGCGTGGAGCGCGGGCCCGCATGCGTGCACCGCGAAGTCCATGGCGTACTTGATAGCTCAGGAGGCCATCGACCAATTACTGGATGCGATACCGGAACTCCAACTCGCCATTCCGACGGCAGACCTCACCTGGCGACCGGGCACATTCCACCGCGCACTGACCGCTCTTCCGGTGACTTTCCCGAAGACACCGCCGTGGAGCATCAGCGCAGCGCCGCAGCCGCAGCAGCCGCAATCGCACCGGCAACCCCACTGAGCGCGGGCGAATCGACCTTCCACTGCTGCCAATACAGCGGCACGTCGATATACGAATCCCCATCGATGGGCGCGAGATCCCGTCCCGCCCGACCACCCCGTGTTTGCAGATCCGGCAACATCCCCCACCCCAACCCGATCCGAACCGCCTCCGCGAACCCCGTCGACGACGGCACATAATGTCGCGGCGGATCCACCGGCTGTCCACACCGTCGCCGCAGCTGCCGATCCTGCAGATCATCCTTGCGATCGAAAAGGACCACCGGCGCAACGGAATACGCCTCGGCAGTCGGCCCATCGGCGAACCAGGTCCGGGCGAACCGCGGATTCGCCATCGGCCGATAGCGCATGGCGCCGAGCCGTTCCACCCGGCACCCCTGCACCGCCGCCGCGGTGGCGGTGATCGCCGCCATCACCGTCCCATCGCGCAGCAACCGAGTCGTATGCTCCTCGTCCTCGCGATGTATTTCGAAACACACGCCGGCGGGCACCTGCCGCAGCGCGGGCATCACCCACGTTTCCAACGAGTCGGCATTGACCGCGATCGGCACCCGGATCGGCCGGTCCGCGGGGCGATCGGCATCGCCGAGTTCGCGTGCGGTATCGCCGGCGAGCAGTTCGATCTGTCGCGCCAATCGCAGCACCGCGAGCCCGGATTCGGTGGGCCGCACCGGTTTTGTGCGTTGCAGCAGGATGCGACCGGCGGCATCCTCAAGCGCCTTGATGCGTTGACTGACCGCCGACGGTGTCACGCGCAGACTGCGCGCGGCCGCATCGAAGGTGCCCTCGGTGACTGCCGCATTGAGCGCGCGGAGCTGATCGAGCTGTGGTTCCATTAAGAAATCGTAAAGGTACATCAGAATCTTTAGCTGGTCTGGTTGAGACTCCGGATCTAGCGTCGATGCGTGTGACGGCATCATCGGCGGCCCTGGCGGCCATCTCGGGACTCGGCTTCGGACTCTCCTTGATCGTGGCGATCGGCGCGCAGAATGCCTTCGTACTGCGACAAGGTCTGCGCGGCCAGCATGTGCTCGCGGTGGTCGCGGTCTGCACCGTGTCGGACATTGTGCTCATCGCCGCCGGAGTCGGCGGGTTGGGCGTCATGATCCAATCCGCACCTGTCCTGCTGACAGTGATCCGCTACGCCGGAGCCGCATTCCTCTTCGGCTACGGCATTCTCGCCGCCCGCCGAGCGTTGGCCTCGTCGAGCCTGACCGCCGACTCGAGCGGTGCCACCATGGCACTCGGCGCGACCGTCCTCACCTGCCTGGCCCTGACCTGGCTCAATCCGCACGTCTACCTGGACACGGTGCTGCTGCTCGGCTCCTTCGCCAGTACCTACACCAGTCCGGAGCGCTGGTTTCTCGGCGCGGGCGCGATGGTCGCCAGCACCATCTGGTTCACCTCACTCGGTTACGGCGCCCGCAAACTCGGCCCGCTGTTCGCCCGCCCGATTGCCTGGCGCGTGCTCGATTCGATGATCGCGGTCGTGATGTTCGGCCTCGCACTCGGCTTATTGCTCACCAGCTGAACTGGCCGGACCTGCCTATGCCGGGCGATCGGGTCACGATAAATACGTCATTGGTTCGGCCGTAGCAGGGTGGGGGTCGCCGCTCGGCGCGATGGCCTTCCGATCGCCATCGCCGCGGGACGCAAACCTGTGGCAGTGTCGGTGACATGCGATTGCGAAGCTGGACGATGACCGCCGCGATCTGCGCGTGGGGCCTGCTGCTCGCCGGATGCGCGCACGACGCACCCGGTTCATCGGTGCGTACCACGACGCCGAAGGTCGGCGACGAACCGGTGACGAACCCGCCGCGCTTCATCGCCGATGACCGCGTCGTCGTCATCGACCCCGGCCACAATGGCGGAAATGCCGCACAGCCCGGCGAGATCAACCGTCAGGTGCCGGACGGTCGCGGAAGAACCAAGGCGTGCAACACCACCGGCACATCGGCCACCGACGGCTACACCGAGCACGAATTCACCTGGGACGTCGCCACCCAGGTCCGGGATGCGTTGGCCGCCCGCGGCATTCACGTCGTGCTGACCCGCGACGACGATGCTGGCGTCGGTCCGTGCGTCGACGAGCGCGCCGCCATCGGAAACCGCAGTGGCGCAGCGGCTGTGGTCTCGATCCATGCCGACGGCGCCGCTGCGGGCGCACACGGCTTCCACGTCGCGTACTCATCGCCGCCGCTGAATCCGGTCCAGGAGGAGCCGTCGCAGCGACTGGTAACGACATTGCGCGACACCATGATCGGGTCCGGCTTCGTCCCGTCGACCTATGTCGGCTCCGATGGCCTGAATCCGCGGGCGGATCTGGCGGGTCTCAACCTCTCCGAACGTCCGGTCGCGCTCGTGGAATGCGGAAATATGCGCGATCCGGGTGATGCCGCGTTGATCGAATCGCCCGACGGGCGGGCGAGATACGCGAACGCCATCGCCGAAGCGATCGTCGCATTCCTGGGGTGACAGTCGAACTGGGTCTGTGCGTGATCAGCGGCGGGCCGGTCGGGCAGTCGGCGGGGGTCCGGGGTTTTCACCGATGACCCACCGGGGACGGTGGGTGCGATTACGCCGATAAGTTCTTCGGTGTTCTCGGCCTTGATGAGGTAATCCGGTGTCTGGTGGGCATTTTCGTCCTCGGACTTGCCGCGCCCATGCCCGACATTCCTGTCCCGCCGCGCGCGGCCGTAGCCGAACTGGTCGTGCCGGGAGTACCGGCGACCGTGCGGCCGGGGCTGGGCGTCGTCGAGGTGGGACTGCCCGAGGAGCCCGGCGAGCCGGTGCCGGTGGAGATGGAGTTCGGCGTCGTCGTGGTGCTCGGGTGGTTGTGGTCGGCGTTGCCGAGGTAGGTGTGGTCGGCGTCGTGTTGCTCGGGGTGGTCGAGCTCGAGGTGGTGTCGCTCGGGTTGGTGTCCGTGGACGTGGTTTCCTGCGCGGAGTCGATTCCGCCGAGTTGTCGGAACTCTTGATCAAAACCACGACGGCGCTCCGCTCGACGTAGTCGACCTGTAGGTCTCAAAAGTCGTGGCCGAATCTCAGAATGATTGGTCAGACGTGGCCTGTTGGCCATGGTTTTGAGATTCCGCGGCACCGATGGGACCGCCGGAGAATGATCTTCGCCGGTCCCGGTCCGCGCGGCCTGATGTCAGTCGAGCACTGCAAACGCCTCGACTTCGACGAGCACATCGGGCTCGAACAGGTAGTCGACGCCGATCGCCGACAGGGGCGGCAACGGCTGCGGTATCCCGAGTTCGTCTGCGACGCGCTCGATTCCCGCGATGAAGTCGTGGTACTTGTCCGGGCTCCAGTGCGTGACGAAGAACCGGAGACGTACGACGTCGGCGAAGCTCGCTCCGGCCCCGGCTAGGCCGCGTGCCGTATTGCGCAGCGCGTGCGCGACCTGACCGGTGAGATCACCTGTCGCGACGGGGTTGCCGTCGGCATCGCGCGCGATCTGACCGGCCACATGGACCTGGCGAGCGCCCGTGCTGATCGAAACATGGTGGTATGGAACGGGATTGAACATGCCCTCAGGGGTCAGTAGCTGTACTGGCACGGGGTTTCCCTTCGCTGTCGGAGCTGGTATCTGATGTCTACCTGGTGCCCCAAGGGAACTTCAACGAGACTAGGTGTCATGCCGGAAACCGCTCCACTACAGTCGGACAGCCCTCAGCTCACCGAGCAACACCGCGAGCTACTCGACCAAGTGCTCGACAAGTGGTCGCTCCAGGTGCTCGACGCGTTGTGCGGGGGACCTTTGCGTTTCAACGAGCTCCGTCGAACGATCCCCGTCGTGACGCAGAAATCACTCACCGCCGCACTTCGGCGCCTGGAGCGCAATGGGATGGTCCAGCGCGTCATCACAGGTACGCGACCCATTGCCGTCGAGTACCGCATCACGCCGCTCGGACGGTCGTTGCAAGACCTCATCGACGCGCTCCTGCACTGGGCCACTGCCACGTTGCCCGACGTCGAGTGCGCCCGCGCGCGCTTCGACGACCAGGAAGAAATACCATCGATGTGAGACTGAAAGCAGTGGCGGCAGTGTGAGACCAGATCTGGAGCCCCAGGGTTTCGCTGGCCACGACTTTCGAGACCCGACAAGCCGACCTGTAGGGTCGCACGGCACGTAGCGCAATCTCACGAGTGATTTCGTCTCGGCTTCGTTTACGAACCCGTCGTGAGACCAATCGCCTCACGCACCCCGATCCGGCGCTGGAAAATCGGTCGATCCCGCACAAGGTCTCTGGCAGGGTATTCCCACATGGAACGAACGCTGGAGGACCTGCTGGGCGAAGCGGCGTCGGTATCCGTGGCCGGCTGGGACTTCTCCTGGCTCGACGGCCGAGCCACCGAAGCGCGCCCGTCGTGGGGCTACCAGCGACTGATGAGCGCCCGGCTGAAGACGGCCACCGCGGCATTGGACATCCAAACCGGCGGCGGTGAAGTCCTCGCCGAGGCGGAGATCTTCCCGCCGACCATGGTTGCCACCGAGTCGTGGCCACCCAACATCGCCAAGGCCACCGCACTATTGCACCCGCGCGGCGTGGTCGTCGTCGCCACACCCGACGAGCCGGCGCTGCCGTTCGCCGACGCGGCGTTCGACCTGGTCACCTGCCGACATCCGGCCACCATCTGCTGGGACGAGATCGCCCGCGTTCTGCAATCGGGCGGCACCTACTTCGCCCAGCACGTCGGACCGGCCAGCGTATTCGAACTGGTCGAATACTTCCTCGGACCGCAACCGAAGGCCCGGCGCGGACGCCATCCCGACGACGAAGCCGCCGCGGCCCGAGCAGCCGGTCTGGAGATCGCGGACCAGCGCACCGAGCGCCTGCGCATGGAATTCAACGACATCGGCGCGGTGGTGTACTTCCTGCGCAAGGTGATCTGGATGGTCCCCGGCTTCACCGTCGACGCCTACCGTGACCGGCTGCGCCAACTTCACGATCAGATCCAACAGCAGGGGCCGTTCGTCGCTCACTCCGCCCGCACCCTGATCGAAGCCACCAAACCCTGACCGCTGGTTGACGCCGCTCGCAAACCCCGGAGTTGACGAAATGTGATGCGGGACCTGAACACATTGCAGTGCAAGGCCTCCCCGTGCGGCCACCATATCGGCGTCTACGCGGCGGTGGTCCTGGAGCATCCGCTGCTCTGGCTGGCGGCCGAGACCGAGTACGTCCGAAGTTCGACGGGCTGAGGCGCCCTGCTCCGGCGGCCGGCACACCCAGCGGCAGCGTTCAGGAGAACGTCTTGTGCGGAACTCCCACGGTCAGGCCGCCATCGATGACGAATTCCGCGCCCGTCGAATAGGACGATTCGTCGCTGGCCAGATAGGTCACCAGTGCTGATACCTCGGACGGGTCGGCGGCGCGTCCCAGCGGGATCTGCAGGAAATCCTCCGGAATGCCCTCGGTCATCGGGGTGCGGATCATACCGGGGTGGATCGAATTCACTCGAATCCCGTACTGCGCCAACTCGAGTGCGGTCGATTTGGTCAATCCGCGGACCGCGAATTTAGTGGCGGTGTACCCGTGCACGCCTGGGCTGCCGCGCAGGCCCTCGACCGAGGAAATATTGATTACCGAACCGCCGCCCGCCTCGATCATCGCGGGGGTTGCGGCCTGCATGCCGAGGAAGGTGCCGGTCAGATTGATATCGATGATCTTCTGCCACTCGGACAATTCGAAGTCGACGAGCAGATTGCCATTGACGATCCCGGCATTGTTCACCAGGACATGCAGTGCGCCGAAGCGCTGCACCGCCGCGGCGACCGCATCCTGCCACTGCTGCTTTTCGCGTACGTCGAGGTGGACGTAGGCGGCATTGTCGCCGATTTCCTTGGCCAGCGCGGCGCCCTCCTCGTCGAGGATGTCGCCGAGCACCACCCGGGCGTCCTCGGCCGCCAGCGCCCGCACGTGCGCGGCGCCCATACCCCGGGCCCCACCGCTGATCAGTGCCACCTTGCCGGTCAACCGCCCCATCGCGGCCTCCTCTCGATCCCGTCGACTTACTGGAACACGTTACAGAGGGTCGTCGATCCGCTTCCGCTCGATTTCGGTCAGCGGAACTCGGCGAGGGGCGACGGGTGGGCGTGAACCTACCGTCTTCAGCACGGAGTCACTGCGCACCGCCGCGGGGCGTCGATCTCGGTGTGAGCTGCTGGATCGAGGTCGCTCAGGACCGCGTCGCCGAGGCGGCCGACGATCGGCAGTGGATCCACGTCGATCCGGAACGCGCCGTCACCGGCTGCTACGGCACCACCATCGCGCCCGGCTACGCCATCCTCTCGCTGCTCCCGCCGCTGATGGCCGACCTATTTCCATCAAGGATGCCTTGGCCAAGGATGCCTCGGCGCGAAACAAACACGGCCGGAACAAGGTGCGCGTCCCGTCGCCCGTGCCCGCCGGTTCCCGCACTCGCGGCCGCCCCAAGATCGCGGGCGTCGACGTGGTCTCCGGTGGCCTGCGGATCGTCATCCAGGCGACCAGCGAACGCGAGGGCGGCGATAAGCCCGCCTGCATCGCCGGATGCATCGTCCGCGCCTCGCCTGAGCCGGGCCGGGGCCTATGGCATCATCGGTGTAGAACGCGTTCTAGCAGATCGCGAGGAGGTCGACGATGACGAATCCGCCGGTGGTGGCCATGCGGCGGTTCTCCCGGCGCTCGGGGGTGCCTGATATCGCCGAGGTGCCCGGCGGACGGCTCGTCGAGTTGCCGGGGCGCGGGCGCACCTACGTCGTCGATATTCCTGGTCCCGAGGGCGCGCCGACCCTGATCCTGCTGCATGCCACCGCCTGCACGGGCTACTTGACCTGGTTTCCGGCGCTCGACGCGCTCGCGAAGCGATACCGGGTGATCGTCTTCGATCAGCGCTGGCACGGTCGCGGTATCTGCTCGGAGCGGTTTACGGTGCGCGACTGTGCCGACGACGTCGTCGCGGTCGCCGACGTGCTCGGCGTGGAGCGGGCGATCCTGGCCGGATACTCCCTCGGCGGCGTCGTGGCATTGCTTGCCGCACACCGGCATTCGGACCGGGTGAGTGGTCTGGTGCTGTGCGCGACGCCGTATCGCTTCCAGGAGAAGTTGCGCGAGCGCGCCTTTCATCAGGCATTCGGCGCAGTGGCCGGAGCCATCGCCCCCTATTCGTACCGCCGTGCGGCGGAGTATGTCGGCCGACTACCCGAGTTGCCGGAGCATACGTGGGCTCCGGGCAAACTGAATCGTTGGGCGCTCAACGAATTTCGCAGCAACAGTGGTTGGGCCATGGCGCAGGTCGTCGCCGAGCTCGGCCGATTCGATGCGACCGCTTGGCTTGTCACGCTGAGTATGCCGACCGCGGTCGTGATCACGACGCGGGACCGTGCGATTCCGGTCGATCGGCAATTGGAGATGGCGACCATGATTCCCGGTGCGAGCATTCATCTGGTCAAGGCCGGTCACGCATCCTGCGTGCTCGAGGCCGACCGCTTCGTGCCAGTACTGGTGGAGGCTTGCGCCGCTGTTGCCGCAAGGCAGTAGAGAACTTCGAAATGCGGCCCTGTTCGGCGGCGATGACGAACAGGGCAGCGGTGGGCGTCAGCCCAGATCGCGTGCCGCGGTCAGCAATTCATCGACAACGCCGGGGACCGCATCGGCGATTGCCTGCAGATCGGGCACCAGTTCCCGGCAGGCGATGAACCCGAAGTCCAGATCACCGTTATTGGACAGCACGGTGACCGTCAGCCCCGCGCCGTGGAAAACCGGCCCGAACGGATACATGGCCTCGACCCGATGCCCGAGGAAATACAACGGCATCGGCGGACCCGGCACATTCGACACCACCAGGTTGTGCACCACTGGATGACGCTCGGCCAGTTTCAGCGACGAATAGACGCGCGCGGCCAACTGAAAGGTATTCGGCGGAGCGTACTTCGACCAGTCCATCAGGAAGTCCGCGCCGACGAATTCATGTTCCTGTTTGGCATCGCGGTTCGCCTCGGCCACTTGCCGCAGACGCTCTACCGGATCGGCGATATCGGTGCCGAGCCGGGAGAACAGCGAGGAAACCTTGTTGATGCCCGCGGTGTGCCGGGAGGTGTCGTGCACCGATACCGGTACCGAGGCGATCAGGGATTTGTCGGGCAACTCGCTGTGCTTGTCCAGATAGGCGCGCAGTATGCCCGCCACGATGGTCAGGACGACATCGTTGACCTTCACATCGAAGGCGGTCTTGATCTCCTTGATCGCGCCGAGATCGGTCTCGGCGCAGGCCACTACGCGATCCGGGCTGATCGCACCGTTGAACGGGGTTCGTGGTGCGGTCAGCGGTAAGGCCATGCCCGCCTGGTTGTTTCGGCGACGGTGGGCGAAACCGGCAACCATGCCAAGGGTTTTCGGCACCATGCTGACCAGCCCGAGCCTATTCGGCAGGTTGAGTACCGCCTCCGCCACCAGTTTCACGTCGCTGGGCTGAGGTTCGGCGTGCCACTGCTCGGCCGGTTCGGACTCGCGGAGCCCGGGTTCCAGATCGCACAGATGCCTCATCATGTTGGTACCGGTGACGCCGTCCACGGCGGCGTGGTGGTACTTGCAGATCACCCCCACTTTGCCGTCTGTGAGCTGCTCCACCACGCTCAATTCCCAGAGCGGACGGCGGCGGTCCATGGGCACGCTGGCGATCTCGCCGACCAGGTCGGCGAGTTCTCGGCGTTCCAGCGGCTGCGACGTTTCGATGCGTCGGATGTGGTGGTCCAGATCGAAATCCGGGTCTTCCACCCAGACCGGATGATCGAGATTGAACGGCACCTCGTGGATCCGCCGCCGCATCTGCGGGATCAGCGGCAGTCTGCGGCCGAGTTCTGCCTTGAATTTTTCGAAGGTGTAGTGCGCGCCCCCTGCGGTGGGATCCAGGATCAGCAATGCACACACATGCAGATGCTGGGTCCCGGTCTCGAGATACAGGAAGCTGGCATCCAATCCGGTGAGTCGCTCCATAGCAAGAGACTACTAGAACGTGTTCTAGTTTTAATCGCTGATCGCGGGGATATCGATCACAGCGGTGCGCCCTGTTGTCAAGCGGCCTTTTCCGGCCACATCCGGACCCGCCGAGCATGTGTGTAACCGAACCGAGGATTATCGATGAAGCTACTTCGTAGGACGCGGCAGCGGGTGGACATCGATCCCGGTGAAGTCGCCCTCAACGCGCGCAATGTGCGGTTCGACTGGGCGGATACCCCCTTGCACTGGATGCCCGCCGAACCCATCGCCTCGCATCTGATCAATACGTTGAACCTGTTGCTGCCCGAGGGCGAGCGGATGTTCTGCGCCGCGTATTCCGAAGCGCTGCCATATGTGAAGGACGAGAAACTGCGCGAGGCGATGCTCGGCTTCATCGGTCAGGAATCCATGCACGCCGAGACGCATGACAAGGTGCTGCGCGAAGTGCTCTCCGCGAACGGCATCGATCCGGAACCCTATGTGCGACAAGCGGAATACCTGTCGGCAGAGCGGAGGGCCACGCGGGTGGCAGCGCAGGGACGACTACGGTGTGCGGATTACCGATCACCAGGTCGACGAGAACGACAAGCAGGTGTACCGGCTCGGTGATGCGCTCGCGCTGGACCGGCGATCAGCAAAATCAGGAGATGTCGAACATCGGCACGCCTAACGGTGAGACGTAGGTAACGCGTCTTCGGTCGTTCGCAATTGAAACCGAAACCAGTACGGCCACAGTGAGTTACCCTCGATGTGAGGGTTGTGTCGCTGTCGACATCACCTCATTCTTTTGCGCTGACCTGCTCTGATCGACCAACGGTAGAACGGAGTCGAGCCATGCCCGAAACAGATCCCACCGCCACGGTTGCCCAGTCGACCGATGGGAGCGGTGTCGTCAGTATCGAGGAGCTGATCAAGCAGGGGGTTCCTCCTGAGGAGGTGGAGCCCGGATACGCGGTCAGCGAGGCCGAAGCACAGCGGATATCGGCCGAGCGGCTGGCGGAGGCACGACGTCTGGAGGATGAGCAGATCGCCGAGCTGCCCTTGTCGGATCAGGAGGAGATCCGCCAGGTTCAACGTGAGCTTGCCGCCTTGGGTGTCGAAGTCCACGCCGTCACGAAGTGGTGGGGGTTCGAGATCCACCTCAACGCCGAGGCCGCCCAGGTCGCCGCCACGATCACCGAGCAAGTGGGCAAGGTCCTGGCCAAGATTCCGAAGCTGAAGC
The DNA here is from genome assembly GCF_040674855.1 of Nocardia sp. NPDC049707. NCBI lineage: Bacteria > Bacillati > Actinomycetota > Actinomycetes > Mycobacteriales > Nocardiaceae > Nocardia > Nocardia sp. NPDC049707. Next base: position 12,481 of record NZ_JBFANN010000054.1, on the reverse strand, counting down.
CGTTCTCGCCCTTGATCAAGGCCTACTGCAAGGCCAAGGCCAAGTGGATCAAGGAGGTCGGCAAGACCTACGGGTGCAAGCTGGTCTCCCCGTGGATCGCACCCGGCATGCTCATCCCGATCTCGCTGCGCCCGGCTGATGACACCAGCTTGTGGTGGACGGTCTATGGACGCGATGCCGACACCGGCCAGTACAAGTGGAGCGAGGACACGAAGTTCGCCGCCCACAAGTCCAAGTCCAATCCCGCCTTGGCCGTGTACAAAGACAAGCTCTACTGCGTGCACCGTGGCGACTACGACGACAAGCTCTGGTGGACTGTCTACGACACCACCGCCGCCGACGCCGACGATCCAAACAGCGGCTGGTCGGAGGACACCTACCTCGGTGCCCATACCAGTGGCGCCGGCCCTGCCCTCGCCGTTTATAACGACACGCTGCACTGCGTGCACCGTGGTGGCGGTAGCCAAACCCAACTGTGGTGGACCACCTTCGATGGCAAGAAGTGGAGTGACGACGTCCAGATCGGCGGCAGGACCAGCCATGGCCCAGGTCTGGCCGTGCACGACGGCAAGCTGTTCTGCGCCTACAAGGGCTACAACAACAACCAGCTGTATTGGCGAACCTTGACCGACAAGGGTTGGAGTGGCGAAGACACCTTACCTGGCAAGACCAATTCCAACCCCGCTCTGGCCTCCTACAAGAACACCCTGTACGCGATGTACACCGCCTACAACTCCAGCGTCCTGTATGTGAATCGCTTCAGCGGAGACAGATGGCAGGGCGACTATTCGCTGCCTAATCACAAGAGCACCGAAGGCCCGGCCTTGGCCGTCTACAACAACGAGCTGTATTGCGTGCATCGCGGCGCCACCAACGACAAGAAGCTGTGGTGGGCCCGGACCTCCAACGGCACCAGCTGGACCCAAGACTCCGCGCTTCCCGCCCACACCAGCGCCCAGGGTCCTGCCATCATCGCCTACCGCGACCTGAACGGGACCCAGGATCAGCTCATGTGCGTGCACCGAGGCTACTGAGCTGAACGATGACCGGACGGTGAGCGTGCCTGCAGCAGACTCGCTCACCGTCCGAAACGGGACAAAGTGTTTCGAGTACGCCTCAGCGTAAGTCGTTCTGAACCATGCCGTTCGGCCTACTGACTACAGCTGGCTCGAGTAAGTGATCTCTAATGACAGGGAACGAGACCTGACGCCGATGCCAAGTAGCCTCTTATCGAGCGGCTTTCAGCTGGTCGCGACCGGTGTAGGCCACGCTGGGTGCTCGATCGCCGAGTGCCTGGTGCGGCCTGATCGTGTCTTCGACGTCAGTGAACGGACTTGGTCCACCATGGCGGCGCCGTGCCGCCAGACCCGCAGCTGAACTATGGCTTCGACCAGCGCGCGAGAACGCATCACGGCAGCGATGAGCAACCGCTACCGATAGTCTGCCGCTCGGTTTATATACGTGCGCCAGCTACCATCTGCTCTGGCATCGTGCACACCAATATCGTTGCCGCAACCAGATTTTCGGGTGTCAGCGCCGAGGGGAGCAGCGCAAACAGCAGCGCTACGACAAGCTGTACCAGGCGCGGCGCTACGGTCCGGAGAAGGTAGCGGCCCAGATCGTGCGTGCGGTCGAACGGGATCGCAGCATTGTGCCGGTCACCCCGGAGGCGCGGTTGCAGTACCAGTTCAACAAGTTCGCCCCGGCACTGGTCCGGTTCTTCGCCGCACGGGTGAAGCTCACCTGAGCCGAATCAATCAGGTGTGTCGGCGAGTTCGGCCTCGATGGCTGCAACTCGCTCGGCGCCGATGCCCCACGGGTGCTCGACGCCCACCTTGCTGTCGAGATCCCAGAGCACACACTTCTCGCCGGGTTTCGCGACCATCGACCACGCGACAACCGTGCGGCCGAGTTGTTCGCCCATGGATCCGTGCGAAATAGCTTTCGGTGCAACGCCTTCCGGAAAGTGATGGAGGAACCGGCCGTATGCCGCGGCGCAGAACGCGGCATACATTTCGGTGCACAGGATAAATCCGTGCCAGGCCTCGTCCACCGCATGTGACGGCATGCCGATGACCTGACCGTCGCGCATGGCCGCACCGCAACAGCGCAGCCACTGCCGCAGCCCGGTCTCCACCAGCTCCCGCGGCTCGGGGATGGCAGCCGACGGAGGCGGCGGGGTGGGTAAACGCTGCCACGGAGTGGTTTTGAAAACCGCGTCGGGAAATTCGAGGGCGGCCACCACCAGGTCGACATCGCGCAGGTCGATTCGGCGCTGGGCACGGTTTCCGAGACGTAAGAAGGCCACGATTCACTGTACGGCGAGGGGTGATTATTCGGCGGGCCGTTGCTTTTCGTGGGTTCAATGCGGGGAGTGGGCCTTACCATTTCGGAATGGGGATTTTCATCGTTCCGCTTCTGCTGACCCTCCTGGTCGGCGCTGGCATCGTGGCATTGGTCGTGTATCTGATCGTGCGGGCGGCCCGCGGGCCGTTGCCGCCGGGGCGGGCGGGTCATGGGACGTCCAGTGACTCGCCGTGGGCTTACGGGGCCGCCGCCGGGTCCGATTCGGGGGTGGGGTTCGATCCGGGCACTGGTGGCGGCCATGGGCATGGTCATGACCACGGTCATGGGCATGGTCATGGGCATCATGGCCACGATGGTGGTAGCGGTAGCAGTTGTGGTGGGGGAAGTAGCTATGGGGGCGGGACTAGTAGTTGCGGCGGTGGTGGGAGCAGCTGCGGTGGCGGCGGGAGTAGCTGCGGTGGTGGCGGGTCCTGAAGTGCCTGTTGCCGAATTGACGCGGTTCTTGGCCGTGGCTCAGGTCATGTGGCTACGTGGACGGCTGGGCTTGGTGTCACTCGATCTCGGGTCCGGCGAGGGTGTTCGGACCTCGGGATTCAGTTCCGAAGTTTCGCACTCAGCGGAATTCGCGCGCTCGGCTTGACCTCAACCCGGCTTCAGGTTCCAGGCTGATCTATGTCGGATCGAATCGGGAATTGATGGAGGTTGTCATGCGCGCTGTACACGCCACGGAATTCGGTGGGCCCGAGGTTCTTTCGGTGCGTGAGGTGCCCGAGCCGGTTGCCGGACCGGGGCAGGTGGTCGTCGATGTCACGGCCGCCGATGTCATGTTCTTGGATGTTCAGCTCCGAAGTGGTTGGGGCACAGAGTTCTTCCAGCTCGAGCCGCCGTACGTACCGGGTGGCGCGGTCGCCGGGGTGGTTACTTCGGTCGGTCCAGAGGTCGACCCGAGTTGGGTCGGCAAGCGCGTTGTGACCGATACCGCTGCGAGCGGCATCGGTGGTGGCCAGCCGATCGGTGGCTATGCGGAGCGGGCACTCGCCAAGGCCGACACCCTGGTCGCTGTGCCCGAGGGGCTGAGCCTGTCGGCGGCGGTGGCGCTCGCCCACGACGGCAAGACAGCGCTCGCCATCTTCGATCGAGCCGCGATCCAGCCCGGCGAATCGGTGCTCATTACCGCGGCGGGTGGGGGACTGGGCACCTTGCTGATTCAGCTCGCCCGCGCGGCCGGAGCGAATGTCGTTGCCGCGGCGCGTGGTAGCGCCAAACTGGAGCTCGCGACCCGACTCGGTGCGCATGCGGTCGTCGACTACTCCGAGCCCGAGTGGTCGGCGAAGGCGCGCGCCGCGACCGGTGGGGCCGGTGCCGATGTCGTACTGGACGGTGCGGGTGGCGCATCGGGTGCTGACGCGATCGAAGCCGCAGCCGACGGCAGTCGTTTCATCGGATATGGTGCTGCCGCAGGAAAATTCGCTGACCTCGATCGAGAAGTGATGGCAGCGAGGCGGATCAGCGTGCTCGGGTTGTTCGACCTGACCGGGACCAGCGATATCGATTGGCTCGCCTTGACCGGACGTTCGCTGACCGAAGCGACGGCTGGACGGCTGGAAGTCGTTGTCGGCCAATCCTTCCCGCTCGAGCAGGCGGATCGCGCACATGTGGCAATTGAATCGCGAACTGCCGTAGGACGCACAATTCTTACGGTCTGAACGGCCTTCCGTGACAACTTGTCTCACGTAGCTGCCGGCACCCTGGTTGAGCGCTAGGGTGCCCCGCGTGGAAACACTGATTGTCGTTGTCGCCGTCCTCGCAGTGCTCGGTCTCCTCGCTCTCATCGTGCAGTGGGCCAGCCGCCCGCCGCGGAGTGAGTCCCGTTGGGGTCGTGGCGATGTCGAGGACGACCACCAAGCCTGGAAAGCCGACTGAACTCAGCCGACCGGAGTCAGCACCACCACCGCGATCGGCCGCTTGGTCATCTTCTGGTACGCGCTATAGCGCCCCTGATTGACCTTGTCGACAATCGCCCAGCGCCGTGCATAATCCGGATCGTCGGGCAGCGTTGCCCGCGCGATCACCGCTAGCTTGCGCCGCCCAACCTGAATCTCACACTCCGGCTTCGCCTTAACATTCGCCAACCACCCCGGTGGCCGCGGCGACCCACCATTCGACGCGGTCACCAAATAATCCGTCCCATCCCGCCCATAGGTCAGCGCGGACGTCCGCGCTTGCCCCGTCTTGCGCCCCACCGTCCGCAACAACAACGTCGGATTCCCGAACAACAGCCGATGCCCCACCACCCCGCCGCTGTTCTCATAAACCCACTGATGCACCTTCAGCACATTCGCAAACACACTCGCCACAGCCCACCCTCCAGCCAGTTTCCGATTTGCCTCTACCCTAACGACCTGACACCCCACCCTCCCGTCACCACGCCACCCCCATCCGAGTGGTGCCCACCCCACCCCACCCGGTACCATCCCCATGCTGTCGGTATCCACCACACAAGGGGCGGTAGCTCAGTCGGTTAGAGCCGTGGACTCATAATCCATTGGTCGCGGGTTCGAGCCCCGCCCGCCCCACAAACCCCCTGGTCAGGGGGTCGCAGTCGGTGTTTGGGTCGTGTTTTGACCGCCCAGGTCAGCACTTACTCAACTTTTTCAAATTGCGGGCACATCCTGCCCCCTCCAGCCCCTGACACCCTGCCCGGCCAGGGCATCGGAAGCTGGTTGTTTGCTATCCAGCGGTGACCGACGCCGGGCATCGCTGGTTGCTCTCGAGGGTCATGTTCGGCTCGTCGTGGCAGTCCCGTCTTGCTCATCCGGCAGAGCGAATGCAGCGAAGCGATTCCGGGCGTCCGGACCTTGATGAGTGCGCTGGACGTAGTGCCTTCGTGTGACCGCCTCGGTGTTGCCGAGTTGGGCGGCCGCGTGTCGCGCGCGATCCTGGCGCTGGCGACTCCCAAAGACAGCTTCCTGCAACGCAATTAGGTGGTCCTGAAGTAAGTTTGCGATATCCACGGCCGTCGGGGTCTGGACCATACCGAATGGGAGGGCGGGTGACCGTCGGACGTCATGTGGGTCGTCGTTTGATCCTTCGAGACACTGTGGATAATGCCGAAATCCGGGCTCTGGCCGCGGCGGATGGCTGGACCTACGAGGGAGACATCGCCCGAGATCCGGACAACCAGGCTTTCTACGAGGCAAAGTGGTCGCTGCCAGGTGGCTTGTCGGTCCACTACGTCGCCGACGAGGTCGTCGATGCGCGCTACATGGTCGTGGCGGGTGACGACGGCGCACGGGTACGGGAGGTGACGACACGTCTGGCGGCCGCGCTCGACTTCTGGAGCCTCGATGACCTGCTGGTCAACTTCGACACGAGCGTCTACCCGGTCGAGCAGACGAGGTCGGTGTTGATCCTGGGCGCCGGGTCCCCGGAGCGGGCAGCGGACCCTGTGATCATGCGCATCCTGGAGGCGACGCGCCACACAGACGCCAGAGTCCGCCGGGCAGCGGTGTGCGCCATGGTGTATTCCGAGTGGCCCGAGTACCGAGAGTCGTTGGCGGAGATGATTGCTCGCGAAACGGATCCACAGGTCATCCATCCGGCAGAACTTGCCCTCCAGCTGTTGGAAGAACAGCAGGAACCGGACCAGAGGTAGCCGTAGAAGTCGCCGTGGGTGAGCATGTTCCAGGCGGCGATGATCATGGCGTGTTCGATAGCGACGATCGCGCGCATCGGACCGCGGCGGGAGGTGATCCGTTTGTATTTGGCGGAGAAGTAGGTGTTCTTCGATCGAGCGGCCGACAGGGCCGCGACCCCGAGTGCGCCCTTGAGATACCGGTTGCCTGGCCGGGTAGTTGTGGACTTCACGCGGCCCGCGGATTCGTTGGAGCCCGGGGAAAGCCCCGCCCACGAGGCGAGGTGACCGGCGGAGGGGAACACGGTCATATCGCCTCCGGTCTCAGCGATGAACACCTCAGCCACGATCCGGGAAAAGCCCGGGATGCTGGCGAGCAGGTCCCGGGCCGCGTGAAAAGGTGCCATCGCCTCGTCGATGCGGGCATCCAAACGCGCGATATCGGCGGTGTGGGCATCGATCCGGTCCAGGAACAAACGGGTCATGAACGCATGGTGGGCGGTGAACCGTCCCGTCAATGCCTCGGTCAGGGCAGGGATCTTCGACCGCATCCGGCGCTGAGCCGGATCGGCAAGTACCGCCGGGTCGCGTTGCCCACCGATCAACGCTTCGAGCATCGCCCGACCCGAGACTCCCGTGATGTCGGAGGCGACCGAAGACAGCTTGATGCCGGCGTCTTCGAGTAGCTTCTCCAACCGCTGAACCTCGCGGGCGCGTTCCCGGGTGAACGCGGTGCGGGTGCGGGTCAGGTCCCGCAGCGCCCGGATCGGTGCGGGCGGCACCAATGAGGCCTTCACCAGTCCGTGCGCACCCAGGTCCGCTAGCCAGGCCGCGTCCGACACATCGGTCTTGCGCCCTGGAAGGTTGCGCGCGTGTGCGGCATTGACCAAGATCACGTCCAAATCCTCACCGAGCAGGTAGTAGAACGGCTTCCAGTAGTCGCTGGTGGATTCGATCACCACACACGTGACCTTCTCCGCAATCAAATGCTCACGCAGCGCAAGGATCTGGCCGCTCGTCGCACCCCAGGTCGTCACCGCACGAGTCTTTGCCCGCCCCTGAATCCGGACGCATACCTTCGCGTCCTTCTTCGAGCAATCCAGTCCCGCGCATCGCGGGTGAACAACATCCATCACACACCACCGATCCGAATAATTTCGTGTTCGCTTGCGCGGGAACGTGTTTCGGGGAAGGCGGATGAAACAGGAATCTGACACTCGTGCTCGAAGGCGACATTCCACGGTTCCCGTGGACGCGAACGTGCCCTCCGTCCCAAGCTTCGTTGCGGGCTCACTGGCAACACAGTTCGACCGGGCTCGACCGAAACACCCCACCAGCATCGACCGATCCGACCGGCAGCGCCACACGACGCAACCGGCCCACCATTTTCCTCCCCCACGGAGGAGCGCAGCGGCCCCTGGTCAGCTTCGTTGGATTTCGGCGATTACTACCGGACCCCTAACGGGCGCCCACCCGGCGCTATCTGATCAGCGACGATAGCCGCCTACGCATGCCGGGCAAGTACGCCCAGTGGGCGGGTGCGATCGACCACCTCTTCGGATGTTCTGCCGGGTGTCAGTTCAGGAAAGCCGTGATTCGCGGGATCGTGGCAGCAGGGCAGTCCTCGTGCACGGTGTGCCCGCAGCCGGGCAGTACGACGGCCTCGGCGTTGGGCATGCGCCCGGCCAGCTGGGCCGCCTGGGATGACGGCAGCCACTGATCATCGCCGCCCCAGAGCACCAGGGTGGGTGCGCTCACCCGCGACAAGCCGGCATCGGTCAGCCGGTAGTCGAGGTTGCGCCACAGGGCCAGGAAGCCGTTGCGGTTCGCGGGACGGGAGAACGGCGGGTAGAGCTCGTCTATCAGCTCGTCGGTGACGAGTTCCTTGTGCGCGAAGGTGCCGCGGATGCTGTCGGTGTAGAACGAGCGGTCGGTGAGTTCGGTGGCCAGTTCACCGACCACTGGTGTCTTGAAAACCGGTGTAATGGGGGCTTTTTCGGCGTCCAGGCCGGGGGAGTCCAGCAGCACGAGCCGCACGACCCGTTCGGGATGCTCTTCGGCGAAGTACAGACTCCAGGCCCCGCCCCAGGAATGCCCCACTAGCGTTGTGCGGCCCACACCGATGGCGTCGAGGAAGGTCGCGATGGCCGTGGCCATGGCGGGCAAGTCGTAGGCGAAGTCGGCGCGGTGTAGTTCGGTGTAGCCCTGGCTGGGCAGATCGACCGCGTAGACGGTGTGCTGCTGCGCCAGCGTGGGAGCCACCTCTCGCCAGGAGTAGCCCCACAGGCCACCACCAGCGATCAGTACGACCGGTGATCCGCTCCCGGACACTGTGTAATGGAAGCGAGCGAGATCCGTTTCGACATAACGGGATTCGACGCGGGTCAGGTAGCGCGACGGGAGGTCGCCGCTCGGCGGCTCCCAAGCATGGGCGACCGAAGTAGCCGGCGGGAACAACGCGATCAGGGTGCAGGCAAGCCCGAGGGCCACGCGGCGGAACCGGATTCCGAAACGCATGAGGTACTCCATGGTGTGTGAGCGTCTTCGATCACAGGACGAGAAAGCATCCGCGAATGTGCTGGCATGTGAGCCGCTTCACCATGTGCAGATGTGCTCCACCTCATAGGCCCCAGGTTGACCTTCACATAGATACGACAGTCGATTGGTCCGCACATGGACCTCTCAAAGAAGAAGCTCGGTCACGTTGGTGTGTGCGAGCCCGTCAGGTGTGGTCGCTGGAGGTAGTACGTCGGATCCTCGGGGGCCGCTGCGTCCCACCTCGTCGCGGCCCGCGAACCGGGCCAATGAAGTGATTCAAATCACATGATGTCAGGAAGTTCTCTGGTGCGGTGTCTTGTGCTCGAACCCCTCGCAGTGAAGTGAAGGAGAAACCGTGAGCGAGAACATCGATGTGGTCGTGATCGGCGGCGGGTATGCCGGTGTGATGGCGGCCAATCGTCTGACGCAGCGCGATGAAGTGACAGTGACCGTGATCAATCCACGCCAGGTCTTCGTTCCGCGGCTGCGGTTGCACCAGCTTGTGGGCGGTACCCACGGTGCGGTCGTCGATTACAAGGAGGTCCTGGCCGAGGGCGTCGGGCTGGTCGTCGACAGCGCGACGCTGATCGATGCGGCCGGGCGAAGTGTGATCCTGGCCGACGGCGGCAGTATCGGCTACGACTACCTGGTTTACGCGGTGGGCAGTGGCACCGCCGGGCCGCGAGTGGTTGGTGCGGCCGAGTTCGCCCACTCGGTCGCGACGTTGGAGGCGGCGCAGCGGCTGCGGTCGGTGCTCTACGACACGCCCATGACGGGCGCGGTGACGGTCGTCGGGGGCGGCCCGACCGGCATCGAGACCGCTGCGGAACTGACCGAGCAGGGTCGCACCGTCACGTTGGTCTGTGGCGGTGTCCTCGGTCCGTACCTGCACCCGAGAGCTCGACGCACAGCCCACAAGTACCTCGCCAAACTGGGGGTAGCCGTCATCGAAGGCCCCGATACGGTGGTCACCGAGGTGAGCCGGGAGGCCGTGAAACTCGGTGATGGCCGGACGTTGGCAAGTCAGGTCACGATCTGGACGGCGGGCTTCGGTGTGCCCGACCTGGCCAACCGGAGCGGGTTGCGCACCGATGCCGCCGGGCGGCTGCTCACCGACGAGACACTGACCAGTGTCGGGGACGAGCGCATTGTCGCGGCTGGCGATGCGTCGGCGCCGTCGGATATGCCGTTCCGGATGAGCGCCTACGCCGCAGGATGCCTGGGAGCGCACGCCGCCGACACGCTGCTGCATCGGATCGCGGGTGAGCAGCCGGCGCCGATCGACCTGTCGTTTCCCGCCATGTGCATCAGCTTTGGCCGGGATGCCGGGATCTTTCAGCTCGGCCACAAGGACGACACCGCGATGCGGCTGTACTTCAGCGGGTTCACGGGCAAGAAGCTCAAGGAGTTCGCCTGCGAAGCAAGCGTCAAGCACCTGGTGAGGGAAGCACACAAGCCCGGCTCGCACCACTGGCCCAAGGACGGCAAACACCGACCAACTCTGCTGCAGGCCCAGCGCGACAACGCTGCGGCGCCGGTCGCGTAGGACGCCGAAGCCCTAAGTCGTCGCGACCCCGGCTGCGGCGATTCCGCAGCAAGTGTTGTCGGTGACGGAGGGGCCGGACCTGACGACGACCAACCGGAGAGGAAACCATGGACACGCGCGAACCCGGTGCGCATCAGCGGGCCGACTGCCACCCATCGGACGGCAGAGGCGGCGACCACGCCAAGGTCGAGGCGACCGAAACGTTCCTCGCACACCGCAAGCTACTTTTCACAGTCGCCTACGAACTGCTCGGATCGGTGGCCGACGCTGACGACATCCTGCAGGAAACCTGGCTGCGATGGATAACGGTCGACGCGGCCGTCAACGAGCCCCGCGCCTACCTCGTTCAGATCACCACCCGCCAAGCGATCAACCGGCTGCGGTCGCTGAAACGCCGCCGAGAGACATACGTGGGCTCCTGGCTTCCGGAGCCACTGCTCACCACCCCGGATGTGGCCGCCGACGTCGAACTCGCCGAAAGCGTGTCGATTGCGCTGATGCTCGTGCTCGAAACGCTGGCCCCGACCGAACGCGCGGTGTTCGTGCTGCGTGAGGCATTCGGGTTCGGCTACGACGAGATCGCGGCCGCGGTCGACAAGACCCCCGCCGCCGTACACCAGATCGCCCACCGCGCCCGTCGCCACGTCGAAGCCCGCCGGCCCCGCCGAGCGGTCACCGCGCGCCAGGCCGAGGCTACTGTTGCGGCCTTCCGGCGCGCGCTGGAGACGCGGGACCTGCAGGGCCTGCTCGACGTGCTCGCACCCGACGTCGTGGCGACAAGCGATGGAGGCGGTATCAAGCAGGCCACACCCCGGCCGGTCATCGGCGCCGACAAAGTGGCCCGATTCATCGTCGGCGGCCTCACCAAGAACGACGTCACACTCACCGTCGAGCCGACCACGGTCAACGGCAGCCCCGCACTGGCTCTGCATGTCGACGGGGTATTCGACGGCGTCATCTCACTGCACGTCGAAAACACCCGCGTCGCCGCTCTCTACTTCGTCCGCAACCCACAGAAACTCACCCACATCGAATCCGAAACCCCACTCACCCTGCGGTGAACACCGGCCACAGTCCCACGCTTCGAGGAAGACCCATGACCACGCGAATACCGTTCACCACCAACACATTTCCGTCACGATGGCCGACAGTGGCGACAACGGTCCTCCTGCTGACCGCGATCGTGAGTGTGCTGCTCGTCGCCTTCGCCTGGCCGTCGGCGCGGTCGTCGGTCCACGGTGTTCCGATCGCCGTCGCCGGGCCGCCGGCCGCGGTCACGCAAATCCGCACCGCACTCGACCAACGTCTGCCGGGCGGATTCGACATCACCGAGGTCACCGATACCACCACCGCTGAACACCTCATTCGCGACCGGCAGGTGTACGGGGCTATCGACCTCAGCTCCGCCAGCCCGCAGGTCATCGTCGCCTCCGCCGCCAGCACCGCGGTTGCCCAGACCCTGCAAACCATGGCGACCGGCCTCAGCCAAGCAGGAACGCCCGGTACACAGGTCACTGTCCGCGACCTCGCCGCCCTCCCCGCCCGCGACCCACGCGGCACCGGCCTGGCCGCAGGTGCCCTGCCATTGGTCATGGGCGGTCTGTTGGCCGCGGTGCTGCTGACCAGGCTCGTTCACGGCACTGCCCGCCGGGCAATCGGGGCACTCGCGTTCGCGGCCACCGGTGGCCTGACCGTGGCAGCGATCCTGCAATTCTGGCTCGGCTCACTGAGCGGGTCCTACCAGGCCAACACGGGGGCCATCGCGCTGACCATCGCGGCCACCTCCCTGACCGTCCTCGGGCTGGAATCCCTGCTCGGATACGCCGGAATCGGGATCGGTGCCGTGGTCATGATGCTCATCGGCAACCCTCTCTCGGGCACTGCGACCGCCCCCGAGATGCTGCCCGGCTGGTCCGGCACCCTCGGCCAGCTACTTCCCCCCGGAGCCGGCGGCCGACTACTGCGATCCACCGCCTTCTTCGACGGCCGCGGCGCCACCCACGCCATCACCGTCCTGGTCGCCTGGGTCACGCTCGGCGCAGTGCTATGCCTGATCGGCGGCCTGCGCGCCCACCGCGCCACCGATACAGGACTTCGCACAACACGCACACCACCGGCCGAAACCCCATCCGCACCCCTCACCGCCTAACTGTGCGCCGGTAGAGGAACCACTAAGTCCGCGACACCTCGTTCTCGGGCCGCGGTGGGATCAGTGCCGCAGGATCTCGTAGCGGCGGTCTTCTGGAACGCAACCGACGCGATGGTTCGGAATGGAGTTCGTCCGGCCGAGCGAGCCTCGGGAGAGATCCACGTCACTGGTTGAGGCTGTCAAGAATTCGGCGGCCCTCTCATTCAGGAAATACGCGAACCAGACAGGAGCGAACCATGAAGCACCGCATCGTCGTTCTCGGGGCCGGATACGCCGGAGCCTTCTCCGCCGGATACCTGGCCCGCCA
>NZ_JBFANN010000053.1:0-45137 GCF_040674855.1 Nocardia sp. NPDC049707 | reverse complement strand
TGGTCGGTCGTAGTGACCGGGCTCGCCCGCCCGGTCACCGACCCCGAACGCATCGCCCGCTACGAGCAACTGCTCCACCCCTGGGTAGACCAGGTGACCGACACCGTCATCGAAATCGAGCCCTCCATCGTCACCGGTATCCGGCTCGTCGACAAGGCCACGTAAGCGGCCGGTGAGACGGCACCCGGTGTCCGCCGGTTCGGTGGTGCAGGTTTACCGCTGGTGACAGCGGCGCGAACGCCACCTGGCAGGACCGGGATCCGAGCGTCGGTCAGTCCCTGGGGCGGGCGATGATCACGGGGCAGTCGGCCGCATGCAGGACGGCCTGGCTGTTGGAACCGAGGGTCATGCCGGCGAAGCCGCCGTTGCCGTGGCTGCCGACCACGATCAGTTGCGCGCGTGCGGCGGTGGCGAGGATGCGCTTGGCGGGGCGATCCTCGGTGACCACTCGCTGGACGCGGACATCCGGGTAGTTCTCGGTGTAGCCCGCCAGGCTTTCGGCGAGCAGTTCCTCGGCCTCGTTCGCCATATCGGTGCGGGGGATATAGCGATTGAACTCGGACCAGGTGTGCACCGCTACCAGAGCCGCGCGGCGCCGCGACGCCTCATCGAAGGCGACGTCAAGGGCACGAGTGCCGCCCGGGGAGCCATCGACCCCAACCACGACCGGGCCGAGCGCCCGCTCGGGCGCCACGGTCTCCGGGATCACCGCGACCGGGCTGTGTGCATGCCGGGCCAGCGAGGTACTGACCGAGCCGAGCAGTCCGCGCCGGAACGCACCGAGGCCGCGAGTGCCGACGACCAGCAGCCTGGCCTCCTTCGATCGGTCGCACAGTACAGGGATGGGCGGTGCCTCGACGACGAATGTCTCGATATCGAGCGGGTGGATCGAATCCGATACGGCGACAGCGGTTTTGCGTGCGAGCGCTACCGAGGCCGCACCGGCTTCGCGATAGACGTCGTAGTCGATTCGATTGAAGGCGATACCCGGTCCATAGTCGACCGGTGCGCCGATCGCATAGATGATGTGCAGGGGCGCGCCATGCCGGGCCGCGTCGATGGCAGCCCACCGCACGGCTTCGATGGAATCGGCGGATCCGTCGGCGCCGACGAGGACGGGCGGATTGACGGTATTGGTGGACATGTGATTCTCGGCTTTCTGAAGCGGGACCAGCGCGGGCGAACGATCACGTCGACACCGACAACCACTGCGGCCGAGGCGATTCGGTGCGGATCGCTGCTGAGCGGGGTGGTCATGGGCTATCCCTCGGGTCCGACGATCGGTACCCGTAGGTTAGGAACTCCGCGGGGTCCCGCACGCCTGTCCAAAGTCACGAACCCTAGGGCCCAAAGGCGGTGGCTGCTCGACCCAGCGCGAAATATGCCAGCTTCGAAATATGCCTGTTTCGAAATATCTCAGGGCAGCGGCGCCGACCAGCGCAGCACCGCGCCACCACCGGGGCGGTTCTCGATGCTGAACGTGCCGCCCGCCTCCTTCGCCCGCGCCGCCATATTGGCCAATCCGCTGCGCCGGGCGATGTCATCGGGGACGCCGACGCCATTGTCGTTCACTTCGATGCTGACATCGTCACGCACCTTCAACTCGACCGACAAGGTGCTCGCCGACGCATGCCGCACCACATTGCTCACCGCCTCGCGCAATACCGCCTCGACATCGTCGGACAGCGGCGGCGCGAGCACTGTCACCGGACCGGCCAATCGCACCGTGGTGCGCAGCCCGGTATCCGCGGTCATATCGACGATGATCCCGTGCAGGTGCTTGCGATATTTGGACGAATCCGCGGCGGTATTGCTCTGCAGATCGAAGATCGAATGGCGGATATCCTGCACGATCGCCTGCACGTCGTCGATCGTCTCCAGCAGCCGAGACCGCACCTCGGGCGCTCGGGCCCGCTGCGCGGTGCCCTGCAGGGACAGCCCGACGGCGAACAGTCGCTGGATGACGTGATCGTGCAGGCCCCTGGCGATCCGATCGCGGTCGGAGAGCACGTCGAGTTCGCGCATACGCTCCTGGGTATCGGCCAGCCGCAAGGCAAGGGCGGCTTGGTCGGCGATGGCGGCCATCATCGTCTGCGCCGCGGTATCGAGCGGGGGCGCAGCGGCCGGACGCAGGGTGGCGAGCACTCCGATAACCGAACGTCCGGCTCGCAGCGGAAGTATCAGCGCCGGGCCGAATTCAGGGAAATCGCTGACCGGGTTGAATGACAGTTTCTGGACCGACAGCACCCGCCCTTGGCGAAATACCTCACCGGAATTCGATGCCGCGACCGGCAGCCGTTCGCCGGTGAGTGCTTCGGCGTCGATGCCCGCAGCCGCGACCACCACCAACTCGGTCACTTCTTCGGCCGGGACATCGGGATCCTCGGGCAGGGCGATGAAGGTGCACGCCGATTCGGTCAGGTCCAGGGCTCGCTGGACGACGAGTGCGAGAACCTCGCCCGATTCACTGGCGACCAGCAGTTCGGTAGCCACATCCCGGGTCGCTTCGAGCCACTGTTGGCGGGCGCGGGACAGCTCGTAGAGCCGGGCGTTCTCGATGGCGATGCCCGCGGCCGCGGCCAGCGCCTGCACCACTACTTCGTCGTCCTCGGTGAACTCCAGCCCGCCCGCTTTCTCGGTGAGGTAGAGGTTGCCGAACACTTCGCCACGGACCTGGACCGGAACGCCGAGGAAGGTGTGCATCGGCGGATGGTGTTCGGGAAAGCCGACCGATGAGGGGTGATCCGAAAGATTGGCCAGCCGAATGGGTTTCGGTTGCTCGATGAGCAGGCCCAGCACACCGTGTCCGCGTGGCAGATCGCCGATCAGGACGCGGGTGCGGTCATCGATGCCCTCGTACACGAATTCGGCCAGCTGATGGCTCATCGGGTCGGTCTCCCGGACACCCAGCGCGCCGTATTCCGCGTCGACCAGTTCGATGGCGGTATGCACGATCGTGCGCAGCGTGTTGTCGAGGTCCAGGCCGGCCGTGACGACCAGCATGGCCTCCATCAACCGGTCCATCCGGTCGCGCACATCGACGATCTGCGCGATGCGGTCCTGGACCTCGATCAGCAGTTCGCGCAACCGCAACTGAGACAATGTCTCCGTTACTGGTGGCCTACTACCGTGAGCCGCTCCGGATTCCAGGCCTTCCATAACAGACATTCTTTCACGATCGGCCCGCCGAGTCCGATCAGTGACCACGAATCGACCGTTCGCCTACTGTTCGTGCTCGTTCAGTTTCGAAGCCAACACAGCCGCCTGCGTGCGGCGTTCGACGCCGAGTTTGGTCAACAGCCGCGAAACGTAATTCTTGACCGTTTTCTCGGCCAGGAACATCCGGCTCGCGATCTGCCGATTCGTCAACCCCTCGCCGAGCAGGGACAAGAGCGTGCGTTCCTGTTCGGTAAGGCTCGCGAGCGGCCCGGTCTTCGCCTCGGCCTCCGCCCGTAGTTTGGCCATCAGCGCCGCGGCGGCCCGGTTGTCGAGCAGTGATTTACCAGCGCCGACCTCACGGATCGCATCGATCAGCTCGAGGCTCGTGATGTCCTTGACGACATAGCCGCTGGCTCCGGCCAGAATGGCGTTGAGCATGGCCTGCTCGTCGGTGAACGAGGTCAGGATCAGACAGCGCAGCGCCGGATTGGCGGACAGCAGTTCACGACACAGTTCGATACCGTTGCCATCCGGGAGGCGGACGTCGAGAACGGCGACATCGGGTCGCAGCGCGGGAATCCGGGCGAGTGCCTGCGAGAACGTACTCGCTTCGCCGACCACCTCGAGGTCTTCTTCGAGGGCGATGAGGTCGCCGATACCGCGGCGGACGATCTCGTGATCGTCGACCAAGAACACCCTGATCATGTCTTACACCTCTCCCGGAAACCGAATTCACTCAGCGTACGTAGCAGTCCGATCCAGTGGATCGGCATCGGACCCCACCTTGGTGACCAAAGGCCCTTGACCCGTTCGATTCGGCTGCTGCGCGGTCGTCGGTCCCCATTCTGCGCCGATTCGCCACGCACGGCATGCCGCATCGAGGGTGTCGGCGAGGGGCAGGCCGGTGTCCAGGGCGATAGCGTCCGGCCAAGGCGCATCGACGGTGGACATGGCGGCGGCGATGGCAGGGGTCGCATCCGAATCCCCGGCCGGGCGCTGCCGGATGCGCTCGTTCGCCAGCGATCGCGGGCAGTGGCATCGCAGTTGTACCAGCTCGGCACACACCTCCTCGGCGAGCACGGCGGCGAATCGTCGTTCGTCCGGATCGATCCAGCTCGCATCGAGGATCACCGAGCGGCCGGATTCGAGCAGTGCCCGAGCGCGCAGGCGCAATTCGGCGTAGACGCGGGCCTTGTCGGCCGGAGAGTACAGTCCGACGCCATATCCGCCGACCGGGCCGGTCACCTCGCCGACCGCGGACAATTCCCTGCGCACCGTATCGGTGCCGAGCGCCACCGCATCGGTGGCCAGCGAAAGGTGTTCGGCGACTGTTGATTTCCCGGTTCCGGGCAGTCCGCCGACCAGCGTGAGGCGGACCGCGGCCCGATCCAGATGGTGTGCCACGATCCGCAGATGGCGCCGGGTATGGTCGCGGGCCGTCGCATCGCCCTGCCCGAAGCGGATCACATTCACCTTGGCGCGGACGAGCGCGCGGTACGCGATGTAGTGATCTCGCAGGGACGGAGGCGCCGAATCCCCGGTCACGCGTTGATAATCGTCGAGCAGGCGAGTGCCCAGGTCGTCGTGGCCGAGGAATTCGAGATCCATCGCCAGGAAGGCGATATCGTCCAGGCAGTCGACGTGGCGCAGCCGATCGTCGAAGTCGAGGCAGTCGAGCACCCGGAAGCCATCGGGCAGATCGAAGATGTCCTGGGCTTGGAGGTCGCCATGTCCGTCCATAATGCGACCCTCGGCGATTCTGCGGGTGAGCAGCGATTTTCGGCCCTCCAGGTAGCGCATCGCATGCGCTTCGATCCGCGCGAGCAGCTCCGGCGCCACGAGATCGGCAGGTTGCTCCCGCAGGGTGCGCAGTAGCGCCAGCCATCGGTCGCGCAGCGCCTCCGGGGTTCCGGCCCGGTCGATCTCCGCGCCGCGGCGGGCCGAGTGGTGGAACTGCGCCAGCACTCCGACCAGCGCTGAGATTTCCGAGCTGGCCCCTGGATCGGCCAGGATGTTGGTGAGCCTGCGGTCGTCCGGCATTCGACGCATCACGAGCACCGGTTCGCTCGTGCCGCCGGTCGGGTCGCTCAGGTGAGCGACGCCGAGATACACGTCAGGGGCCATGCGGCGATTGAGCTCCAGTTCGCGCACACAGGCCCGCTCGCGCAGTTCCGGCGTGCTGAAGTCGAGGAAGTCGGTAGCGATCGGCTTCTTCACCTTGTATGCACGATCGCCACACAGCACCACGAGGCCGGTATGGGTTTCGCGCAGATCGGCGGGCGACCCTTCGGGCATGACGATCGGATCCTCTCGGGTGGGTACTGCTCCCAGAGTTGCGCACCGACCAGGTGTGCGGTGATGGCCGAAGGTCCTCGATCCGCAGAGTCCTCCGGTTTCGGTTTTCTCGCCTGGCACACACCTATAGGCGCCCGAAGTCCCGTCAAGAGGGGCCGTCGTGCTCTTATCGGTGGAGTGTGTCGGTGGGACCGTTGGTCGAAATCGACGAAGGAAGCGATATGAACCACGGACTGCCCGATTACAGCACCGTCAAGGCAGCACTGGCGCTCGCCGTGCGGGCGCCGTCGGTACACAATGTTCAGCCGTGGCGGTGGCGGATCGGTGACCGTTCCATCCACCTGTACCTCGACCCCGCGCGCGCACTGGCCGCGACCGATCCGGATCAGCGCGATCTGGTGCTGAGTTGTGGTGCGGCACTGCATCATCTGCGCATAGCGTGCGCGGCGCTCGGCTGGTCCGCGGTGGTGCATCGGCTGCCGAATCCGGCGGATCCGAACCACTTGGCCGCGGTCGAGTTGGTGCGGCATCGGCCGACACAACTGGATATCGCACTGAGCGCTGCCATTTCCAGACGCCAGACCGACCGCAGGCATTACTCGTCGTGGCCGATTCCGCACGGATATCTGGGGCTGGTGACCGAACGCGCCGCGGCACTGGGCGCCATCGTCACGCAGGCCAGTGACCAGCCACGCGAGGTGCTGATCGAGACAATGCGGACCGCTGCCGCCCGGCACGCCGGAGATCCGGAGTACCGCTTCGAATTGGCGAATTGGTCTGGTAGGCACAGCTCGGACGACGGGGTGCCCGCCAGGAATGTGCCACGCGTGCGGCCGCATGACGAACTGCCGGCCCGCGAGTTCGCGGCGCCCGCATTGGCCGACGGTGCACACGAACCCGACTACGCCGAACTGCTGGTGCTCAGCACCTCGGCCGACGACCGGCTGTCGCGGTTGCGCGCGGGCGAGGCGATGAGTGCGGTGCTGCTGACAGCCACCAATATCGGCCTGGCCACCTGCCTGCTCACCGAACCGCTGGAGCTACCGGACCTGCGCCGCAAGGTGCGTCTCGAGGTGCTCGACGATGTCGCCCAACCACAGGCGATCCTGCGAATCGGCTGGCTGCCGACCAGTGCACTGCCGTTGCCGGTGACGCCGCGACGGTCGGTGGATGATGTGCTCGATCCGTTCGAGTCGGCCGCCGCCAGCTGATCCCATTCGGGCCAGTAGATACCGCTCAAGCCGGTGCGGCGCAACGCTTGACGACCGCCTCCAAGGCGGCGGCCAAACCGGCGCGGGCTTCCTCTGCGATCGGCCGTAATGCGGGCTGTTGGGTATGGGCGACGAGGATATCGGGGTCGACGGCTTCGACGACGGTGGCATCGTTGTCGGTGCGCACCACCACATTGCAGGGCAGCAATAGGCCGATCTGCCGGTGGATGCTCAGCGCCCGGTGCGCGAGCTTCGGGTTGCAGGCGCCGAGGATGAGGTAGTCCTCCATTCCGACATCGAGTTTCGCCCGCAGGGTGGCGCGCACGTCGATTTCGGTCAGGACGCCGAAACCCTGCTCGGCCAATGCCGCGCGTACGGTGGCCACGGTGTCGGCGAACGGGGTCGGCACCCGCACGCAGAGTTCGGCGGATGCGACCGGAATGCGGATCTCGGTGATCAGGTCACGCGCATCGACGACCTCGTCGGGAGCGACCAGGTACACCTCGGTTGGCGGTCCGACGGGTTGGAACGACGAGGTGCGCAACCAATTCTCCAACGCTCGGTACGCATCGCCGATGTGCTGATAGTCGCCGCGATGGGTCGTGCGGGCGTAGTACCCCGGCTCGGTTCTGCGCACTGTCGCCTGGTCGCCGCCGTCGTCGACGGGCCCGACGGTGACCGGCAGGCCGAAGTCGACCTCGGTCGAGGTGTCCGCGCGGAAGTCACCGAGGTAGGTGGTCGACGGCGGCCCGATCGGTGCCAGTCCGGTGGCAGCCGCCAGTTCGTACAGCGCCCGCATCCCGGCGCCGATATCGTCGCCCGCATGGTCGGCGCGGATGGCGCGCCGCAGTTCGAGAACGGTCTGCGGGCGCGCTTCATCGATCAGGATGCGGTAGGGCATCGTCGTATCCTCCGATCTCAGACCCGACGCGTGATGCGATCGAGTTCGGTGTGTGCCAAGCGCTCGGCCCAAGCTCGAGCGCGTTCCAGCTCGCCTCGGGCAAGTGGGCCCTGCATGCCATCGACGAGAAAGTCCATCGGATCGTCGGCGAGTTCATAACCCAAGCGCCGCAATCGTTTTCCGGCGCCACGTGCGGCTGAGCCCGGCAGCCACCGCGGTTTGGCGGCCCTTGTGCCGAAGGCCGCGGCCCGGGAGCCCCTGGGCACCGGCAGCGCCGCGTCGAGCCATTCGCGGATTCCGATACCGACCGCGATCGGCGCGTCGGTCTGCTCGGCGGCAGCGCGGCGGGTTCGCGTGCGGCTCAGCCCGAAGGCGTGGGTGGGTCCGCCGACCACCAGCAGATTGAATGTCGGCTCCGGCATCTCTGCGGCGACGACGACGCTGAGCACCTCCACTTCGCTGTGTGCGCGCAAGCCGTCCGCGATGGCCCGGGCGATGGCGGCGGTATTGCCGAACATCGATTCGTATACGACCCGTGCCCGCATCTCGATCTCCTGAGATTCCTATGACCTGCGGAAACGATCACAACGATACGTCCGGGCCGCGGCGGCGCACAGAGCCGAACCGACGCTTCCCGAGTGACCTTCGACCGTTGGTGATCACCTGCGAACGCCGCCGCGTCGCAGCGGTGCGCCGCCGAGCAGCAGCACGGCGAGTCCGAAAGCGACACAGATCGGCTGCAACCAGCTGAATTCGCGAATAACAATGAGCTGCACCATGATCCAGCCGACGAGGTCGAGCACCCCAGTGATCAGGCCGAGCGCGCCAGCGACCACCCAGGTCGCCACGAGGCCGGACAGCAGGCCAGTACGGCCCGGCGGGCACCGAGTCCGCGGACATACTTGGCGATCATGTGTCGAGCCGACCACCCCGGACAGGGGCCGACGGCCCATAAGGTGGGATGGAAGTCGTGAAGGCCGCGGTCCTGGCCTCCTGGTCGGCGGATTGTTCCTGGCTTTCGGCTGCCTCACGCGGTGCTCTCCCCGCAATCCGCCGAGTCTCGCGGCGGTGCCGTTACCGTCCAGGTCCAGACGTGCTGGTTCGGCGCGGGCGATGTGGTGGTCAACGCGACTGAATAGGTGGGTAGTTTCGCGGCGAGCACCGCGAACTCGTCGGAGGTGGGCTCGGAAGCCACTGGTAGGCTTGCCGTTTCGCGTACGCTGATGCGCAAGTCGCTATCCGCGATGACGGTGACCTGGATTTCGTGGGCCACTTCGCGTGCGATGATCGTGGTCAGGATCGCACTCAGGGCCGACAGGCTGACATCGACAACTGCCGCCTCGACCCGGTCGGCGGGACCGTCGAAGGTGACCTCGGATACCACCCCCAACACCTCGGCCGCATCGCCGACCATATCTTGCACCTGCACCCGGAAACCGTCCGGCACCCCGGTTTCGGTTTCGAGTCCGGCGACGGTCGTGCGGATCTGCGCCATCACGGCATCGAGTTCGGCGATGGTCCCGTCGATGCGGGACGCCACGGCAGCCACACGCGCAAGCGGACGAACCGCACCCATTTTCAAACTGATATCGAACAGACGGCGCAGCACGGTCTTGTGCAGTTCTCGAGCGATACGCTCGCGTTCGTCGATCAATCGCACGGCCCGCACCTGCTCTTCGGCTCGTCGTAACCGCACCAGATTGTCGACGCGCGCACGGAGTTCGGCGACATCGAATGGCTTCTGGAGGTAGTCGTTGGCTCCGGCGTGCACCAATTCCAGTCGCGACTGGTCATCGGCGCGGGCGCTGATGATGAGTATCGGAGTATTCGCCAGATCAGGGTCGGAACGCACTCGACCCAGCAGCTCATCTCCGCTCATCCGCGGCATCATGATGTCGCACACGATCAGCTCCGGCCTACTGGCCTTCGCCAGTTCCAGCCCGGATTCTCCATCGAAGGCCGAGGCCACCTGGTAATTGTCCGAAAGTGATTCGCGGACAAGCTTGTTCAGGTCGGGATTGTCCTCGATCACCAGGATCGAGGACAGCTGGCCGGTACTCGGGGGCGGTCGGCTCGCCGCGGATACGTGCGTGTCGCCAACCGAGGTTGCCACCGCGGCGAGCACATTCGCCGCAGCGCCGGCTGTGTGCGCCGGCGCCCCGGTCCCGAGCACGGGCGTACCTGCCGGCGCGGCGCGCGGTATCTCGACGACGATGAGAGCGCCGCCCTCTGGTGCGTCGGCGATCGTGACGGCACCTCTGTGCAGCTGGGCCAGGTCTCGGACAATGCTCAGCCCCAGCCCGGTGCCACCCACCAACCGACTCGCACCACCATCGACCTGACGAAATCGCTCGAATACAGCATCGCGCTGGGCGACCGGTATGCCGGGTCCGCTATCGGCGATCTCGACAACGATACGGTCTTCGACACCACGAATCGTGCACCGGACGCTGCCGCCGTCCGAGGTGAACTTGAAGGCATTCGACAGCAGATTGACCAGAATCCGCTGTACGTGCTCCGGATCGACGTCGGCCCACACCGGCTGGTCCGCTGCCTCGACCCGGAACTCGATTCTCCGGTCCAGGGCGATCGTTTCGAAGAATGCCGCGGAAAGCCGCACCAAATCGACCACGTCGACACGGGCATATTCCAGCCGCAGCGCACCCGCCTCGAGCTGTGCGGCATCGAGCAAATCGTTGACCTGGCCGAGGAGCACCTGTGCGTTGCGCACGATCACCTCGAGGTCGTCATGTGACGGTTCATCGAGTGCGGCGTGCTCGAGCAACTTTCGCGCGGGTGCCAGGATGAGCATCAGCTGTGTGCGCAACTCGTGGCTGACATTGGCGAAGAATTGGCTCTTGAGGTCGTCGAGTTCCTTTGCTCGCGCATACATATGTGCGAGTTCGGCATTGGCTTCCTTGAGTTGGCGACTCGTCTCGGCCACCTCGCGAGCCCTCGCGAATACCTCCTGCTCCATTTGCCGCGCTGACGCGCGCAGCACCGAGCTTTCCTCCTGTTGCGCCGCGCCCGCGGCCTGTAACCGCATGAATTCCGTGACGTCTTCGACCCGATGGATGATGTATAGCAGCCGACCTGTTTCGTCGAGCACCGGCGAGTTGGTGGGACTCCAGAACCGCTGTTCGAATGAACCGTCGCGGCGGCGAATATCGTAGCGTTGTACGGGCATGGCATCGGCGATGCGATCGTGCACGACCCGTTCGAGGGATACACGCAGATTGCGCACACCCTCGGCTTCCGGGTCGTTCGGATCGTCCGGAAAGACGTCGAAAATTTCTCGGCCGAGGATATCCCGCCGTTCGGTCATCGTGGCCTGCACATATGCGTCGGTTACCGCGATAATCCGCAAAGAAGGGTCGAGCGCCAGATAAAGACCCGGTGCCGCCTCGAACAGGGCACGATAGTCGACAACCTCGTCCACAGCGGCATTACCCCGATTCGCGATGGGAAACGACGTACTTGGTACCGATGCGCCGTTGCAATCTTCCCATTCAAAATAACCTGCGCGAAAGACCTACACCGTATGTCCGACCGTCGTGGATACCGTCTGAACATCGGATCAGCCAATCGGTCGATCGCCGGCTTCCGGCGGAGGTCCTGTGGTGTCGAGTGGCATCGGTACCAGTGCCCGGCTATCTTTGCGCCACCCATCTGAGTCGAATGGTTTCGGCGTGTTCCTGTTCGTCGAGCTCGAGTTCCACTCGCCGGAGTTCGGTGCGCAGGGTGGGTATCCGGCGGCGGCGCAGGCCCTGCGCCCGTATTCGTGTCGCGGTGAGCTCGTCCTCGAGGGCGCGGACCGCCGCGACCGCCACGGCATGCTGTGCGGCGGCGGTTACGGCCGACCGGTACGCGGTCCGTGCGTGCGCCACGGCGGCGCTGTCGATGATCGCGGTGTCGTCGGGGCACGAAGGCAGTCGGCATTCGACGGTGCTGGGGTAGCTGATGCCGGTGCTGGTGGCGTTGCTGATGGTGATGTCGGCACCGCCGCTCGGCATGGCGTGCGACAGCGACAGTTGGCCGCCGAGCAGATTCGCGCACAGGAGCCGGTCTTGCGCCCGGATGCAGGACGCCTGCCAAACGTCGCGGGTCGCGTCGGCGCGGGCCTGTCCGCGCTCGAGTTCCTGTTCCAAGATGTGCCGCTTCTGCTCGAGCAGTGACAGTCCGCGCTCGGCGACCGCGAGCCGATCCCGAAGCCACATCCGGCCCGCCCTTCCCGGGGGTATTCGCAATGCCGCCAACCTGATTCACCTGGCCTCGTCGACCCGGGGCGGATGGTATCTCGCGATCAGTTCATCGGGCAGCATCGCGAGGGAGCCGCGGGGCAGCCGGTCGAGCACGCGCCAAGTTCGCTCGAGTGTCGATTCGAGATCGCGGACCTCATCGAGGCGTTGATCGACGAGGTCGGCGGCGAAGGCATTCGCGAGATCGAGGTGGGCGCGGTCGGTCGCGGTCAACGTATCGGCGCCGATCAGGTCGACCAGATCGCGGACCTGGCGGGCCCTGGCCAAGGTCGCCAGCAGTTGGGTCGCCAGCGGCAGATGGTCGGCACGAGTGCGTCCTGGGCCGGCACCGTGTCGCATCAGCCGCGACAGCGAGGACAGCACGTCGACAGGCGGATACACCCCGCGGGCATGCATATCGCCGGACAGCATGATCTGGCCTTCGGTGATGTAGCCGGTGAGATCCGGTACCGGGTGGGTGATATCGCCGCCGGGCATGGTCACGACCGGCACAAGGGTAATCGAACCCGGCTGGCCGGAAATCCGTCCACACCGTTCATACACCGTGGCCAGATCGCTGTAGAGGTAGCCGGGATAGGCACGGCGGGCCGGGATTTCGCGGCGCGCGGCCGAGACCTCCCGCAACGCTTCGGCATAGCTGGTCATATCGTCGAGCACGACGAGCACGTGTCGGCCGCCATCGTCGCCGAATGCGAGGTGTTCGGCGATCGTCAAGGCCAACCGCGGAGTCAACAGTCGCTCGATCACCGGGTCGTCGGCCAGATTGCGTAGCAGCACCAATTCGCCTGCGGCACTGCGCTCATCGAGCACCTCGGCGACATAGGCGGCATCGGTGTGGGTGAGACCCATGCCCGCGAAAACCACGTTGAACGGCTCGCCGCCAACCGTTGCCTGTGCCGCGATCTGGCAGGCCAGTTCGAGGTGCGGCAGGCCGGGCAGTGAGAACACCGGTAGTTTCTGGCCGCGTACCAGGGTGGTGAGCGCGTCTATGACCGAGATACCGGTCAGCACCGGGTCCGCCGGCGGGTCACGGCGGATCGGGTTCAGCGGCGCACCCGATACGGCCATCGGCTTTCCGGTGATCGGCGGGCCGCCGTCAACCGGCTCGCCGCGGCCGTTGCAGACGCGGCCGAGCCAACCGTCACCCACCGGGATTCGCAACGGCGCGCCGGTGAATTCGATCCGCAGGTGGTCGGGGTCGATACCCGCCGTACCCTCCAGCACCTCGACCACGGCGACGTCGCGGTCCACCTCGAGCACCAGGCCGTGCCGGAGCGTGCCGTCATCGAGCTCGAGTACGACGAATTCGTCCCAGCCCACCTCCGCGACGCCCGCTACCACGGCGAGCGGTCCGCGCAATTCACGTGCTTCGGTGTAATGGATCCAGCGGATCCCGCTGTCGTGGTTCATTTCCGCACCCCGGCCGATATTTCGTCCAGTTGAGCCAGCGTACTGTCGCGGATGCGGCGAGCGGCATCGCCATCGTAGGGTCCGGACGCTTCCCTGGCCCTGATGAGTGGCCCGAAATCCAGCTCCTCGATCAGTCCGGGGGGCGCACCGGCCTCGACCACCGCCAGACACTGGTCGATCACCGCAAGCACGGCGTCCACCAGGGCCGCGGTCTTCTCCGCCGAGCAGTAGGCGTCGTTGTCCGAGAGCGAGTTCTGCTGCAGGACCGCTTCGCGCAGCAGCTGTCCGGCCAGCAGCAGCATGCGTTCGGGTGCGGGCAGCGCGGCCACCCCGACCAGCTCGGTCAGCGCGGTGAGCCGATCGGATTCGGCGAGGAGATCGAACACTCGGCCGCGCCGCTGCCGCCACTCGGCGTCACCG
Organism: Nocardia sp. NPDC049707; assembly: GCF_040674855.1. Taxonomy (NCBI): domain Bacteria; kingdom Bacillati; phylum Actinomycetota; class Actinomycetes; order Mycobacteriales; family Nocardiaceae; genus Nocardia; species Nocardia sp. NPDC049707. Next base: position 31,482 of record NZ_JBFANN010000053.1, on the reverse strand, counting down.
GCGGCCGCGTGGGCCGCGCCGATCGCCTCGGCATCACGGGAGAAGGATCCCGACCAGGAAACCGCGGGATAGTTTCTGGCGTAGGCCAATTCGTGATCGAGCGTCCAACGGCAGCGAACGAACCGCTCGGTGTGCGCGGTAACCGGTTCGGAAAGGTCACCGCCCGGTGGGGAGATCGCACCGATCACGCTGACCGACCCGGGCCGCCCGCTCAGCGTCGTGACCGCGCCCGCGCGCTCGTAGAAAGCCGCGAGCGCCGAGGCCAGATCGGCCGGATAGCCCTCCTCCGCGGGCAGGTCCCCGGTTCGGGATGCGAACTCCCGCAAGGCTTCCGCCCATCGCGACGTGGAATCCGCGATTACTACGACGTCATAGCCCATATCCCGGAAGTATTCGGCCACCGCGACCCCGGTGTAGATGGACGCCTCCCGCGCCATCATCGGCATATTCGAGGTGTTGGCGATCGTCACGGTACGTTCGACCAACCGGCCCCCGGTGCGCGGGTCGGTGAGCGTGGCCATCTCGGCGATGATGTCGGCCATTTCGTTGCCGCGCTCACCGCAGCCGACGTAGACGATCACGTCGGCGTCGCACCACTTCGCCAGCTGTTGCAGCAATACCGTTTTGCCGGTGCCGAATCCGCCGGGGACACCCGCCGTGGCGCCCTTGGCCAACGGGAAGAGCAGGTCCAGCACCCGCTGGCCGGTGTGCAGCGGTTCGACAGCCGAGCGGCGGCTGAGGTAGGGGGGTTCGAGCCGGATCGGACGATCCGCCGCGATCGTGATCGGCGTGCCCGCGACGGTGGCCACCGGCGCATCATCGCGATAGCGACCCACGGCCGCGATTCCGGTGACCGATCCGGCGATCCCCGTCGGTACCAGGACCCGATATTCGACTGGACCGGAGTCGGTGACCACCCCAACCGTAGCGCCTGCGTGCACCTCGGTGCCGAGCTCGACGGTCGGGCGGAATGTCCACTGCCGCCCGTCTTCCCACCGATAAGTACCAGGGCCGAGCCACGTCGGTGCGTTCGACAGCGGTCGCAGCAACCCGTCGAAGACTCCGCCGAGCAGTCCCGGCGTCAGCCGTGCGGACAATGGTCGCCGCAGCGGCAGCACCGGATCGCCGGGGCCGAGTCCGCCGGTGTCCTCGTAGGCTTGGACAGTCAGCACGCCGTCGCGGATCGCGACCACTTCTCCCAGAATCGCATTCTCCCCGAGCGTCACCATTTCGTTCATGGCGACGCCGGTGCAGCCGGTTACCTCGAGTAGTGGTCCGGCGACTCGCAGAATCGTTGTGTCCGTGGTGGTTTCCGCCGCTACCGGCGTCGGACCGGTGCGTGCGGCGCGGTCGACGGCAAGCGCGTCACCGGCGGTGTTCATTCCCACAGACCGCCGATCTCCGGTTCGACGCGCTCGAAGGCGCGAGTCGCGATCGTGGTCAGGCGGAGGTCGACCAGTCGGTGATCGGCCGTGCCGAGGATCCCGCCATCGGGAGTCTCGGTGATGACCGCGGTGGGACCGAGCAATGCGATCGCCCGCTCGCGCAGCCCGTCTCGTACGCTGGGGTAGCCCGGCTGATTTCGGATCTTCAGCACCGCAGCGGTCGCCTCGGCGCGCAACTGTTCGTACATGTCCCGTTGGGCGGCAAGGATTTTCGCCCGTTGGGCGCGGTGCACCCGAGCTTGTTCGGCGGCCGATTCGGTTTCCGCGCGCCGTCTTCCGGTGTCCCGGGCGCGCGCGATGAGGTCATCGGCGGCGTCCTGTGCGCACGCGATGCTTCGGCCCGCCTCCGTCCGCGCCTGTTCGAGGGTCCGGTCGGCGTCGGCGTGCGCGCGACGCAACAGCGCCTCGCCCGTCGTCACCAGCGCCTCGTGGGCTCGATCGATGTCCATCGTGGTCATATCGGCATCACCACCGTCAGTGGCATCTCGCGGGCCAGCTCGTCACCGAGGTGGGCAGCCGCTGCGGCCGTCAGGATGACGAGACCGGTTGTCCGCACGAGTGATTCCCAGGCTCGCCGGACCTCGTCGGCGCCCTCGGCGGGCAACAGATCGACCCCGGCCAGGGCGTAGCCTTCGATGAGCGCGGGCTCGCCGATGGCGACGATCGCGCTCATCTCACGCCTTCCCGATCAGGATGACAGCGACGATGAGTCCGTAGATCGCGATGCCCTCGGCCAGACCGACGATCACCATCGCCCGGCCGAACAGCTCGGGCCGCTCGCTCAACGCCGCCAGTGCCGCGGCCCCGGTGTAGGCGACGGCGATCGCGGCTCCGATCGATGAACCAGCCACCGCGATGGCCGCGCCGAGCAGCGCCGCCCAGCTGGCGGATGACGCGTCCTGACCGGCGGCCAGGGTTTCGGCCGACGCGGGCCCCGAAAGCATGGTCGTGATGAGTACCGCCACGCTGGCGGCCAGCACCACCAAACTGGCGGTCAAGGCCAGTCGCCGTGCGAGCTTGTCGCGCCGACGCAGCAACATTGAGCTGGCGACGCTGGCGACGGCAAGTACCGGCAGGGCCACGATCCAGATCGTCATGAGGCACGCTCCGAGGAATGAGTGGGAACCCGCGGGGGCGGGGGAGAGGGAAGCGACAATGGACGGAAGGGGCGTCCTTCATCGATGAAAAGCCGGGAAAACAGTTCGTAGTAGGCCAACCGCAGCGCCTGCACACCCGCTATCAGGGTTTCCAGCGCGAATGCCACCACATTTCCGAGCGTGAAAATGACCACGGCGGCGACGATTCCGAGACCGCCCGCGCCGACGCAGGCAGTGGTGGCCTGCCAGATGACCGCGCCGAGCGCTGCGTGGGTGAGCCCGAATGCCGCCAGGCGGGCGAATGAAACGACGTTCGACCCGAGCCGCACCACTAGGTCGAATGCGCCCACCCCGGTCTGTGCGGCACCCGTTGCTCCGCCACCGGATTCGGCGAACAAGCCGATCACCGCCAGCGAAAGCCCGGCCACGGCCAACGCCGCACCGGCCGACAACAACGGCATGACCCCGCTCAGGGCTCCGGCGACCACTGCGGCGATGCCGAGAAATACTGTGGCACCGGCGATCCCGGAGGACGCGTACAGTGCCGTGCGCAGGCCGCCCTCGCGCCACCGGTTGACGGTGCCCAGACCATAGGCGACGCCGAGCAGTGCCGCACCGACCGCGACCGCCGCGCCGAGGAGCCGCATCGGATCCGTCAGCGGCGCCAGCCACACCACCGGCAGCACACCGGTCGGACCGAAGAACTCTCCGTAGAGGACACCGAATACCGTTGCCGCGACACCCCCGCCGGCAAGGAAGGGCCACATCCGCCGTACGCCGGCGAGCCGCCGCGGTCGACCGGAGCGCAGCAATGCCGCCGCCGCGATCAGCAGCAACCCGTGGCCCGCGTCGCCGAACATCATTCCGAACATCGCCACATAGGCGATGCCGGCCGGAATCGTGGGGTCGAGGTCACGATAGGGCACCACCCCGTAGGTGCCGACCAGCGGCGCGAAGGCACGTCCCAGTCGCGTCGCCCCGCCCAGCGTGGTCGGCGGGTCGATACCGGGCGGGGACGGCAGGGTGACCACCGCCGCATCGAGCACCGTCAAGTGCCGGATGAGCGCGGCCAGATCGGACGAGGGACACCAACCAGCTACTGCCGCAACATCATTGCGCCGCACCGCGGCGGAGGCGAGTCGCTCGAGACGCGCAGCGGTATCGTCGGTGGCCGGGGTGTCGGTGACCGGGTCGTCTAGTTGCACCAACCCCGTTTCCGCCACCGCCAGCAGTACCTCGGGCACCTCGTCGGCCGGTGCGACGACCGCAACACGATGCATCCGCACCGGTGTCAACGCGTCAGACCAGCGCATCGTAGACCTCCGGCGAGGTAGCGCCCGTGGCCGCGAATTGTATTGTGGCCCTTGCCTTCCAGGCGTCAAACGACAGCGCGGCCACCGCGCCGATCGTCGCGGCGGGGCCGAATCCGGGCCTGCGCAGCAGTTCCAGCCCCTCCTGCTCGACCTGCGACCACCACCGGAATTCGGCACGCCACAGCTGGTCGAGTTCGGTGAGATCCGCGGTCACCCAGCGTGCGCGCGCGGGCAGCGCAGCCTGGAACGCATCCCAGTCCCGTGCTCGGATTGCTGCTCGACCGAGGAGTTTCGTCGCGGTGTCGGCCGCCTGCCTGGTCAGGGGCCGGTGGTCGAGCAGTTGGTGCCGGGCAACCAGTAGTGCCGCATCGCCCACGGCCCACCGCGCCGCTTCCGGTACCGCCGTCGCGATTCGATGCGCCGATGTCAGGCGGATACCGGTCGCAATGTCGGCAGGTGTGTCCGAACCGGGATCACCCCAAACCGACCCGGCCAATACCGAACGCAACTCGGCGAGCGAATCGGTGCGCCGGACCCGAGACCACGCGACACTCAGCGCGCCGAGTTCGAATACCGGCACCGGCGTCGCACCCGCCAGCATGCGGGCATGAGCGACGATATCCGCGATGTCGAATCCGCCCGCCAGTGTTCGCACGATGGCGACGCCGCTCCTCGGCTGCCAGCCGGCCAGCACACGCAGCTGCCACAGCAGGTTCGCCCCGAGCCGATATTCGGTCTCCGCGAGCGCCTGGCCGGCGACAATGCCAGGCTGATGAACGGTTTCGCCGAGTAAGCGTTGTGCGGCGACCAGCGAACCCGATAGCGCCAGTTCACGTGCCCGCCTTGCTCCGAGACGTCGCTTCAACATCCCGCGCGCGCGAACGTTGCCCGCCACCCATCCCGCACTCATGGCCGCGCCTCGCTGACGCTTGGCCGCGCCGCACACGAAGCCGCACCATGGGCCTCGTTCACTCGCCGCCGCTCGGCTGTGTCCATTGTTCGCTCGCTCACGGCGCCGCCTCACCTGGACCCGGCGTTGGTGTTGTGCCCTCGGTCAACTCCGCGAGCAGTGCATGTGCCCGCAGCACGACTCGATCGACGTAGCCGGGAATCCGCTCAGCCGCGCGTGCCCGCAGTTCGTTCACCGCCGCCGCATCATCCGGGACCGCGCGCATCCGCGCCTGGGCGTACGCGTCGGCTTCGACAGCGTCGATCCGGGCTCGGGCCTCTTCGTCGATCTTTCTGGCCCGCTCAGCGCCATCTTGCCGAATCCGGAGCCCCGACGCCGCGGCATCTGCCCGAATCCGCTCAGCCTCGGCCTGCACGTCATCGAGTACCGCGAGCACCGGCAACAGTTCGGCCGCCACATCGGCGCCCCGATCCACCGGCACCCCGGCCCCCGCCCCTGGCGCACCGGCCGGGCGGAAACGTTCGAGAAAGTCTCGCCACTGCGGCATCGGCCCACCTTTCGTTCGCACCAGCAGCGGATGGCCGCCATACCTGCCCGCCGCAGGCGTATAGGGCCTACATTGCCCGCCCGCCGCGCCGGATTACTACGGCCTGATGTCTGTGGCAGGTGGTCTGAAGGGGCGCACCGTCAGGGACTTTCGACCCTTGGAGTGCTCTGTGGACACCCTGCGTCGTGGGGAGATGCGCATGGATGATCGACCGTGTACGAATCGACCGAGACGATGATGCGGGCGGCCGGCGTCGACGTGTGCTGACGCACCGGGCTCGAGGTTCATGGCCTCGTGCAGGGGCCGGATTCCGTCCGTTCGCCCATCGGCTCGCCGACGATGTCGGATCGAGCGGCGCTGCGCGTATTCGAACTGTGCCCGGCTTGTTCGCGCGAGTACCACGACCCCGCAAATCGATGATTCCACGCCGAGCCGACCGGCCGCCCGGCCAGCGGACCTGTTGGCGTGGCACGCTGACAACGAAATGTACAGTGCGGCAGGAGAAGACGCACTGTGAGCGGCCATGTGCGGTAATCGCCGCGGGCGGCATCGTCGCGATGAAGGGCATCGGTGGCAATCAGCTGGTGTGCGATGTCGGAAACGACGTGGTCGTGGCCCGGCTCCGGAAACCAGGCCGCGCCCGGCCGAACCGCGCGCGGTCATGGTGGCCGATATCGCCTGGCCCCGCTGCACATGGCCAATGTTGTCTGGTCGCGTTCGTCGCCGCAGCCGCCGCCGAACCGGCGCCGCCGCGATGCGGTCGGTGCCCGCTGGTATGCAGAACAGGGTGATCGGCCGGGTCACCGCGCGCACGCTGATCGGCGCGGGCCGCATCGTGGTCATGATCGTCGGCGCACAGTTTCCTCGCATCTGTTAGGGCATTGGCCTGCTGTAGGAAGGACCTTCGCCCCTCGTCGCCGGTATCGCGCCCGACAAGACTCGAATGCAGAACTCCGTGCCCCTACCGAAACGAGGCCCCGATGATGTCCGGCGATACCGAGGTGATCGACCGCGCCGGTCTCGACCGTCTGGTGGACGTGCTGCGTGATAACGGGTATCGAGTAATCGGGCCCCAGCTGCGTGACAGCGCGATCGTGCTGGACGAACTGGACTCCGGGACGCAGCTACCCGGCGGTTGGGGAGTCGAAACCGCACCCGGCCGATACCGGGTGTACCGCCGCGCCGACGCTGCCGTATTCGCGCATTCGGCCGGACCGGGGTCGTGGAAGCAGTTCCTGCTTCCACCGCGGCGCAAGGTATGGGAGACCGGGCCGGACCTGAATCCGCGACCGGCCGAGCAGGTTCCGGTCCGGATGGCATTTCTCGGCGTCCGCGGCTGCGATCTCGCCGCCATCTCGGTGCTCGGGCGCGTGCTGGGCGGCGGCGCCCATCCCGACCCCGCGTACGTCGGACCGTCCGGAACGCGGGCGGCCGGGCCCGCCGACACCGCGGTGCCGGGTGCGGAGCCCCGGGATGACCGTGGCCTACCCGGCGCCGACCAGACGCCCTTCATCGTCGCGGTGAACTGTACCGAGCCGGGCGGCGTGTGCTTCTGCGCATCGATGGGCACCGGTCCGGGGGTGGCGCCGGGATACGACCTCGCCCTCACCGAGCGCCTCGATGCGGACGGTCACCGGTTCCTTGTCGATATCGGCAGCGAGGTCGGCGCCCGAATTCTCGCCCAAGTCACCACTCGTCCGGCCGATGCGACGGAGGTTTCCGAGGCGCGCGCTGCGGTATCGGCGGCCGCGGGCCGGATGGGCCGCACCATGCCGGATACCGATATCCGCACCCTGGTCCGCGATTCCCGGGAGTCGCCGCACTGGCAGGATGTCGCGAGCCGCTGCCTGGCCTGTGCCAACTGCACCATGGTGTGCCCCACCTGCTTCTGCACCAGCACCGAGGATGTCACCGACCTCACCGGCGAACACGCCGAACGCTGGGAGCGGTGGGCGTCCTGCTTCGAACTGGACTTCTCCTATCAGCACGGGGGCAGCGTGCGGCAGTCCGGCGCGGGCCGGTACCGGCAGTGGCTCAGCCATAAACTGGGCACCTGGTACGACCAGTTCGGCAGTTCGGGATGCGTCGGGTGTGGGCGGTGCATCGCCTGGTGCCCGGCCGGTATCGATCTGACCGCCGAGGTCGCCCGGCTCGCCGAACTCGCCGCAGGTGTCGGCGATGACCACGGTTGACGAGTTGTCCGAGTTCGCCCAGCTGGGTTCATTGAGCCGGGCGGAACTGACCGCGCTGGCCGCGACCGGACGCGAGGTGTCCTATCCGCGTGGACACCGACTTTTCGTGGAAGGCCAACCGGCGCAACGATGCTGGCTGATCCGCCGGGGACGGATCCTGCTGGACTCGCCGGTTCCGGGGCGCGGCGATATCGTCGTGCAGACCCTCGGCAGCGGTGATCTACTCGGTTGGTCCTGGTTGGTGCCGCCCTACCGCTGGCACTTCGGCGCGGTGGCGGGTGAACCGGTGGATGCGATCGAGTTCGATGCGGCGGCACTGATCGAATTGGCCGACGCGGACCCGAAATTCGGGCATGCGCTGACCTTGATGCTGTTCGAAGCCTTACTCGATCGGCTGCAGGCCACCCGGGCCCGACTGCTCGATCTCTACCACAATCCCGCCGAAGCGTGCGCCGACTACGCATGCCGCATAGGCGCCGGGCGGGGTGAAACATGAATCAAGCATCGTGTAGCGATTTCATGGGGGTTGGTGGTCGGGCGACGGGTGGACGCGTCGACGCGCTGGCCCGCCCGACACCGGACGGCGAGGCGATGCTGCCGTACCGGGTTACCCACCGCACCCAGCAGACACGGGACACGGTGACACTGCGGCTGGAACCGGTTGATGTTGCGGCGCAACGCTTTCAGGCCGGTCAGTTCATGATGCTGTACAGCTTCGGTGTCGGTGAGGTCGCGATGTCGGTCAGCGGAGATCCGGCTGCGAACAGCGATGTGCTGGAACACACGATCCGCGCGGTCGGCGCGGTCAGCGGGGCGTTGCACGACACCGGAATCGGCGGTGTGATCGGCGTGCGCGGGCCCTTCGGCGTCGGTTGGGATCTGGCGTCGGCGGCCGGGAACGACCTGGTCATCGTCGGTGGCGGGGTTGGGCTCGCACCATTGCGCCCAGTGGTCCTCGGCGCGCTCGCGGCCCGTGCGGACTACCGGCGCGTCATTCTCGTCACCGGCGCGCGCACGCCGTCGAACATCCTGTTCGGGCGCGAGCAGAACGATTGGGAGGCCACAGGTTCGGTCGAACTCCACCAGACCGTCGACCATCCCGAGCCCGGCTGGTCGGGGCGGATCGGTTTCGTGACCGAGCCACTTGCACAACTGCGGCTGGAACCGGGCCGCACCACCGCGTTCCTCTGCGGGCCGGAACCGATGATGCGATTCTGTGCGCAGACCCTGTTACGCAAGGGAATTACCGCGACCGACATCAGGGTGTCGCTGGAGCGCAATATGCAATGTGGCGTCGCGCGATGCGGTCACTGCCAACTCGGTCCATTGCTGGTCTGTCAAGACGGCCCGGTCGTCGACTACGCGGTGGCCGGACCATTGCTATCTATCCGGGAGTTGTGATGGCTACCCCGACCCTCGCGGTATGGAAATTCGCCTCATGCGATGGCTGTCAGCTGACGCTATTGGACTGTGAGGACGAACTGCTGACCCTGGCGGGCCGGATCCACATCACGCATTTCACCGAGGCGTCCAGCGCGGTCGAGCCGGGACCCTACGATGTGTCGCTGGTGGAGGGGTCGATCACCACCACCGAGGACGTGCGCCGGATCGCCGATATCCGTGCGCAATCCCGGATTCTGGTGACAATCGGCGCGTGCGCGACGCACGGCGGGATCCAGGCGCTGCGCAATTTCGCCGATATCGCCGAATTCACCTCGGTGGTCTACGCCAGCCCGGAGTATATTTCGACACTCGCCACCTCGACCCCGATCTCGGCGCATGTTCCGGTCGATTTCGAACTGCGCGGCTGCCCGATCGACCGCCGCCAGTTACTCGAAACCCTCGGTGCTTTCCTGGCCGGTCGCGCACCCGATATTCCGAACACCAGCGTCTGCACCGAATGCAAACGCCGCGGCACCACCTGTGTGTCGGTCGCCGACGGTATCCCGTGTCTGGGACCGGTCACGCAGGCCGGATGTGGTGCGGTGTGCCCGGCCTACCACCGCGGCTGCTTCGGCTGCTTCGGACCGATGGCGAATCCCAATATCGGTGCGCTACTTCCCATCCTGCGCATCAACGGCATGGACCAGCCCGATATCGACCGGGTTTTCACGACATTCGCGGCGGCGGCACCGGCCTTCGCGGACAGGAGCCGCGATGAGTCACCGCAGTAGGCAATTGAAGGTCAGTTCGCTGGCCCGGGTGGAAGGCGAAGGCGCGCTGCGGGTCGTCATCGCGGACGGGGTAGTCGAGCGCGCGGAGCTGAATATCTACGAGCCACCCCGGTTCTTCGAGGCATTCCTGCGTGGCCGCGCCTACACCGAGCCGCCCGATATCACCGCCCGCATCTGCGGCATCTGCCCGGTGGCCTACCAGACCAGCGCGTGCAGCGCGATCGAGCAGGTCTGCGGCATCCGGTTGGACGAACCGCTGGCCAACCTGCGGCGGCTGCTGTACTGCGGTGAGTGGATCTCCAGCCACACCCTGCACATGCACCTGCTGCACATTCCCGATTTCCTCGGCTATCCGGATGCGATCACCCTCGCCGCGGACCACCGTGAGCTCGTCGAGCAGGGCTTGGCCTTGAAGAAGGCCGGGAATATGCTGCTCGAGCTCATCGGCGGTAGGCCGATCCACCCGATCAATGTCCGGGTCGGCGGCTTCTATTCGGTTCCCGATCGCGGCGATTTCGCGCGGGTGGCCGAACAATTGCGCCGCGCACAGGACTATGCCGTGCACACCGCTCGTTGGGCCGCGGCCTTCGACTTTCCCGAAGTCGAACTCGACCACGTACTCCTGGCCACCACCGAACCGGACCGATACGCCATCGAAGGTGGCGACGTACATACCACCGACGGTCTCCACTTTCCCGCAGCCGAATTCCTGGCGCACGTCGTCGAGCAGCAAGTACCGCATTCCACCGCACTGCACGCCCGGCTGGACGGCAAACAGTATTTGACCGGACCACTAGCCAGATACACGCTAAATTCCCAGCAGCTCTCGCCGACCGCTCGGCAAGTCGCGGCGGAAATCGGGCTCGGCGCGCAATGCCGTAACCCGTTTCGCAGTATCTTGGTTCGCGCCGTGGAGGTCGTCTACGCCGTCGACGAGGCGCTGCGGCTGATCCAAGGCTACGAACGCCCGGCCCGCCCCGCCGTAGCCACCGAAGCCCGTGCGGGCGTCGGTCACGGTGTCAGCGAAGCGCCACGCGGGTTGCTCTACCACCGATACGAGGTCGACGCCGACGGGATCGTCCGTGCCGCCACCATCGTTCCGCCGACCTCCCAGAACCAGGCCGCCATCGAGGACGATCTGCGCCGCGTCGTGGCGGCCAACCTCGACCTCGACGACACCGCGCTCACCACGCTGTGCGAGCGCACCATTCGCAACTATGACCCATGCATTTCCTGTGCCGCGCACTTCCTCGAGATCAATGTGGTGCGCCGGTGAGTGGGGTGCGCGCGATTGTCATCGGCGTCGGCAACGAATTCCGCAGCGACGACGCAATCGGTCCAGCGGTGGCCACCGCCATCGCGGAACTGGGATTGCCGGGCGTGTCGGTGACCGTGTGTGACGGCGAGCCGGCCGGCTTGCTGGATGTGTGGACGGATGTGGAACTCGCGATCGTGGTCGATGCGGTGCTGTGCGAACCGTGCACTCCTGGCCGCATCTGGCGCACCACCGTCGATGCGCTGCGCGGGGTCTCCCGGGCCGCCAGCTCACATGCTCTCGGCATCCCGGACGCTCTGCCCCTGGGCCGAGCCCTTGGCCGCCTGCCCGGCGAACTCGTTGTTATCGCCGTCGAAGCGGCCGGCCTCGATCTCGGCGTCGGCATGTCCGAACCGGTCGCGGCCGCGGTGCCGCAGGTGGTCGACGCCGTGCTGACGGAGCTGGCTCGACTGGGCATCACGACCGGGCAGGTCGGCACCGCTCGCCCGCCCGCTCAGGCTGGGAGTCCTGTCCGGGATCATGGGAGCACCCCGCGCCCGGCAGGAAACTCCTGATCAAAGGCTGTACATGGATGCTTGCGGTTATCTCTAGGGCCGATCGGCCCTCGAATCCAGGGACCGGTGGCCCTGCCCGGATGTGACCACCCGGCAATACCGTTGGGAACAACGTGATCCACGAGCAAGGCAGCCGCACATGACATCGGTGAGATCCGAGCACACCACCGCCGACGACGTCGAACCGACCGATGCGGTCGAGCACCTCCGCCACGACTTTCCCGCCGTTCCGGCCGAAGCACTGTCTGCCGCGGTCAGCGGTGCCGAGCGCGAGCTGAACGGTGTGCCGCCCGAATGGCTGCCCGAACTCGCCGAACGATTGGCGTGGTGGCGGATCAGCACGGCCAACGGGGCCGCACATTCATGGACTCCGGATTTGTCCTCTAACGGCTCGGCGAGGTGATCGGCGTAGCGTGATCTGACCACGGCGGCGCATGATCCGGCCGGGTGGGTCAGTCTCGACCAGCCGAGCGGGCGTGCTCGAGTAGCAGGCGGCGTTCGGCGGCGGCGACGGCTCGGCGGGCCGTGCGGACCGCGTCGGGGGTGACCGAGATCGAGGTGATTCCGAGGCGGACGAGGTGTTCGGCGAATTCTGGGTGGTTGGATGGCGCCTGACCGCACAGCGATGAGGTGATGCCGAGCCGGCGGGCGGTGGTGACGATGCGGGCAATAGCGTCCAGGACGGCAGGGTCGGATTCGTCGAAGAGTTCGGCGCATTCTTCGGAGTCCCGGTCCACACCCAGCATGAGCTGGGTGAGGTCGTTGCTACCGATGGAGACACCGTCGATGCCGAGGCCGACGTATTCGGGGAGCCAGTGCATGACGGAGGGAACCTCGGCCATGACCCAGCGGTGCAGGCCGCGCTGGCGACCGAGGGGGCTCGCGTCGACGAGCTCGAGACACGCCACCAGTTCCCAGCGGGTGCGGACGAAGGGGATCATCAAGTGCAGGTTGGGGGTGCGCTCCCGAACCTGGGCCAAAGCGGCCAGTTCCAGTGCGAACATTTCCGGTTCGCGGATGTAGCGGTAGGCGCCGCGGTAGCCGATCATCGGATTGTGTTCCACCGGTTCATATCTGGCGCCACCGGTGAGGGCGCGGAATTCATTGGTACGGAAGTCGGTGGCGCGGTAGATGACTGGGCGCGGCTGGAATGCCGTAGTGATGCGGTGCAGCGATTCGGCCATGCGCTCGACGAAGAGGTGTTCCTCGCCGCGCGCGATCAGATCGCGGGGGTGTCGCCCGCCGAGCGCCTGGGTCAGCAGGGTTTCCGCGCGCAGTAGGCCCACGCCGTCGACGTCGGCGGCGGCGACGCGTTCGGCTGCTTCAGGAAGTCCGAGGTTGACATAGATCCGGGTTGCCGTGGCTTCGGCGCCGCCGGTCGCCGTGACGGGCGCGGTGGTTGTCGGTCTCGATTTCGGTTGTCCGGCACGGACTTCGCCCGCCGAACCGTCCACAGTGACCACGGTGCCGTCGATGAGTGTGCTGGTCGCGGTGCGCGTGCCGACCACGCACGGAACACCGAGTTCGCGGGCGACGATGGCGGCGTGACAGGTCATTCCGCCGCTGTCGGTGACCACCGCAGCCGCGCGAGTGAGGGTGGGCAGCCAGTCCGGGTTGGTCATCGGCGCGACGAGCACCTCGCCGTCGCGCAACGACTGCCCCTGCACAGGCGAGGAAAGATTGCGCACGGCCCCGGTCGCGCTGCCCGGTGCGGCGGCGAGCCCGCGCACCAGCAGCTGCAGCTGCGTGGGCATCGGGCCAGCGACGCGATGTTGGGCCGGACCGTTGGGCAGCGTCGTGATCGGGCGGGCCTGTACCAGCCAGAGATCGTTATCGTCGAAGGCCCATTCGACATCCTGGGGCTTGCCGCCGTGGTGCTCCTGTACAGCCAGCGCGAGGCGGGCGACGGCCAACGCCTGCTGTTCGTCCAGTACCGGTCCCTCGGCTTCGGAACCGGTCAATTCCACCCGACGATCCCCGTCGGGTCCCGCAACGATCGCGAAGCTCTGATGGCCGACGCGGGTTTCGAGCAGGGTCGGGCCGGCCGCGTCGAACAGGTAGGTATCGGGTTCGGTCGCACCGGAGACGACTACCTCGCCCTGACCGCGGGCGGCGTCGATCACGATCCGGTCCCTGCGTCCGGTCGCGGGGTCGGCGGTGAATGTCACGCCGGATCGCCGTGCGGTCACCATGCGCTGCACCACGACTGCCATGACCGGACGCTGACGCATGCCACGCCGCGCCCGATAGGTCACCACTCGTGGCGTGAACAGGGAAGCCCAGCAGTCGATGACCGCAGCGAGCAGTTGCGCGTCGCCGCGCACATTGGTGCGGGAGATGTTCATGCCCGCGAACGAGGATGTCGCGCTGTCCTCGCCGACGGCGGAGGAGCGCACGGCGACGGGAACCTGATCGCCGAGTGCGTGATACGCGGTCAGGATGGTGTCGCGAATGCCGCCGTCCAGGACGGCCTTGTATACGAGTTCGCGCATGCGGCGACACAATTCGGCCACCCGCGGGGTGTCGGCGCTCGACGCGAGTGCCGCACTGTGCAGGCGATCCAGCTCAGCGCCGTCGGGACCGTCCGAGATCACTTGCTCATAGCAGGCCCGCAGGATCACGAAACCCGGCGGCACCGGCAGCTTCGCCGACACCAGCTCGCCCAGGTTCGCACCCTTGCCACCGGCTCGATCCGTATCGTCGAGCCGCAGATCGTCGAATCCGGCCACATAGTCGCCCATCTCGGCTCCCGTCACTTTCGATGTCTCGAGATGTCTTTGTTCTCACCGTGTCCGGTCCGGCGGCGACGGCTATGGCCGAAGGTCCCGGCGTTGGACCCGCCGGACGGCGATCAGGCTCGGCTCCGGTTACGGGACAACGGTGTTCGACTGTGCCGCGGGCAGACCGAGTGATCGCGCGATGCTCGTGGACCAGGCGCGGATGGCGGCCCAGTCGCGCAGATCGCCGTAGCGGCCACCACCCATCAAGCGGTACAGGATTCTGGCTTTCAGCGAGACGCCGACGTGTTCGTAGTGTCCGGAGAACGCCTGGTAGTCCCGCGGCGATATCGAGTCGCGCAGCGCGGCGATCTTCTTCGGCACGATCCGGCCGATACGGCTTCCGATGGGCCCGCCGAGTGCGGGGCCAAGGCCGACGCTGAAAAGCCAGACGTTCTTGTTCCGCAATGCCTCGCGGTGCGTTCGCACGAAGGTGACGCCCGCGGGCAGGAAGTCCATATCGTGGATCGCGCTACCGAGCACGACGGTGTCGAAGTGGGACAGCTCTGGTGCGTGCTCGGCGTCACTCAGTTCCACTTCGGCGCCCTGATCCTTTAGTTCGGCGGCGATGAACTCCGCGATATCGCGGGTCGATCCCATTTCGGTCGCGTATACGACCGCGATGCGAGGTGCCTTCGATTCCATACCCTCAGCGTCGCGTAGGAGCCGGACCGGTGGTCAGAGCCGTGATGCCCGTTGGTCGGGGACCAACGTCCCCATTCAGTCTGGGTCATTCGCTGGCCGATATGGATGCGGCGGCCGGACCGGCAGGCCGAGTGCGCCGCGCAAGATGTCAGCGCGCCTGTGCGGCGGTGTGCACCGGTCCCTCGGTGAGCAGAATCCGGTGTGCCTCCTGGGCCGCGGCGGCTGTTCGGTTCGCATTCGAGGCGTCGATGGGCAGCCGCTCGAGACCGTGGGCGAGTGCGGCGACCGCATCGCCGAGCGCGCGAACCCGATTCTCCAAGGCGGTGAACCGATCGATCGGCGGATCCTCGCCGTGGGACAGCTGCGCCGATGGGGCGTCCGCAATGGGTGTTCGCCCGCCGCACAGCACCCCGTAGAGGTGCATCGGCAGTACCGCGAACACTCGGTTCAGCTGACCCGGGGCGAACAGATCCGACAGCGCGGCGGTGACGGCGCCCGCGACCGGTCCGACCTCGTCCGGATCGATGTCGGCCGCCCTGGCGAACTGGGTGACGAATTCGGAACGGCCATGGCGCACCGGCACGTGTCCCGGCACCCAGCCCTCGTAGTAGACGCCGCGCAGGATCTCCGGCAGTTGCGCGCTGAGATGAGCGGAACCGGTAACGCTGATCCGGTCGCGGATGGTGTGCATCCAGGCCCGCAACACTCGATAGGCGAAGGCGCGGTCGTCGGTGTCGAGCCCGTCCGCGACGGCGCGCACCCATGCCCGGGCGGTGTGCACGGCGGATGCGAAGGGATCATCGGAATGTGACATGGTGTGCTCCTCGGTGTTCACCTGGTGCGAGTCGGGATTGCCTACCGCCCAGCCTGCGATGTCGGCGAGCCGGGTCCAAGGGGCGAAAGTTGCCGCGATGTGGGGCGATGGTCACGGTATCGGCCCCCGAACGGCCCCAAGCATCATCTCCTGCCACTACAGAGTCGAAAGTCCCTTCGGCCGAGGACTTTCCGCCGCAGAACCGGCGACACCTGCGGGTCAGGGGACTCTGCCGCTCGGCGCGTGTGCCGCAGACGATCTGCTGGAATCGGCATCGCGCACCCACCGCCTGGTGATTGTCGACGAGGGGCTGGCGCAATGTCGGCATCGCCGCCGAAATCGCCGCGCACGCAGCCGAACAGAGGTATTGCGAACTCGATGCCCCGGTGCAGTGGGTGTGCACCGCCGAGGTCCCGATCCCCGTACGCCGATCACCGGGAAGAGGCCGCGCTACCGCAGGAAGCGGATGTGGTTGCGGCGGTGCGCCGAGTGGTGAGCTGACGCTTCCATGCAGATGTCTACGGTCGGATTCAGCGTGACGGTCAGATTCGATGACGTGGAGCGGTCTGGATTACCGGAAGCCATATCCCTCGAGGTCCGCCGATGTCGCGGCGGGATATAGGGCAATTAGGCGTTTCGACTGTCGACCTTTGTCCCTCACCCACAGCGGTACGCGCGCGCGAGGATTATCGAGTGGCAGTGCCACACTGTCCCATCCGCGGGTACCGGCTGCCACCATCGATCTGTTCGAGGTTGACCATGACCGAGCTGGGCCCGTTGGATTCAGGTTTCATGGAGTTGGAGGACACCGACCGGCATATCAGCCTGGGCATCGGCGCCGTGGCGATCGTTGCGGGCCCACCGCCGACGCGCGAAGAGTTCAGCACTGGAGTCGCCGCAGGGCTCGAGCGTAACGCCCGCCTCCGCCAGCGGGTGCGCAGGGCGCCGCTCGACCTGACCGCGCCGGTATGGGAAGACGACCCGAATTTCGATCTGGCGCACCATATTCGGTGGACCGCGCTGCCCGAGCCCGCCGACGAGTCGGCGCTGCGCGAACTGATCGCTACGGAGCTGGAGGAACGGCTCGACCGAGATCATCCGCTATGGCAGTGCGTGGTCGTCGAGCGCTTGGCCGGCGATCGCTGGGCGATGATCGTCAAGGTCCATCACAGTATGGTCGACGGCATTTCGGGGATCACGTTGTTCGAGTGTCTCTGCGACCAGCCGGGGGAGGACCACAGCGTGCGAGGCCCTCGTGCGGAGGATCGTTCAGGTAGCGGCCTCTCGGGTCTGGTGGCGAAGGGGATCCGGCTGCCGCTGGTGGCGCCGCGGTTCGCAGTCTCGGTGGTGCGTGGTCTGGTACCGGTGGTGTACGCGGCCATCGCGCCGACTACCGCGACCTCGTTGAACGGGCCGATCGGACGGCAACGACGCTATGTGGTCGCCCGCGCTTCGCTACCGGAAATCCGGGAGATCGGCGCGGCCTTCGATGCGACGGTCAACGATGTCGCACTCGCGGCCATCGCCTCGGCTTACCGAGCCGTATTGCACAAGCGCGGCGAGGAGCCCACACCGGACAAGCTCCGCATCCTGGTGCCGATATCCGTGCGCCCGTCGGACGCGAAATATGTCATGGACAACAGGGTTTCGGCCATGCTCCCATACCTGCCGATCGACATCGAGGATCCGGTGCGGCGACTCGCGGCGGTGCACGACCGGATCTCCGAGCATCGTGCGAAAGGGGAGGCCGAGGCCGAGAAGTCGATGCTGTCGATGGCCGAATGGCTGCCCTTCGCCGTCGTCGCCTGGGCATTCCGGCTGGCCGGACACTTCCCGCAGCACAGCGTCGGCGCCCTCGCCACCAATGTCCCCGGACCGCGCCGACCACTGACCGTGCACGGCCGTGAAGTACTGGAAATCCTGCCCTGCATCCCCATCGCCATGCGCCTACGCACCACGATCGCGATCCTCAGCTACCACGACCGGCTCGTCTTCGGCATCACCGGCGACTACGACACCACCCCCGACATCGACCTGATCGCGGAAGGTATCGAACAGGGTATCGCCGAACTGTTGGCCGCGTCCCGCGTCCCGCGCATCCCATGAGAAGGTGCCGCGACCGTCTCCGTCCTCCGCTGCTGCTTCTTTTCGGACAAGTATGTGGCGACGATGACCATTACCCCGATGAGTACGGCAGCGGTCGGCCAGTCCATGACAACTCCTTCGAATGCGCGGGATCCGATTCCCCTGGCGTCGTCGAGCCGTGCGGTCATGTAGGGAATTCGGACCTGCGAAGGTGCCTTTCGGCCTCGCTCGCACGGCCCACATCGGATGCGACGGTCGAAACGCCGCAAGCGATCAGGAGCGCCTACATGAGTTCTTCCACCTCCGGCCATCCCGTCCACCTGCGCGGTGACCTGGGCTGATGCTTCGGCAGGCATTGCTGGGATACGTGATCGGAGCACTGGTGGCGGCGGGGCTGGTCGCGCGACCGTTCAACACGGGCGCCGCGGATCTGCTCTGGCTGGCGGCGACCGTGATCGCACTGCTGCCGGCGTTGTGGTGGGTCGTGGTCGACCTTCGCAAAGGACGGTACGGCGCTGATCTGCTCGCCGTGGTCGCACTGATAGGTGCGGCCGCGGTCGGTGCGTACTTCGCGGGTGCGCTGATCGCGTTGATGGTGGCCACCGGCCGGGTGCTGGAGGCCTACGCCGGGCGACGGGCGGGGCGAGATCTGTCCGAGCTGTTGCGGCGGGCCCCGGTTCGTGCGCATCTGCGGCGGGCGAAGGGAATCGAGACGGTTGCGGCCGCCACGGTGGAGCCTGGCGATGTGGTCGTGGTGTTGCCGGGGGAGACCGTCCCGGTCGACGGTGTGCTGAGCACCGAGGGGGTGTTCGACGAGTCGACGTTGACCGGTGAGCCAGTGCCCGTCGTCCGCAAGGTGGGCACGGATGTGCGCAGCGGGGTGACGAATGCCGGTGCCGCTGTGGATATTCGGGCCGCCGCCACGGCAGAACAGAGCACTTATGCCGGAATCGTGACGCTGGCCGGCCAAGCGGCCGCGGCCGCGGCGCCAGTCGCGCGATTGGCCGATCGGGTCGCGGTGTGGTTCCTGCCCATCGCACTGGTCCTCGCGGGCATCGCGTGGGTGGTCACCTGGGACCCGGTCCGTGCGGTCGCCGTGATCGTCACCGCGACACCGTGTCCGCTGCTGCTCGCGGTGCCGGTGGCGGTCACCGCGGGGATGTCGCGGACGGCACGGGCGGGAGTGGTCGTCAAGGATGGTGCCGCCCTGGAAACGCTCGGGCGCGCACGGTGTCTCGCGATGGACAAGACGGGCACCGTGACCGTCGGCCACCCCGAGGTAATCGATATCGTCACCGCTCCGGGCGTGTCCGAGGAGGTGACACTGCGTCGTGCGGCTGCGGTCGAACAGTATTCGCCGCATGTGCTCGCCAAGGCCGTGCTCGGCGCTACGGCGGCGCGAGGACTGAAACCTGCTGTGGCCGTGGATATTTCCGAAGAACCCGGGCAGGGGGCAACGGGTACGGTCGAGGGAGATCGGGTGCGGGTCGGCAGGCTGCCCGCGGCTGCGCACCCTGCCCCATGGGTCGATGCCGCGTCCCGGCGCGCGCACTTGGATCTGGCTGGCATCATCTGGGTTTCGGTGAACGATGCCCCGGTCGCGGCGCTGCTGGTGCGTGACCGTATCCGTGTCGATGCGGCACGGACCATGCGCCGACTACGGGGAGCCGGCCTGCACAGGTTGCTCCTGCTCACTGGGGACCGGGTCGACAACGCGACCGAGGTCGCCCGCATGCTGGGCCTCACCGAGGTCGTCGCCGACGCCGATCCCGCCGATAAGATCGCGGCGATCCGCGCCGAACAGCACGACCGCGTCACGGTGATGGTGGGTGACGGTGTCAACGACGCACCGGCCTTGGCCGCGGCGGATGTCGGTGTCGCGCTCGGCTCACGCGGGTCTACCGCCGCGGTACAGGCCGCCGACGCGGTGATCGTGGACGACCGCATCGACCGGCTGGCCGATGCCGTGGACATCGCCCAGCGAACGCATCGGCTGGCCGTGCAGAGTGCGCTCACGGGCATGTCGCTGTCGCTGGTAGCCATGATCGCGGCGGCGTTCGGATTCTTGGTGCCCGCCGCCGGAGCGCTCGTACAGGAGGGGATCGACGTAGCGGTGATCCTGAACGCGCTGCGGGTGTTGCGCACCGGTCGTGGTCGACGCAGCGCCGCGATCGACCCGCTGGTGGCGCGCTTCGCGCGCGAACACGAACGGCTGCATGCCGCCCGTTCCTCGGTGCGCGATGCCGCCGACGCCTTATCGCGCGGGCCGGTACCCGATGCCGACGCCGCACTGCACCGGGCCCTGGATGTGCTCACCGCCGACGTTCTGCCGCATGAGCACGCCGAGGAGGCACAGCTGTATCCGGCCCTGGCGAACTATCTGCGCGACTCGGAGGCGATGGTGACCATGAGCCGCGAGCACACCGAAATCGATCGGCTGGTCGAGCGGATCCGCCGCCATCTCGCCGAGTCGCCCGACGGCATCCGCGCCGACCAGATCGATGACCTGCGCGCCACCCTGTACGGCTTGGACGCGATCCTCACGCTGCACTTCGCGCAAGAGGACGAGGCGTTGTTCACGTTGGCGCGCAATCCGGGTGAGCACGATTCGGGTGTCGCTCGCTAGCGTCGCGCTTCGTCTCGGGGCTATGACGGGTGGACCACCATGACCGCGCAATACGCCTGCTGCACAAGCCAATTGCTCGTCGAGCCGAGCAGCGGTCCCCGGAAACCGCCGCCCCCGCGGCTGCCGACGACGCTCACCTGAGCCGACTTCGACCAGACCAACAGGTGCCGGCGTGGGCCGGCGGCGAAGATTTCGACTCTGTCCACAGCGGCACTGCGCCGATGGTCTGAGGCCGAATCCGGGCGTGTGGAGAGCCAAGCCATCAGGGCGGCGGGGACCAATGTCCACGGTGGGAGGGCCGCCCGACTCTGTCCAGGCCGAAGTCCGCGCAGCACAGTTGACGGAGCCGGTTTCGGACCCCGCCGCAACCGGAAAGTCGCGCAAGGTGGTTTCGTCGATGATCGAACTGGACGGGCTTACCAAGTCCTACGGCCGCAAGCAGGCGCTCGCGGAGGTGACATTGCGTGTCCCCGCCGGAGTCGTCTTCGGCTACGTGGGCCCCAACGGTGCGGGCAAGACGACAACGATCCGTATCCTCGTTGGGCTCATGCGTCCCACCAGTGGTTCGGCGCGGGTGTGTGGTGCGGACACGGTCCGGGAGCGCGAGGCAGCGCAGCGCCATATCGGTTACCTCCCAGGACAATTCGTCGCCTATCCCGATATGACGGCGGAGCGCTATCTGACGTATCTGGCCAATTTGCGTGGCGGCGTCGATCCCACCGTCCGTGACGCACTGATCAAACGGCTGGATCTGGATCCCACCATCCGAATAGACGCGATGTCACATGGCAATCGCCAGAAGGTCGGCATCGTGCAAGCTTTCATGTCCGAACCCGATCTGCTCGTGCTGGACGAGCCGACGACCGGACTGGATCCGCTGGTGCAGCGCGAATTTCTCACCATGATCCGGGAGGCGCGCGACGCGGGACGGACGGTTTTCCTTTCCTCACACGTCCTTTCGGAGGTGCAGGCCGTCGCCGATACGGTCGGGCTGTTGCGGCAGGGTCGCTTGATCGAGGTGCGATCGGTCGCCGACCTCACCGGCCGGGCGCCGCACCAGATCGATCTGCGATTCGCGGGCGAACCGCCCAACACCGACGCATTGCGCCGGATCGCGGGCGTGCGGGAGGTCCGGCGCGACACCAACACCGTGCATATCGAACTGTCGGGATCGACCGCGGAACTGCTGAAAGCCGTCGCACCGTACGACGTCGTCGACATCATCAGCCGCGAACCCGATCTGGAAGAAATCTTCCTCTCCTACTACGGACAGGCGTGAGGCGATGCTGCGCAATGTATTTCTGAAGAGTCTGTATGATCAGCGCCGGGGACTGCTGGGGTGGGGTATCGGCATCGTCGCCGTCGTACTGCTGGAATCGGCACTGTGGCCGTCGATCTCGAATATGGCGGGTCTGCATGAGTTCCTGAACAGCTTTCCGGAGCCGATGGCCAAGCTGTTCAATATGGATCAATTCATGACGGGCACCGGATTTCTCAACGCGGAACTCTTCAGCATGCTGCTGCCGATCCTTTTCCTCGTATTCGCGATCGGCCGGGGTGCCCGAGCGGTCGCGGGTGAGGAAGAAAGCGGTGTACTGGAGGTGCTGCTGATCACCCGGCTCTCGCCGATACGCCTCGCCCTGGACAAGGCCGCCGTGCTGGCCACCGCCGTGCTCGCCCTCGCCGCGATGTTGTTCGGAGCGATCGTGGCGGGTTCGGCGGTATTCGGTCTCGGCATCTCGATCGCGGCTGCTGCGGCCGGTGCGCTGTCCATGGCGCTGATCGGTATCGAATTCGGTTGGCTGGCACTGGCTCTCGGCGCGGCCACCGGTCGTAGGATCGTTGCGCTCGGTGGTGCGACGGTCTTCGCCGTCGCCGCCTATGTCCTCTATGTCGCGAGCAAGATCGTCGACAGTGTGCGCCCATGGGGCCCGTTGTCACCGTTCCATCAGGCGATCGAGGGCGGACCCATCGGGGCGGGACTCTCCGTGGCGTACATATGGCTGGTGGTAGCCGGCGCGGCGGCCGTACTCGCGGCGCTGCCGGTGTTCGATCGGCGTGATATCGCGGGCGTCTGAGCGCCGAGCCGAATCGGTCGTCGTCGACCCGAGTAGGCTGCCGGATGTCGAGTGACGATCTCGGGAGGCGGGTGCCGGTGATGGGGTCGGAACGATTCTCATAGACGCGGCTGCTGCGCGCGGATGGGTCACCGGCGGTGATCTGTATCCGTCTGGCGGTCGGGTTGGTCTTCCTGAGCGAAGGAATACAGAAGTTTCTGTACCCGGACAAGCTGGGCCCGGGCCGATTCGACAAGATCGGGATACCGGCGGCGACGTTCTTCGCCGACCTCGACGGCGTGGTCGAAATCGCCTGCGGCGCATTGGTTGTCGTCGGCCTGCTGACCCGGCTGGCGGCGGTCCCGCTGCTGATCGATATCAGCCTGGCGATCGTGCTGACCAAATTGAGGGAGCTGCGGCCCGGCGGTTTCCAAGGCGTGCAAGGCTTCTGGGGCATGGCCCACGACGCCCGCACCGACTTCGCCATGCTGCTCGGCCTGATCTTCCTGCTGTGGACCGGACCCGGCCGCTGGTCACTCGACGCCAGACTCACCAATAACGCTCACGCCGCACGCAACACTGCCTCGAACCCGTAGCTGCCTGCGACAGTGCCGCAGCAAACGTCGACGCCGGGATGTGCTCCTGTGACGTGGTGTCGGTTGGTGAAGACCTCACTGCAGGTGCCTGGCCTATCGACCGCCCAGCCGTGGGAAGAGGATGTACCCGGTGCGACCGCGACACTACCTCGAATGGATATACCAGAGGGCCTCTCTGAACTTTCGATACTGATCGCCCACGAACTGCGGAAAGCCGGTGTGCCGGATAGCAAACCAGACCATTTGGGCGCAAGCGAAGCTGGAGGTTTCTCGCTCGGCGCTGGAGGCTCCTGGCTCGGCCAAGGATTCACCACCCCACCCCATGTTGCGGTGGGGTGGGCTACATCCAGAGATCTTGAAGTCGAAGCCCGTCGGGCGCAGTCTCGTTTGCTCTACTCGTCCGAGCATAGAGACCGAACCGTGCGAGAACGACTGGATGAACTGGCGGCGACCGCCTCACCTTTCGGCTATCGCGGCCGAATTTGTCAAATCATGGCCAGCGCGATACTGGAGATCCTGTTGTTGGCGGGGTTCGATGCTCAGATGAGCATCGACGATTTCGACGATCCTGCTGTGTGGACCGTGCTGGTGTTCGGCCGGACCGAATCCACGGAACCTCGCAATCCAGTCTGAACACCTGTGGGCGTCATTGGTCACATGCTGTAGCTGCCGTCCCATGGCCAACGAAGCCCAGCCGGTCCGAACAGCGCTCCGTCGTGCGTATCGGTGAACGGTGAGACCAGGAAAAGCGGACACCGGTAGGGCCGCGATTTCGAATTGGACCGACGCCCACCAGTGCGCCTGGCTGAACCGCTAGTGTTCTCCGACGTCGGAGTCGGGGTCGAAGGTCCCTTGTGGGGCGAACACAGAGCAACCGACGATGGTTGGGTATCACGAAGTGTCCGAAGCGCTCGTTTATCACGCTTCTTTCTCCCGCACCTTTGCTGGTGCGCAGTTCAAATGAGAAGGAATGATCAGATGCTTACCAAAATCGCCGGCTCCCTCGCCGCAACCGCAATGATTCTGTCTCTTGGCGTCGTCGGGGCTACCACCGCATCCGCGAGCCAGACTTCGGCTTCGCCCGCTGAAGGATCGATTGGACTGTGCTTCGCCCTCCCATTCCCGGGATCGGCCTCCTTGGTCTGGTGCCTCTGAATCAGCCGCGCCCGACTGAGGATATTCGGCTCTGTTCATCCCTTTGATCGCGACGGTGGCACCGAACTCCACCATCGCACCCAACGTGTCATCCATTGTCGCAGTGGAGGTTTCGCCAAGGAAGCCAAGTGAACCGGCGGCGAAGGCCGAGGTGTACCGGCACCGTCGGTGACCCGGGTTCTTGCCGGTGTGGCCGGCCGCGGCCGCACCGCGCTGGCGGGAATGCCGATCGGCGCGGCGATCATCGCCGCCACTCGCTGACACTGACACGTATGGACGACCCGTATCGAACGCTATCCAGTGACCGAATCCGATCAGACCATCAGCCGCCATCATGCCGAGCTGATCGGCGAGGAGTTCGGTGGCATCTATGAGATCCCGGAATGGGTGGTGGAGCCGACTTTCGCAGGAGGGCGGACTACGCGCAGTCACGAGTGCTCGACGAGCCAGCCCAACCGTTACAGCCTTGCGGCTCGACCTTCATTCCGGCACAACGTTGTTCGTCGATGAGCCGACCGGTGTGGACGCGATCGTCTACCGCGGTGATCCGTCGGGAGTCCGCTTCGCCGACTAACCGCGAAGGACGCGTTCCGACCCGCATGCGGTAATGCCTCTGACCATTGATCCCGTGTCTGCCCCGCTGCTGTCCGAGGCGCAGGCAGTCGACCTGCTGTGCCGCGACGGCCTGGCCTTTCTGTTCTTCACCGATTCCAGGAGCGGACGCGGGCATTTGCTCTACCGCCGCTACGACGCCGACCCCGGACTCATCACCCCGGTCGGTCCTGGCCTTGTTACTGAATGACCTCTACCAGTGGCCGATGGTGCAGACCGAAGTCAGGATCACGGTGGCGAAGAGTCGCAGTCGGCGATAGGAATCTATTGTCCGGCACCGATCGCAACCCGTCGGTCGCCGTTGGGCTCGATTCGCCCCGTGCAGTGCCGGTTTGTTTCAAGAAGGGGGGAGTTGCGAACGTCTGGGGGTCAAGCACGTCCGTGGCGACGTTCGTAGTCGAGACGTGCTGCTTCGGAGCGTCGGCGGGAATCGGCGTCGGCCAGTGCGGGGTCGAGGCCGTGCTTGATCAGGCGGCTGCGTCGGTAGACATACATCAGGGCCACGGTGAAGTAGATCAGCGGCAGATAGAGCAGCGCCATCATTGCCATGCCTATCCATTTCGGGCCCGGGATAAGCAGGAACAGCATGAGCGGCGGGATGACCGGGATGAGGAAGCGCATCAGGTAACGCCGTGCCGCACCGGGCCCGGTCAGGTCGTTGCGCACCCATTCCGACATCGACGCGGGCAGGGTTCGGCCGAAGATGTAGCCGATCCGCTGGGGCAGGGTCGGTGTCGTGCGTTCGCTCATCGGGCCAGTATCCCTCACAAGGTGTGCTGTTTGCTAAAGTGCGCAATCACCAGATCAGTCATTGGTGCCGATGCCACACAGGGCGGGAGGTTGGTTCGGGGGTGCCGGGAACGAGTTCGCCCCTTTCATAGATGAAGGCCGGCTTCCTCGACACGTGCTGAAACCGCGTGGTGGGCATTGTCACAGTCCTATCGCCAGCCAGCTGATTGCATAATTTCTAAACTAGATACCTAGCAAGTTCGAAGGAGAGCAGCTGTGACCGATATCGGCGCATCCCCCTTGTCCGTGCAGGACCCGACCGATCATCCCGGCATCACCGAGTGGGTGCGCGAGGTTGCCGAGCTGACCGCGCCGGAGCGTGTCGTCTGGTGTGACGGCTCGCGGGCTGAGTGGGACCAGTTGACCGGGGAGTTGGTGGCCAAGGGCACCTTCGTGCCGCTGACCGGTAAGCCGAATTCGTTCTGGTGCGTATCAGATCCCGACGATGTGGCGCGGGTGGAGGACCGCACGTTCATCTGCTCGGAGGACCAGAACGACGCGGGCCCGACGAACAACTGGGTCGACCCGGTCGATATGCGCACGGTGATGACCGAGCACTACCGCGGCGCGATGGCGGGTCGGACGATGTATGTGATCGCGTACTGTATGGGTCCTTTGGATGCCGCCGAGCCGAAATACGGTGTGCAGATCACCGATTCGGAGTACGTCGCGGTCTCGATGCAGATCATGACCCGCTCCGGCGCGGCGGTGTGGGAAAGGCTCACCGACGGTGTCGAATTCGTGAAATGTCTGCACTCGGTCGGCGTGCCCTTGGCGGCAGGGGAGACCGATGTGGCGTGGCCGTGCGATAAGACCAAGTACATCGCGCATTTCCCGGAATCACGCACCATCTGGAGTTACGGCTCGGGCTACGGCGGCAACGCCCTGTTGGGCAAGAAGTGCTTCGCGCTGCGGATCGCTTCGGTACTCGGCCGCGACGAGGGGTGGCTGGCCGAGCACATGCTGATTCTGAAACTGACTTCCCCGCAAGGCAAGACGCATTACATCGCGGCCGCGTTCCCGTCCTCGTGCGGCAAAACAAATCTCGCCATGCTCGAACCAGCGCTGCCCGGTTGGCAGGCCGAGACCATTGGCGATGACATCGCGTGGATGCGTTTCGGCGCCGACGGCCGGTTGTACGCGGTCAATCCCGAGGCCGGGTTCTTCGGAGTCGCACCCGGTACCGGGGCGAAGACCAACCCGAACGCGATCGCCACCATCGATATCGGTAATTCGATCTTCACCAATACCGCGCGCACCGACAGCGGCGACGTGTGGTGGGAAGGCTTGACCGACCAGCCGCCCGCACACCTGACCGACTGGCATGGCCGAGACTGGACACCGGAATCGGGAACCCCTGCCGCGCACCCGAATTCGCGCTACTGCACCCCGATCGAGCAGTGCCCGTCGGTGGCCCCGGAATGGAACGACCCGACCGGTGTGCCGATTTCGGCGATCTTCTTCGGCGGCCGTCGTGCGTCGACGATCCCGCTGGTCGCCGAATCGTTCGACTGGCAGCATGGGGTGTTCACCGCGTCGGTGCTGTCGTCGGAAACCACGGCCGCGGCCGCGGGCAAGGTCGGTGTCGTGCGCCGCGATCCCATGGCGATGCTGCCGTTCCTCGGTTACCACGTCGGGGACTACTTCGCGCACTGGCTGTCCCTCGGCGTCGGCGCGGATGCCGCGAAACTGCCGAAGATCTTCCAGGTCAACTGGTTCCGCCGCGACGCGGACGGCACATTCCTGTGGCCGGGATTCGGCGACAACGCCCGTGTGCTGAAGTGGGCGCTGGAGCGGATCGAGGGCACCGCGCCTGCGGAATGGACCCCCATCGGTCATGTGCCGTCCGCCGATGCGCTCGACCTGTCCGGGCTCGACGAGGACGTCCGCGACCTGGTCGAGGCCGCCCTTGCGGTCGACATCGACGAGTGGGTGGCCGAGACGCGCTCGATCGATGAGTGGTATGCCACCATCGGCGGCAACCGGCTGCCGGAGGAACTACGCGAGCAGCAGGCCGCGCTGAAACTGCGCTTGCTCGACGCCCGCCGAGCATGAGGGCGCTACTTCCCACCTGGCCGGAATGGAAGCCCGCGGTTCGCGCCCCCGGCGCGGACCTGCTGGCCGGTCTGATCGTCGCCTTGGTGGCGTTGCCGCTAGCGCTCGGATTCGGGATCAGCTCCGGGCTGGGTGCGGCAGCGGGCCTGGCGACGGCGGTGATCGCGGGCGCGCTGGCCGCGGTGTTCGGCGGCTCCCGGTTCCAGGTGTCGGGACCGACCGGCGCGATGACGGTTGTGCTGGTGCCGATCGTGCACGCGCACGGCGCGAGCGGTGTGCTGACAGTCGGGCTGATGGCCGGGATCATGCTCGTCGTGCTCGCTGTCGCGGGCGTCGGGCGCGCGGTGCGGTACATGCCCGCCCCGGTGATCGAGGGATTCACCGCCGGCATCGCGGTCGTGATCGCGCTGCAACAGTTCCCGGCCGCACTGGGGATCGCCGACGCCGAGGGTGACAAGGTGTGGCAATCGGCCCTCGATGCCGTGCGCAGGTTCGCGGTGGAACCGAGTCTGGCGACCCCGGCAACCGCGCTCGTGGTGGCCGTCGTCATCCTGATCGGTGGCCGTTATCTGCCCAAGCTGCCGTTTGCGTTGGTCGCGGTCGCCATCGCAACGGTGATCACCGGCGTATTCGATCTGAACCTGTCATTGATCGGGTCCATCCCGTCCGGATTGCCCGCGCCGTCGCTGGGCTTCGTGCACCTGAACCAACTCGGATCGCTGCTGGCGCCCGCGCTGGCGGTGGCGGCACTGGCCGCGCTCGAATCGCTGCTGTCGGCGACCGCCGCGGACTCCATGTGCGTCGGCACCCGGCACAACCCGGACCGCGAACTGTTCGGCCAAGGCCTGGCCAACATCGCGGCACCGCTGTTCGGCGGTGTCCCGGCTACCGGCGCGATCGCCCGCACCGCTGTCAACGTCCGCTCCGGCGGCCGCACCCGCCTGGCCGCGCTTACCCATGCGGTGATCCTCGCGGGGATCGTCTACCTCGGCACGTCACTGGTCGCCGACATTCCCTTGGCAGCGCTCGCGGGCGTGCTGCTGGCGACAACCGTGCGGATGGTGGAAACCGCATCGCTGACCGCGATCGCGCGGGCCTCGCGCGGCGACGCGATCATCATGGTCGTGACCTTCCTGGTCACCGTCGCACTGGACCTCGTCACGGCGGTCGCGGTCGGTGTCGGATTCGCGATCGTGCTCGCGCTGCGGGCGGTGGCCCGCGAGGCCCGCCTGGAACAGGTGCCCCTCGATGACACCGACCACCTCGCCGAGGAACTCGACCTACTGCACGACCACATCGTCGCCTACCGCATCGAAGGACCGCTGTTCTTCGCCGCCGCACACCGGTTCCTCCTGGAACTGGCCGAGGTTGCCGACGTCAAGGTCGTGATCCTGCGCATGTCCAAGATCACCGCGCTCGACACCACCGGCGCACTGGTGCTCAAGGACGCCATCGGCAAACTCGAGCACCGCCACATCACCGTGCTGCTGTCCGGGCTGCGCCTCGATCACCGCCGCCGCATCTCGGCCATCGGAGCGCTGCCTGGCGGTGGCGCCGATGCCCTCTTCGCCAACACCCGCGAGGCGATCGATCATGCCCGCCGCTTCGTGCCGGTGAGCCATCCGAAGTTCCTCGCACACCACGCGGCCGCCGGGGCCGACCACGATGAGCCGACAGCATCCGACGCCGAGGACAGCGGGGCACTCATCCGCTGAGCGCAAGGGCATTCGAAGACCGTGGTGTCCCAATGGTTTTCGTCAAGCTCCACGTGGCCGCCGTGCGGCTGACGAACTGGAGTCGCCACATCGGATCTGGGTTCCCAAGCCCAGCAGGATGCGACACATAATGCCCGGAAGGTTGGCGAGGGTACCTATGTTTGGGGCAGGCAGACGCTGGTGGCCGACACGATGATGGATTGGTGGCCAATACACGAGCGAACGATCTCGGCGGGTTTCTGCGCAGCCGCCGCGAACGACTGACTCCAGAAGAAGCGGGCATCGAACCTGGCGTCACTTATCGGCGAGTCCCTGGCCTGCGCAGGGAGGAGCTGGCCGAGCTGGCCGGGGTCAGTGTCGGTTACTACACGCGCCTCGAACAGGGGGGCAGCGATAGCGCTTCTGCCGCAGTCATCGACGCGCTGGCCGCGGCGTTGCGGCTCGATTCTGCCGAGCATGAGCATCTGCGGATTCTCGCTGTGCCGAGACGGCTGACTCGGTCTCGTTCCCGCAGCAGTAAGCTGCGGCCCTCGGTACGGGAGTTGCTCGCCGTTATCCCTGGAGTACCAGCGATCGTGATCGACCACCGCGCCGACATCCTCGCATGGAATCGCCTCGGTCACGCTCTGCTGGCCGGCCATGTCGACTTCGACGCCCCGGACACGAGGATCCGGCCGAACATCGCCCGAATGCTGTTCCTCGACCCCCACCACCGCGCGTTGTATTGCGACTGGCACGCCAAAGCGCAGGTCACAGTCGCGGCCCTGCATCAGGCGGTGGCGCGGCATCCGGCCGACCACATGCTCGAACAGATTGTCGGCCAACTTGCCGTCGACAGCCCGGAGTTCGCGAGAATGTGGGCGCGGCGCCCCGTCCAAACCTGCTCGTACTACGTGCGCGAACTCGACCATCCAGTCGTCGGGCGAGTGACCTTGGCGAACGAGACGGTCACCTTGACTGACGATGACCAGCAGATCGGGCTGTTCTACGCGCGTCCCGGCACATCCGATGCCGACGCGCTCACCTTGCTGACACAGAGCCTCGGACCAAGCCTCGCACCAGCAATAACCCCATCTCGGAAGGAGAACCCACGGTGAGAATCATTGTTGTCGGCGGCGCGGGCACCATCGGACGACGGTTGGTACCCGCGCTGCGATCGCACGGCCATGACGTTGTCGTGGCCGGACGCACCACGGGTGACATCCGCGTCGATCTGACCGCACACGAAACCATCGAGTCCATGTACCGCGAGGTCGGGGCGGTCGACAGCGTCGTGAGCATCGCAGCGCACGGCGCGCTCGACGAGTTCAGCACGCTGACATCGGACGCGCTGTACGACAACATGCAAGCCAAGTTCTTCGGGCAAGTTGATCTGGTCCTCACCGGACAGCATCACTGTGCCGACGGCGCGTCCTTCACCCTGACATCCGGTATCTTCGCCGACCAACCGTGGCCGCACGTCACTGGCGGCGGCGTCATCAGTGGAGCCTTACACAGCTTCGTCCTCTCGGCCGCGATCGAGCTACCGCGGCGTATGCGGATCAACGTGGTCAGCCCCACCATGATCGGTGATTCCGTCGACGCCTTCGCCGGACACTTTCCTGGTATGCGTTCGGTGCCGATGGACGAACTCGTCGACCACTACCTGCGCTGCATCGAAGGCGAAGACACCGGCGGCGTCATCCGCGCATATGGATGACCGTTCACTCACCGGCGCCCGCCTGGCCTGGGCACTCGGCGCCGCGATGCTGCTGATCGCGATCGCCTTCGCCTTCGATTCAATCTGTCAACGCAACACATTCCGCGGGCGTGCGGTAGTCGAGGCATTTGCGCGGCCGGTTGTTGAGGCGGTCGGCGATCGCGTCGAGGTCTGCCTGGCTGTAGATGCTGAGGTTGGTGCCCTTCGGTAGGTACTGGCGTAGCAGTTTGTTGATGCTTCTATGTCAAGCAGCGGGCTGGTGGCGGGTGATGTGGTGCTGCCAGGAAGCTTGATCGGCGGTCATGGCGCGATGGACGACGTCGACGAGATGGCGTTGGAGGATCCGGCG
>NZ_JBFANN010000052.1:0-47893 GCF_040674855.1 Nocardia sp. NPDC049707 | reverse complement strand
TGATGAATTCGCTGGTGCAAACAGGTGTGAAGTCCGCCGGACGTCGAAGCGCATGCGACGAAGTCGCGAGTCTCGACGACTCGGACGCGAGACAGCAGGGGGCCGCGAACACGCCGCGCCCGCGCGGCCAAAAATACAGCTCACAGCTTGAAGATGACCGCGCGTTGGACGACGAAGTTGATGACCGTGGCGGTGCCCTGGGCAATGACGAAGGCCAGCGGCTGGCGCCACCAATCGCCGGGCAGGGTGGCGTAGAGCACCTGGTTGATGCCGACCTGGACGGCGAAAGTGACGGCGTAGAGGATCACCACCGCGGTGAACCGGGCCCGGCTCGGCGGAGCCTGGAAGGTCCAGCGCCGGTTGATCAGGTAGGCGGTGGTGGTGCCCGCGATGAAGCTGATCGATTTGGCGACGGCGACCGGCAGGCCGATGAGGTTCAGCAGGAAGCTGTAGATCCCGTAGTCGACGATGGCCGACAGGCCGCCGGTCAGTGTGAAGCGGATGATCTGGGTCTTGAGGTCGACATCAGTGCTGGATTCGATTCTGCGCTCCCGGGTCCCTTCGTGGTCACGCAGGCTGCCGCCTTCGGGCCCGTCGGTCACGCCGGCCGGCTCGGCGACCAGCGGCTGTTCGGCCGGGAGCGGCAGGTGGGGTTCGGCTTGCACGCCGACGAGCGTAACGCCGGTGACATCGGACACGCGGACCGAGCGTCGATTGCCCGTTTGTCCGGGGCGACGGAACCGATGTCGGACCATACATACTGGGCAGTACGGCGACCCCGACCGGATATCGGCTCATGCATGTAGCCTCTATGCCGATGTCCACGAAAGCTCCGACCGCCACCACAACCGGTTACTCCGGCAATGTCGCCGACGGCACCTTCGCGCTGCCGACGCGGACCAAGACATTGACCGGGTGGGGTCGCACCGCGCCAACATCCTCCGAAGTGCTCTCGACCAACGATCCCGAACTGATCGCCAAGGCCGTCGCCATGGTCGCCGAGGACAATGACTCCAAGCCGGCCCACCTGCGTCGCGGCATCATCGCGCGCGGGCTCGGCCGCTCCTATGGCGATCACGCGCAGAACGCGGGTGGCCTCGTCGTCGATATGACCGCGCTGAACAATATCCACCGGATCGACCGGGACACCCGGATCGTCGATGTGGACGGCGGCGTCAGCCTGGACCAGCTCATGAAGGCGGCGCTGCCGTTCGGGCTGTGGGTTCCGGTGCTGCCCGGCACCCGTCAGGTGACGATCGGCGGCGCCATCGCCTCCGATATCCACGGCAAGAACCATCACAGCGAGGGCAGCTTCGGCAACCATGTGCGCTCGATCGATCTGCTCACCGCCGACGGGCAGGTGCAGCACGTCACGCCCAAGCGCAATGCCAAGCTGTTCTGGGCCACCGTCGGCGGCAACGGACTCACCGGCATCATCCTGCGCGCGACCATCGAGATGGCGCCCACCGAGACGGCGTACTTCCTCAATGACGGCGTGAAGACCACGACGCTCGACGAGACCATCGCCGCGCACAGCGACGGGTCCGAGGCCAACTACACCTATTCCAGCGCGTGGTTCGATGTCATGAACGCGCCGCCGAAGCTGGGCCGCGCCTGCATCACTCGCGGGCGGCTGGCCAAGGTGGAAGAACTGCCGAAGAAGAAGCAGAAGAATCCGCTGAAATTCGATGCACCGCAACTGATGACGGTGCCGAACATCTTCCCGAGCTTTACCGCGAACCGGCTCAGCCTGGGCGCGGTCGGCGAGGCGTACTACGCCATGGGCGGCACCTACACCGGCAAGATCCAGAACCTGACGCAGTTCTACCACCCGCTGGACATGATCGCGGAGTGGAACCGCGCCTACGGTCCGGCCGGTTTCCTGCAGTACCAGTTCGTGGTGCCGACCGAAGCGGTCGAGGAATTCAAGAAGATCATCATCGACATCCAGGCATCCGGGCACATCTCGGCGCTGAATGTTTTCAAGCTGTTCGGTCCGGGCAACCCAGCTCCGCTGAGCTTCCCGATGCCGGGCTGGAACATCTGCTGCGACTTCCCGATCCGGCCCGGCCTCAACGAGCTCGTCAGCGATCTCGACCGCCGCGTCATGGAGTTCGGCGGGCGGCTCTACACCGCGAAGGATTCGCGCACCACCGCGGAGACCTTCCATCAGATGTACCCGCGGATCGACGAGTGGATCAAGATCCGCCGAAGTGTCGATCCCACAGGCGTTTTCATGTCCGATATGGCGAGAAGGCTGGAGCTCCAGTGATTAATGCCGTAGGCAACCCGCAGACCATCCTGCTGCTTGGCGGTACCTCGGAGATCGGCTTGGCGATCTGCGCCGAGTACCTGCGCAAGAGTCCGGCGCGCATCATCCTGGCCGCACTGCCCGGTGATCCGCTGCGCGAGGACGCCGTCGCCGAGATGAAGGCGGCCGGTGCGACTCAGGTCGATGTCATCGACTTCGACGCACTCGATACCGAGAGCCATCCGAAGGTCATCGACGCGGCCTGGGACGGCGGCGATGTGGATGTCGCCATCGTCGCGTTCGCCCTGGACGGCGATCCGGAACAGCTGTGGCAGAACCAGCGCAAGGCCGTGCAGGTCGCCGGGGTCAACTACACCGCGGCGGTTTCGGTCGGTGTGCTGGTCGGGGCGAAGATGAAAAAGCAGGGCTTCGGGCGGATCATCGCCATGTCCTCGGTGGCCGGTGAGCGGGTGCGCCGCTCGAACTTCGTCTACGGCTCCACCAAGGCCGGGCTGGACGGCTTCTACCTCGGACTCGGCGAGGCGCTGCGCCCGCACGGCCCGCGCGTACTGGTGATCCGGCCGGGCATGGTGCGGACCAGGTTCTCCGCGCACGTCAAAGAGGCTCCGCTCACCGTCAATAAGGAAGATATTGCGGCACTGGCGGTTTCGGCGTCCCAGCGGGGCAAGGACCTCGTGTGGGCGCCCGGCACCTTCCGCTTCGTGATGATGATCCTGCGCCACATCCCGCGCCCGATCTTCCGCAAGCTGCCGATCTGATCTCGCCGAGCCGCACCTGTCCCGCGCACGCGTTTGCGTGGGACAGGTGCGGCTCGTCTCTATCCGCGACACGGGATTCCGTGGCTGCCCGGCGGGTTCGATGCCGACGCGGCAACAAGTCCGATATCGGGGCACGCCACGGTGTCATTTTGATGGATACCATCGTCGTCATTTCGGTGGATACCACCGTCGCGGTTCGCCGGGACCGGTCGATGCGGCATTCGGCACCCTGCCCGTGCGAGCAGCCGGGCGGCGTGGCAAGTTCGGAGCCGACCTCGAGCCGTCGCATTGTCGAAGGAGCACTCCGTTGAGCACAGTCACGGCAGAACGCGCCGAGCACTCCGCACCGGAGCGCCGCCGGGGGGCGCTGTTGATCCGGCATATCGGCTCCGGGGTGGGCGAGGCGCTGCTGGCCGCCGTGGTGGCCGCGATCGTGGCGGCCATTGGGCTTGTGGCGTTTTCGATGGTGCAGTGGCCGGCATTCAACTCGTCCAATGTCACCAGATCATTGACCACTGTCGGGCAGGTCGGTGCCGCGGTGCTGTTGGCGATGGCGATCTGGCTGGTGCGGGCGCGGCGGTGGCAGTGGGTGGCGAAAGTGCTGTCGTGGCTCGGGATTTCGACGTTCGTCACGGTGACGTTGGGGATGCCGCTGGCGGCGACCAAGCTGTACCTGTTCGGCGTCTCGGTGGACCAGGAGTTCCGCACCGAATATCTGACGCGGCTGACCGATAGCGCGGCGCTGCACGATATGACCTACGCCGACCTGCCGCCGTTCTATCCGGCCGGATGGTTCTGGATCGGCGGTCGGGTCGCGAATGTGCTCGGGATGGACGGCTGGGAGGCGTTCAAGCCGTATGCCATCGGGTCGCTCGCGGTGGTCGCGGTGATCGCACTCGTCTTGTGGTCCAAGCTGATTCGCGCCGACTGGGCGATCGGGGTCAGTGCGGCGACGACCGCGGCGACGGTGGCCTATGCCTCGCCGGAGGCTTACAGCGCGGTCATCGTGCTGCTGCTGCCGCCCGCGTTGATCCTTGCGTGGGGGGCGCTGTACCGGCCGCTCGAGCGGTCGGGCACCGCCGTTGGTGCTGCGGTATCTGGTGGCGCTGGAGCGTCGGGAGGGTCCGCAGCCGCTGGTGACGCCGCAAACTCAGCTGGCACTGCCGCCTCAGGAGGTGCCACAACCTCAGGAAGCGACGGTACAGCGGACAGTGGTGTGGCAGTCGGTGCCGCGACCTCGGATGCCGCTGCGGTCGCCTCTGGCCGCGAAGGCGCAGCGGGTGACAAAGCCGCAGCGGGGAACGAAGGAGCAGCGGCCAGCGGTACCGGAACCGCTGGGGGCTGGGGCGCGGTGATCGGCGCCGGGCTGTTCCTCGGCATGGCTGCGTCGTTCTACACCTTGTATTTCGGGGTAGCGGCGTTCGCGGTCGGGCTGATGGGGTTGGTTTCGGCGGGGCTCGCGGTGCGCGCGCAGCGTGGCGGGGCGGGTTCGGTGTGGCGGGCGGTGCTGCCGCCGCTGGTTCGGCTGGTTGTCATGGGGGCGATCGCGGGTCTGGTCGCGCTGATCGTGTGGCTGCCGTTCGTGTTGAAGCTGCTCGGTGGCACGATGCCGAGTTCGGGGACGGCATTCCACTATCTGCCCGAGGGCGGGGCGCAATTACCGTTTCCGATGGCGGAGTTCTCGCTGTCCGGGGCGTTCTTCCTGATCGGGACGGCGTGGTTGGTGGTGCGGGCGGCGTCGTCGCGGCGGGCGCAGGCGCTCGGGATCGGCGTGGTGGCGATCTATCTGTGGTGTCTGCTGTCGATGACGATGACCGCAGCGGGTAACACCCTGCTCTCGTTCCGGTTGACGCCCGTGCTCGAAGTGCTGCTGGCGGCGGCCGGGGCATTCGGCTTCGTGGAGGGCGCAAAGGCGGTCTACCAGGCATTCAACCAGCAGAAACAGTTCAAATTCGTTGTTGTGGTGGTCGCCATCGTCGGCGCGCTCGCGTTCACCCAGGACATTCCGCAGCTGCTGAAGCCGGAGATCACCACCGCCTATACCGATACCGACGGCAACGGCGAACGCGCCGATAAGCGCGCACCGGGTGCGGCGTCGCACTACCGCGACATCGATGCGGCACTCCTGGCGCAGACCGGCCGTCCACGCTCGGATTCGGTGGTCCTCACCGCCGACACCAGCTTCCTTTCCTTCTACCCGTACTACGGCTTCCAGGCGCTCACCTCGCACTATGCGAACCTCTTGGCCGATTTCGCGGGCCGCGCCGCCACCATCGAGTCGTGGAGCAAGCTGGACTCCTCCGCCGCCCTGGTGGACGCACTCGACAAGAGCCCGTGGCGCGCACCGGACGCCTTCCTCTTCCGCAGCAGCGGCGATGCCTACACCCTGCGCCTGGCCAAGGATGTCTACCCGAACGACCCCAATGTGAAGCGCTACACCGTGAGCTTCCCCAAGGAGCTCTTCACGGACCCGCACTTCACCACGACCAATATCGGCCCCTTCACATTGGTCGTGGTCAATCGGTGAAGCTCCGGCACAGGTGGGAGTAGTGCGGCGGCTCCATCCGATGAGTCCGGAGGGAACCCGTCACAAACCCGGATTGCTATGTGGGCGGACCAGACTCGCCGACAGCATGCTGTGATCTGGGGCCATTGTCCGGCTTGGTCAGCCCGATGCCTCTTGCCCCTGGCGCATGCCTACTTTCGCGGATCGGAGGTTCGCGCTATCGCGGGGAAGTCGCCGGTCGGTCGCCCAGACGACCAGCGCGCAGGCCGCGAATCCGGCCCCGAGGAGACTGGAGCCCGCCCAGCCGTGGGTGGTGAAGATGGCGGTGGTTGCGGCTGCGCCGAGAGCGGAGCCGAGCGAGTAGAAGACCATGTAGCTGCCGATGACGCTGCTGACGCGATCGGGATGCGCGGCGGTGAGCAAGTGCTGGTTGCTCACATGCACCGCTTGAACCGCGAAGTCGAGAACCACGATTCCGATGATGAGCAGCCACAGTGACCACGACAGCTGCGCGGTCGCTGCCCACGAGAGGATGAGCAGGGTGAGCGCGAGACCGGTGACCAGGGCCGCCCGTCCGGCATCCGCCCACCGTCCCGCGCGTCCCGCGCCGAGTGCGCCGGCGAGGCCGGCGAGGCCGAACAGTCCGATCTGGCTCTCGCTCAGATGCCACGGCGCGCCCGCCAGCGGCAGGGAATATCCGTTCCACAGGGTTCCGAACGAAGCGAACAAGAAGAACGCGATGAGCCCGCGCGTTAGAAATAGGCGCTGCCCGAACAGTCCGCCGAGCGAGACGACGGCCCGCCGGTACTCCGCGGGCGGGTTGGGGCATTCCTCCGACGGCAGTGCGACGAGCACGAGTGCCGCGAGCCCGAGTGACAGCACCGCGAGCACGGCATAGACGCCCCGCCAGCCCCACATCTCAGCGAGCAGGCCGGTGACGACC
Organism: Nocardia sp. NPDC049707; assembly: GCF_040674855.1. Taxonomy (NCBI): domain Bacteria; kingdom Bacillati; phylum Actinomycetota; class Actinomycetes; order Mycobacteriales; family Nocardiaceae; genus Nocardia; species Nocardia sp. NPDC049707. The sequence continues at coordinate 41,414 of NZ_JBFANN010000052.1, read as the reverse complement.
CGCGCGCCCAGGATGCCGACCACAACGCCCGATGTCACGACACCGATGTTCCGTCCGCGTTCGGCGGGCAGTGAAATTGACGCGGCGTAGGCCACAGTGGTCTGCACCACGACCGCGAACAGCCCGGCCGCGGCGAGCCCCGCGAACGCCAGCCATGCGGCTGGCGCCGAGGCCGTCAGGATCATGCCCACTGCGGTGAGCGCCAGGTGCACGGCGATGAGTCGGCGCCGGTCGACCACCACATCACCGAGTGGCACCAGCAGCACCAGCCCTGCCAGATAGCCGAACTGGGCGGTCGCGACGATCCACCCGGTGAGATCTGCCGACACCCCGAGATCGCGTCCCATCGACCCCAGAATCGGCTGCGCGGCATAAATACTCGCTACCGCGACACCACACACCACGGCGAGCAGCAACCGCTGCCACATGTTCATCGCACCCACACTCCAATCAGTAGCAGATTGCAACCAATTTCTACGGCATAATGGTTTCAATCCGCAACTCATCGGGAGGTGTCATGTCGCGCACTACCATGCGCGCCCCGAACTCTGGCTGGACCGACTCCGACTGCCCCGCCGCTCGCACGCTCGACCTGGTCGGCGACAAATGGAGCCTTCTCGTCATCCGCGACGCGATGGACGGGGCACGGTCGTTCACGGAGTTCCAGCGACGCACCAGCATCGCCCGCAACATCCTCTCCGACCGTCTGCGCAAGCTCACCGCTCATGGGCTCCTCGCTCAGCGCACCGCACCATCGGGCCGCCGCCAGGAGTACGTGCTCACCGACGCTGGCCGCGACCTCTTCCCGATCATCGTCACGCTGCGACAGTGGGGCGAACGCCACGCCTTCGCCCCCAACGAGACCCACTCCACCCTTGTCGACCAGCACGGCACCCCGGTCCCGGAAATCGTGCCGACCGGCGCCGACGGCACCCTCCTCGACACCGACACCACCCACGTGCAGAAGACCCGATAGAAATACGCTGGATCCATATGGGCCACGCGGGTCCAACCGTCGATGGCACACCAGGCCGATCAACGCGCGTCGGATTGGGTGTACCCCAGAACGACAGAAACGGTGGGCCTCGAACGGAGTTCGGACCGATCGCTTCTTTCCCCGTGGAGATGGCCATGTCGATCAGCACTCCGGCGATATCACCTGACTGCCCGGCTACCGCTGGACCGCATTGAACTGGTCCACGAGCTGCCGGTAGAAGCTGTTGTCCGGTGATTCCAGCGAGATAGCCCGCAAACCTACCGTGACCTCTCGGCCCGCCGAGGTGGAGTATCCGTCGTCACCGATGCCGAGGTCTGCCACCACGGTCCGCAGCAGTTCGTCGAGCTCGGTATCGGTCACATAAACGGCGAGTGTGCATTCGACCGGCACTTTCGCTGGGTCGTATTCTTCGCCGCGGAACCGGTGCGCGAACTCGTCGAGTTCGAGGACCGGACCGAACTCGGTGTAGCACGGAATGCGGTTGAGTCCCCGGACACGGTGAGCACTCTCCTCGAGCTGCAAGGCGATCGGGTGGATCTCATCGCTGCTAAGGGATCCGGGTCCGGTGGCCGCAGGAAGTCCCAGTCCCACCGCGATCTGCCAGACGCGGCGATCGTCGTCATCCATCCAGTAGTCCCTTCTATCAGCGTTTCTGCACTTTCTCGGTGCGGCAGTGCTTCACCTTCTTACCCTGCGGCACGGCCGCCTGAGCCTTGCTCTTGGCGTCGTTCACTGCCGCTGATTCAGACTTTCCCGTGCCAGTGAATTTGAACGGACCAGTTGCATCGGTTCTGTCCAGGTTCTCGAAATAGCAAGACACCGTCGCCTGGTACGTGGCGGCGAACTCGAACTGCCATCCAGGCTCTGATGCTGTGACAGAGGGCAGGGCACTCGCAGAACTCATTCCGATGATTGTCGTGCCCGCGGCGAACGTCGCAACAAACGCGATCGCGCCGATCAGCTGCAGTCCGGTTTTGGTGCTGTGCATGATGCCCCCGAAGCTCGAAGTGGTTCTCTTACACCTCCTCTGACGCACCGAAGCGCAGTCTGGTTCCATCGGGGCTGGACCGGCTTCCGCACCTACTTCGCCGCCGACATCCGCGACACACACCGGCCCAGCCTGATCGACACCACCTGGCGCTCCCCCGGAATCGCTTCTCGCAGTGCGCGGTTCGACACCCGATTGTGATGTCGGGTGTCTCTTCGTCTCGTCGTAGTCGCCGCGCCGACGGTAGGACCAACGGCGGGTGAGCTCGAACAGGCCGACATTCCGGCCAGTACCACTGGAGGCCAGTGCCTTTCGGCGTTCGGTGGTTGTTATGTACTGCGGCACCGCGCCGAGCGCAGCGATGGGCTTCCACAGGTCGTAGAGCGCGTAATCCGGTCCCAGAGCGGTGCTCATCGACGTTCACACAGAAGGGGCACGAAGTCGCGGACCGGGCGTCCAACGAATCGCTCATGCGCTTCACGCACTGCCGTAGCGATTGCTTCAGCCGTGAGCTGGGGATATTTGCGGCTGAGGCAATTGACGAGCTCACCGATCTGCTGTTCTTCATCATTCGTTGCCATGGCTTCTGAGCATCACGGGCGTGCGGGGTGGTCAACCGTTCATTCCCGGTCGAGTACCAGTTCCTGTGGGGCGCCCGCCCGATCGAGTAGTGCCACGACGAATGGCCCGCTGCCGATCCTGGGTCATGACCGTCGGGAACCAGGCATGATCAGCTGCCGCGTTCAGGACCACGGGAATCATGCGGCGGTGGCCTTCGGGTAGTGCGGTCGGAGGTTGATCGCGAGGACGCGGTCGAGCACTCGGTCCGGCAACACCCGTGACAGGCGGGTGATCATGGCCGCGTCCAGGCCCACGGTATAGCGGGTGCGCGGCTTTCCGGCAGTCACGGCCTTCGCGATCACCCGGGCCGCGTCGGCGGCGGTCCTGCCGTTCGGAATGTGGTGGGCGGCATGCGCATTCACCGCCTGGATCAGGCTGCCGTAGCGGTCGCGCTGATCCGGTGACATGGCGGCGGCCTGCTGATTCGTGGCGGCGATGACCCGGTCCGACATCTGCGTGCGGACCGCGCCGGGCTCGACTACGACCACGTGCACGCCCAGCGGCGCCAGTTCCCTGCGCAATGAGTCGCTGACCGCCTCGAGGGCGAACTTCGCACCCGCGTACGGGCCGTACGTGGGCATGGCGACCCGCCCGCCGACCGAGCTGATGTTGACCACCCGGCCCGAGTGGCACAGCAGCGCGGGCAGCAGTGCCTGGGTGACGGCGATGTGACCGAAGAGGTTGACCTCGAACTGCTTTCGCCACTCCGCCAACGGCAAGGTCTCGACGGGGGCGTTGACCTGGATGGCGGCATTGTTCACGAGTGCCCGCAGCGCACCTGGTCGGGAGTCGCCGCGGAGGCGCGCGGCCAGCTGCGCGATGTGGTCCGGCTCGGTGATGTCGAGGATGACCGGCTCGATGCCGTCGGCGCGAAGCGCGTCGGCGTCCTGGTCGCGGCGGACTCCGGCGATGACGTGGAACCCGCGGTGAGCCAGTTCGCGCACGGAGGCCGCGCCGATCCCGGTCGAGGCCCCGGTGACGACGACACAGCCTCGGGTTTCCGACGATCTTTCAGATGACATTGTCATCTCAAAGACGGTAGGTTTCTCAGATGACAGTGTCAACAGTATGGTGAGTGGCATGGTCAGCCGCGTCGAATCAACCGCCGCGACGCGACGCGCCCTGCTGGACGCGGCCTCCGCTCTCCTCGACCGCGGCGGTCCGGACGCGGTTACCTTGCGCGAGGTCGGGGCGCGCGCCGGGGTCACCCGCGGGGCCCCCTACCGGCACTTCCCCGACAAGGACAGCCTGCTGACCGCCATCGCCACCGAGGCATTGAACCGGCTCGCCGACGATGTGCGGGCCGTGCACGCTGACCCACACGCGACCCCGGCCGACAAGCTGCACCGCGCCCTGACCGCTCTGATGACGATCGGCCGTCGGCAGCCGCACCTGTACCTGCTGATGTTCACCTATCCGGCCGGCGATCCGGCCGCGATCGGTGCGGCGACTCTCGCAGGTGAACGCGCCCAGGACGAATTCCTCGCCATCGTCAGCGATCTGGTCGGCGCACAGCACGTCAATCGATTCGCCGCTCTACTGCTGACCAGCGCGCACGGGATAACGGTCATGGAGGTCAATGGGCAGTTGTCCGCGGACAAGTGGCACACCACGGCCGAGGAACTCGTCTCCACCCTGGTGTCCATGATCGACCAGCAGGCCCGTAGCACGTAGCCGTTGCCTGGCTTGGGTAGTCGACGGTGGATCTGATGCGGCGGAGATTCTGGTCGTTCAGCTGTTCCAGCCCCCCGCTGCGACCACAGCCTTGACGAACTCAGTGAAATCGCGGGCCGGGCGACCCAGTGCCCGCTGGACGCCGTCGGACACCTGGCTGTCCATGCCGCGCCGGATGGCTCCGACAGTATCGGCGAAATCTTCCGCGTCCGCTGCATGCCAGCCTGGGGCGGTGAGTATCAGTCCAGGGCGCGGGAAGACGGGACAGCTCACCGGGGGATCGGTTACCGTGGACCGCTGATCTGACCACTGACGGGGAGAAGTTTGTTTTGCAGGTCGAGGCACCACCAGCAGTAGGCGTCGTCACAGGGGAATCGACAACGGCTGGCGGGGCCAGATCCGCGCAGCGCACCGCCGAGCGCAGACGGCTCCGGGTCGATCGGAGTGATCTGGTCGTCGCGGTGGGCTATCTGGCATCGGCATTCACGGTGCTGTCCGGGCAGTGGCGCAATACTCAGAGCGGGTACCTGATCAAGAGCGGTCAGGACCAGACCATGTGGGAGTGGTTCTTCGCGGTCACCGCGCATTCGGTGGCGCACCTGGAGAATCCGCTCGGCACGAATCTGCAGAATTTCCCGGCCGGGGTGAACATGATGGCCAATACGGCCATGTTCGGGGTCGGGGTGCCGTTGACGCCGGTGACGCTGCTGTTCGGACCGACCGTCACCTTCGTACTCGTCCTCACCCTCGGCCTCGCCTCCACCGCCTTGGCGTGGTACTGGCTGTTCGCCAGGGAACTGGTGCAGTCCCGGCTTGCTGCCGCGATCGGCGGACTGTTCTGCGGTTTCGCGCCCGCGATGATCTCCCATGCCAACGCGCACCCGAATTTCGTGCTGCTGGTGCTGCTTCCGGTGATCGCGTTGTTGCTGATCCGCATGGCGCGACGGGTGGCACATGCGGATACGAAGCCGCGCAGGCGAGTTCGCGACGCGGTCGCACTCGGTCTGCTGGTGGCGACGCAGATCGCACTCGGCGAGGAACCGCTGCTGATCTTCGCGCTCGCCTTCGGACTTTTCGGTGTCGGGTACTACCTGCACACACCGCGCACGGGCTGGCGGGTGGTCCGCGCGCTCGCCCCGACCGTCGCGTTGGCGGCGGTGATCACCTTGATGCTCACCGAAATTCCGCTGTGGTGGCAGTTCTTCGGGCCACAGAGCTATCGCTCGATCGACCACGGGCCGATGGGCAACGATCTCAAGGCCATCGTGCAGTTCCCCGCCGAATCGCTCGGTGGAATGTTCGCGCCGGGCCAGTACGTGTCCATGAACGACACCGAGCAGAACGCCTATTTCGGCTGGCCACTGCTGCTGTTGCTGCTCGTGACGGTGGCGCTGCTGTGGCGCGATCGGGTGGTCCGCGCCGCGACCGCGGTGATGGTGGTCTTCGGGGTGCTGTCGCTGGGTGCGGTGGCCATGCTCGGCAAGAAGTCGACCGGGATCGAATTGCCGTGGCGCTGGGCCGAACATGTTCCGCTGCTCAATACAGTGCTGGAGACCCGGCTGACCATGGCCGCGATTCCGGCCATCGCGGCAGTGCTGGCCCTGGCGACCCAGCGGGCGGTCACCTGGTGGCGGCAGTCGCCGGTCGATTGGCGTCCGCTCGCCTGGTTCCCGGCGCTCGCCCTGGCCTTGGTTCCGCTCGTCCCGACCGTCCTTCCGGTGATCAAGCGCGCACCGACTCCGGAGTTCTTCGCCAACGGGACGGTAAAGCAGTACGTGAGCGGCGGTTCCGTGGTGCTGGTGCCGCCGCCGCGTCCCGCCGAGGCGCAGGCCCTGCGCTGGCAGGTCGACGCGAATTTCGACTTCGCGCTCGCCGGTGGCTATTTCGTCGGCCCGACCGGCGCGAACAAGAAGGGCATCTACGGACCGGACTTCCGCCCGACCACGGCCCTGCTCGTCGGTGCGCAGGACTCCGGCGTCGTACCGCCCATCGACGCCGACACCCGCGCCCAGGCTCTGGACGATCTGCGCTTCTGGGAGGCCGACGTGGTGGTCCTGCCTGCGACCAAGAACTCCGAGGTGCTGCGCACCACCGTGACGCAGCTGCTCGGCATAGCGCCGCGACAGGTCGATGACGTGTGGCTCTGGGACGTCCGGCCGCTACGATAGGCGAGCAGCGCACACCGTGGATCATCTCGTGGCCAGCGTCACCAACGCGGGTGGCTAGCATGGTGCCTCGTGCGACCGGACCGAACTTCTGCAGCGTTCACCCGCAACCGCCTGATCGCCCTCGTCTCCGGGTTGCTCGGATTCGTGCTGGCGCTGTTGACGCCGTTGCTTCCGGTGAAACAGGATCAGGCCGCGCTCGACTGGCCCCAGGCGGGCAGTACCAGTGTCGAGGCGCCGCTGGTTTCGTACGTGCCGCTGCGGTTGAATGCGACGCTGCCGTGTTCGGTGGTGACCGCCGCCGGATCGGGCACCGTGCTGTCGACGATTCCGCACGCCTCGGGTCAGGCCAGTGCCAAGGGACTGATCGTCTCGGTCACCGATGGCACGCTCGCGGTGCTGCAGCGTGATGTGCCGCTGTTGTCCGCGCCGGTCGCGGAGATCGCCGGCTGCGAGGCCGTCACCATCACTACCTCGGCGGCGGCGACTTCGGTCGAATTCGTCGGTGCGAAGCGTCAGGACGGTACGCCCTTCCGCAACACCGTCACGCGCGATATCCGTCCGCAGGTGGTCGGCGTCTTCACCGATCTCGACGCCGCGAAGCTCGCTGGTGCGAAGCTGCACGCCGATATCGATTCCCGCTTCTCGTCGACTCCGTCCGCGCTGAAGCTGGGTGCGATGACCGCCGCGGCGATCTGCACGATTATCGCGCTGGTCGCCTTGCACCTGCTCGACAATGCCGATGGTCGGCGGGCGCGCCGGTTCCTGCCCGCGCATTGGTGGCGGTTCACCCTGGCCGATGCGGCGATACTCGGCATCCTGGTGCTCTGGCATTTCATCGGCGCGAACACCTCCGATGACGGATACATCCTGAATATGGCGCGTGCCTCGGAGCATTCCGGATACATGGCCAACTACTACCGGTGGTTCGCGGTGCCCGAGGCGCCGTTCGGCTGGTCCTACGAGGTGCTGGCCTGGATGACCAAGATCTCCGATGCCAGCCCGTGGATTCGGCTGCCGACGCTGGCCGCCGGAATCGTGTGCTGGATGGTGATCAGCCGAGAGGTGCTGCCGCGCTTGGGCGCTCGGGTGCGCAGGAACAAGGTGGCGCTGTGGACCGCCGGCCTGGTCTTCCTCGCCTTCTGGCTGCCCTACGACAACGGACTGCGACCCGAACCGCTGATCGCCGCGGGTGCGCTGCTGACCTGGTGCTCGATCGAGCGGGCCATTGCGACCGGACGGCTGCTGCCCGCCGCGGTGGGGGTGCTGATCGCCGGGTTCTCGCTGGCCGCCGGTCCGACGGGGCTGATCTGTGTGGCCGCACTGATCGCGGGTTCGCGGCCGGTGCTACAGATCATTATTCGGCGAGCGCGTGATGCCGCGGGCTCACTCGCGGATGGGACCGACCGCAGCACCTCGCGCTCGGCCACGTTCTTCCGGTATGCCGCATTGCTGGCACCGGGGCTCGCCGCCGGAACACTCGTGCTGGTGGTCGTTTTCGCCGATCAGACGCTGGCGACGGTCATGGAAGCGACTCGGGTGCGCACCCTCGTCGGGCCGAATGTGGCCTGGTTCGACGAGCGGACGCGGTGGGATTCGCTGCTGATGCTCTCACCGGACGGATCGCTGGCGCGGCGGTTCGGTGTGCTGGTCATGCTGCTGTGCCTGCTGGTCTGTGTGCTGCAGGTGCTGCGCAAGGGCCGGATTCCGGGGACCTCGCGCGGGCCGTCGGTGCGGATTCTCGGCATAGTCTTCGCCTCGCTGCTGTTCATGATGTTCACGCCGACCAAGTGGACCCACCACTTCGGCGTATACGCCGGGCTGGCCGGGTCATTGGCGGCGCTGGCGGCGGTCGCGGTGGGTGCCAATGGGATTCGCTCGCCACGCAACCGGGCGCTGTTCGCGGCGGCGGTGTTGTTCCTGCTGGCGATCACCTTCACCGGCTCCAATGGCTGGTGGTATGTATCCAGTTACGGTGTGCCGTGGTGGGACAAGGCGCCACTGCTCGCGGGTAAGGGCCTGTCCACGCTGTTCCTTGGGCTCAGTGGGGTGGCACTGATCGTCGCGGTGTGGCTGCACTATCGCGAGCCGTATCGCGAGAAGACCGATGCGCCAAGCCGTTTCGAACGTTACGCCTCCGCACCGTTGACGATCGCGGCGGCGCTGCTCGTGCTGTTCGAGGTGGCGTCGCTGGCCAAGGCCGCGGTCACGCAGTACCCGGCGTACTCGATCGCCAAGTCGAATCTCGAATCGCTGAACGGCAATACCTGTGCGCTCGCCAACGAGGTGCTGGTGGAGACCGACACCGCGAGTTCATTGCTGCTTCCCTACACCGGCTCCCCCGCCGACGGATTGGCCGCGGAATCAAAGGGATTCACGCCCAACGGAGTGGCCGCCGACCTCACCGCCGATGCCGAGGAAACGGTGACCGGCGGTGCGAACTCGGTGAACAAGGATTCGAAGAACAAGACCACCAACACAACCGGTGCGGGCACCGGTGGCGGCACCAGTCAGCAGGCCGGAATCACCGGCAGCACAGTGGCATTGCCGTTCGGTCTGGATCCGGCGCGGACCCCGATCATGGGCAGCTACCAGGAGGGGGCCGACCAGCAGCAGGCCAAGCTCACCTCGCAGTGGTACCGGCTCGATGTGACCGAAAGCATGCGCAACGACCCGGCCTACCAGGTGCTCGCCATTACCGCGGCGGGCCGGATCCGCTCGGTCGATGCCGACGGTGTGGTCACCTACGGGCAGGAGTTGCATCTCGAGTACGGCGTGCGCGGGGCGGACGGCGAGGTACAGACGCTGGGTTCGGTGGATCCGCTCGATATCGGACCCGCACCGTCCTGGCGCAATCTCCGTGTGCCACTGGACAAGCTGCCCGCCGGAGTGAACGCGGTGCGCTTGGTCGCGGTCGACAACGACATCACCCAGAAGCAGTGGTTGGCCGTCACCCCGCCCCGGCTGCCGCATCTGGTCACGCTGAATTCCGTTGTCGGCGAAACCGCTCCGGTCCTGCTGGACTGGCACGTCGGCCTGGCCTTCCCCTGCCAGCGCCCGTTCGACCACCACGACGGCGTCGCCGAGGTCCCCCGCTGGCGCATCCTGCCCGACCGCGTCGGCTCCGACGCCTCCAATGCCTGGCAGGACGATATCGGCGGCGGCCCCCTCGGCTGGACCGGTCTACTCCTGAAATCCCAAACCATCCCCACTTACCTCAACCACGACTGGTCGCGAGACTGGGGCTCCCTGGAACAATTCACCCCCTACGACCCCACCGCCGAACCCGCGACCATCGCGACAACCGTCGCAACGGTCAACGGCTGGAAGAAGTCCGACCCGATCCGAGCCCGATAGCGCGTGGGCTGACTCCCCGTCGGCTCCATGCGTGTCATCGCGCGCTGACCTGCACGCCCGTTGCACGGTAGTACGGCTGGAGCGTGCCCCAGACGCCGCCGTTTGACGACATCGGCGGCTATGGTGGGGGATGGCTTCTCCCGCACCGTTGTCCGAACCCGTGACTTTCCCCGCGTCGGAACCGGCAGCGATCCGTGCGGCGCTGACTCCCACACTGCTCGCCGAGTTCGATCACGAGTGGGAAATCGTGCTGGACGGGGCCAAGAACAGCAAGGAACTTTCCGGCATCCTCGAACTGCTGACCAAATGGCGGCATATCGCATTCACCGAGGTGCGCGAGCCCGGCGCCTACTTCCGGTTACAGGCCAAGGCTGAGCAGATCCAGCGGTTCGGGGCCAATCCGGGCGCAGGTTCTATCGAGGATATGCGGGCACTGATCGCACGACGACAGGTCAGCTGAGGTTGTACCGAATAATCCCAGACCCGGAAACGTTCGAACAGGTCGCGGCACTTCCGGTTCCAGCGCTGGCGGACTACGCGGAAGTGCTGACCGTGCTAGAGCTGCAACCTCGAGCTGGACATCCACAGCACGCGGCCAACCCCGACGGCGCAGTCCGCTACTAACTGTTCGGCCCGGCTCTGCGGGTCAGGTCGTCTACCTTGTGCTCGAGCAGCAACGTGAGGTTCATTTGCTGCTCGTGCAATGGCTCGGCTGACCGGCGGCGATAGTTTCGCTGAGCTGGTCAGAGCGGATACCGAAGACGCGGCGTCAACCGAGGCGCTGGGACGGTCAGAGGAACTGCGCGCCAAGGCCGATGACATTCAAGAGCAGACCACGGCGAAGTCGGCGGCGCTGGCCGCAAAGCGGCTGCCCGTGCGCGATATAGCGGCACTGATCGGCACTTCCCACCAGCGCGTGAGTCAACTTCTTTCGGCCTGAACACAATTCGAGGGGCGAGGGGATGAGAACCGTCCATCGCCCCAAGTGAACTCGGCGGTCAGCCAGTTTCGTTGCAGTTCAGGCCGTTTCGGCGCTGCTGACGATCCGAACGTTAGCCGGGCGTTGACGTGGTCAACGCGATCCTTGTGCGGACGTTCGAGTAGTTCTCTCTTAGTCCAAAATTGGTTTGATGTTGTCGACCACTGAGTGATCCCTTGGGTTTCGATGTTGGTTCACTCATCGAGTTGAAATCACTTATTCAGTTGCTGTCGAGCGCCGTCGCCATGACGGTGGCCACCTCACGGATCTGGCCGCATGGCTCGGCTACGGGGACGGGCGCGGGCGGGACGGTCAGCGAGACCACGAGCGTTCCGTCCGGTGACTCGACGGCGGCATCGCAGGTGGGGATGGTCAACGGTGATCGGTAGACAACGGCCGGTCGACCGTTGATCGGGTTGGAGTCGATGACCTCGTTCCGCTCGGAGCCGCTGACCTCCGCCAACTTTTTCGTGCTGGTGGTGATGGAGAGGGAGCCAGTGAGCGCCGATTGTCCGTTGACCGTCTGGGACCGGAGGAAAGTGCAGCCGATGTGTGTCAAGGTCAGCATGGACGTAACCTCGGCGGCATAGCGTTCGCGGGTGTCCGGATCGAAGCCGACTTGGTCGATGAGCGAATCATTGACGCGGAAGCACGGGTCGAACGCGACAATCCGGGGCACGACCTGGTCGGCTGCGGGCAGCACCGGCACCTTGATAGCCGCCGACCCCGGGGTTGGCCCGGACGGTGGAGTCGAGGACTCGGGGCCGGCGGACGCACCGATGGTGGTACCGGGTGCGGTATCGACGGTCTCGGTGGTGCTGCACGCGGCGAGCAGCCCGATGACAGCGAGGAGGCCGACAGCTGTTGCCGGTGCCGTCCGGGAAGTCTGCCCGAGCCGTCGTGATCGGCGTACTGCGAATGCACTCTGGCGCTGAGTCACGTTCGAATCGTCCCCCTGTCAGGCTGGGTGGCTGACCGGCCGTTGGATCGGCCCCCTTTGCTCGCACCGACGGGTGCTGTGCCGGTCCGACTGTAGCTGGAGCGTGGGTGCGCGTCTGCTTGGCCTGCGGTGGATTGGTCGCGGCCCTCCGCGAGATTCGCGGCGTCACAGCGGAAGTCGATGTTATGCGCGGCCTCGCGGCCCGTCGCTCCTGCGCCGGGCCTGGTCGATGTCGACGCAGTGCTCGCGTAGCCGCGCTACTGAGACGTCGTTCGTCTGCGATCGACGGCGGCCAGGATCAACGCGCGGGCGAAGTCACCGGTGACGGACAACTTGGCGAGCATGTCGAATGTTCGCCCATAGGTCACGATCTCGCGTGGCTGGGTGACGGTAAGCTCGGCCGTGATGGTTTCCACGGTGGTCATGCGATCGTCGAACATCACGAAATTGGTTGTCTGCTGCGGAATCTCGGCGATGGCCGGGACGATGCCAAGGGTGACACGAGGGAGGCCTGCGGCGACGAGCAGGCGGTCGAGCTGGCCTATCATCACCGAATCGTTGCCAACGGTCGTCAGTAGCGCCTGCTCGGCTAACAGGACGTGAAACCGGCGGTCCCCGTGGTGTTTCGTCGTCAGTTCCATCAACGGGCGGCCATGGCAGCGAACTAGGCGCGATTGATTGCTACCTTCGACTTGTGAGCCGACCCAGTGGACGATTCATGGCGAGCGCCTCGTCGACGAGAATCGACATATCCGATTGTCCACCGTTGATGTCGAGCTTCCCGACGGTGTCAGGTTCACGCAGTACGTGGCGCGGATGCCGCGATGCGCGATGACCCTGGTACTGAACGACAAGCGCGAGGCGTTGTTGATGTATCGCCATCGGTTCATCATCGACCGTTGGGTGTGGGAGCTGCCCGGGGGCTATGTCGACGGTGCCGAGGACGTTGCAGTGGCGGCGGCTCGGGAAGTCGAAGAAGAGACCGGCTGGCGGCCGCGCACGATGGAACACCTGGTCACCTACCAGCCCGCGATCGGCACGCTCGATCAGCCGCAGTTGATCTACCTTGCGCATGGCGCCGACTTGACCGACAATCAGCCGGACATCAACGAGGCCGAGCGGATCGAGTGGATCCCGCTACCGGATGCGGTCGCAATGATCGACCGCGAAGAGATTGTCGGCGCCGCGACTGTCGTCGCGCTGTACCGCGCTATCAGTCTGTCGCTCTAGTCGCGGCGAGCACGCGCTGACGGAAGTCTGCGACGTCGTCGAGTTCGTCGTACGGCGCGAGGCAGAACCGGACCTCGCGAAGGTAGGAGTAGCTACGCCGGGACTCGAGGCTGCCCACCAGATCAAGCGCCTCGTTGCCGATGCGGACCGCCTCATGTGGATCCGCATCCGCGACGGCTGATGCCAGCAGGCACAGGTTGAATGCCCGGCCTCGCAGATAGCCGTCGGACATGTCGAGGGATTGTTCGGCATAGCGAGCCGCACGGGCGAGGTCGCCCAAATCCCGAAAGCAGTGCGCGGTCTTGGCTGACAGGTACGCACCATCGAAGTAGTCCAGCCATTCGGGGCGGCCGGAATCTCCGCGGCCGAACGCACGCTCGGCGGCGTTCAAGGATGTCGCACAGGACGATTCGTCCAACCGCGCGGCAGACCGTGACGTCAGGCCGTCGCAGGCTCAAGTGAACTCTGCAACCAGCCAGTTTCGTTGCAATTCAGGCTGTTTCGGCGCTGCTGATGATCTGAACGTGTCTAGGCTTCAACCCAGTTTATAAGTACAGCACGTCGATCGTGGGAATCCTGTTGAGCGAATTCGTAATCGACGTCAACAATATCCCCGATATTGATTTCGTCGAAGTTTCTTCCGCGCAGAGAATCCAAGCCGAACCAGATTTGGCCACCAGTCATGGATTCCACAATCCCAGTTGCACGCTTTCTGTTCCAGCGCCAGATCTTCCCTCGCGCAGTGTGCACCCCCTCAGCCTGCATACGGTGGACGTTACAGCGGTGGCGCATCCCGTGCAATCCCCCGAATGCTGCGGGTACCGACTCCGGTGCCGACGGTCAGCTCGCTGATCGAACGGCGCGCAGGCTATTTTACGCGGATAGGTCGCACTTACACCCAATCGCGCAGGGGCCTCGATGCGGCACTTCGGGATACAAAGGATTTCGCCGGGTTTGGACAGATCCCATCCGCGACGGCTGATGCCAGCAGGGACCTGCTGGGCTAACTGCCCGCAGCACGCGCGCAGTGCGGAGGACCAGAAGTCTCCAGACCGGCCCAGTGACGTGGTCGTGAAACAGCCGTAGCGTGGTGGACATGAGTGCGGATCTCGGGGACCGACTTAAGTCAACGCGGAAGCGGCGGGGATTGAGCCAGCGCGAATTGGCAAGCAACTCTGGCGTTTCACTGTCGTTGATTCGGAAGCTCGAGCAGGGCGACCGGGCAAGTGTCCGTCTGGAGACATTACGAAAGCTCGCTATCGCACTCCGGACGCGTACGTCGACGCTTCAGGGTGGACACGCCGACGCCGAGTACGCCGACGCCGAAACGTCGGATATCTGGGAGCCTGTACGCCGAGCACTCGCCGGTCTGGACGCGAACGACACAATCGACGAGCAGCCGACGAACGCAGGTGTGCACGCAGCGTACGAGGCACTGATGCCGATGATCGACGAGCACCGGTACGGGGAGCTCTCGGCGGTGCTTCCGGCACTGCTTCGCGATGCCGACGCTCTTACCGATCGCGAAGGCCGCGCGATACGCGCCCGCCTGCTCAGCATGACCGGCTGGATGCTGACGCAGAATCGGCAATTCGATATTGCGGCAATGACATTGGACCAAGCCATCGATGCCGCCCCTGAACGCGGAATAGCGGTCGGCGCGGTGAATGTTCTCGTGTGGTCTGCCCTCCGTCAAGGCAGGCTCGACATTGCCCGCGAGTTGGCAGTCAAGTGGGCCGACGACATCGAGCCGCGGTTCTCGCGCGCCACGGTTTCACAACTCGCGCTGTGGGGTCGGCTGTGGCTGTACGTCGCGAACGTTGGTGTACGGGACAACTCGCCCGGCGAGACCGAAGATGCGCTGAGCTTGGCGCGTGCAGCAGCCGACCGGATCGGCCGCGAGGTGCTGTATGACCCGAATCCGAATAGGTTGTTCGGGCCTGTGACGGTCGCGCAGATCACCGGCGAATGCGCGGTAATCGCCGAGCAGCCGAGCAAGACGCTCGCCATCGCGGAAAGCCTGCCGACAGCAGTACTCTCGCCGACAGCGGCCGGTCGGCTCCGGCACCGGCTCGACGTCGCCAACGCGCACACCCAGTTACGCCAGTACGGCGAAGCCATGCACACATTGCAGCAGCTCCGCACGGCAGCACCGGAATGGCTTGCGCAGCAGCGCTATGCGCGTGACATCCTCGCGACGATCGTCCAGCAGCGTCGCACCCTCACCGACGACATGCGCGAGCTGGCCGAGCTGGTCCGTCTCGAGTACTGAATTCGCTGCTCATCACATATTTTTGTGTCACTTTCGGTGAACTGATTCCAGAAGTGACACAGACACCTTCCCACCCACGGCGCGAGGCTTGCGATAGCCCCGACGCCGGGTGATGACCGAAACCCATACCCCTTATCCGGCATCCCGACCGCGATGTGAGCCCCGTGGTCGGTGGCATTGAAGCCCTCGGCGTCGGGTGCTCATCAATGACGAGCTTGGAGGGCAAAGGCATGGGGTCGGACGACGAGCACGCCGAACTCTCGGTGCTGATCAAACGGGCTAATTCACAACTGCCGCAACGTGATCCCTTCCTCGGCCCGCCCGGTACCTACAGCGGTGCACCGGGCGATGTGGTTGAGCTGTTCGCGGAAGCGGTTCGCGAATGGGCACATCTACCTGCGACCGGAGTGTCGTCCCGGCGCCGGGGTGTCGAGTCCTCCGGCATCGGTGAGCGTGAACCACCTGAGGGGCGTGTCATGGCGCTCGGTGAGCCGAGAGCGAAGCTCTGCCCCCGCTGCACCTATGAGGATGCCGAGCCGGACACCGGTATTTGCCGCTACTGCACGGCCGATATCGAGCGCGCAGGCGATGCAATCGTTCTCGCGTTGCGCGACGCCAACGCCAGAACCGATCGCCCGGCGGGCTGGTTGCAGTACATCGACGGATCATGGGCGCCAGTTGACGACCACGGGTTTATCGGCCGGACGTTCGCCGTCGCATTGGATGACCGCCACGATTTCGACGAACACGCCGTGATCAGAGTCGAGCCGATCTCGATCGGCGACGCGGAGGTCGAATAGCTGTGTCCACTACTGGAATTGTTTGCGCCACAGTCGCCGTGGTTCTGACGTTGGGTGTCGTGCTCTTCTACGTACTGCCGTACCTCATCGACCGCCCGGTGCACGTCGATGGTGAACGCCCCGCCCCGGAAATACTCGCCCGTATCGCTCGCGACCAATGCCACCGTGCACCGCACCATCCGTACAGCGTCGACGAAGCGCGCCGCGTATTCCGTCAGCGCATCAACTGCGACGCCGACTCATGCGGCGCGAAACATGAAGCGTTCTGGACCCTGGTCGAGGCGGGGGCGCTCCGCCCCGGCGCGTATGTCGAGCGGTAGGGCGTCTGATTCGCCCGACCGGACGTGTGGGTCGACGACCGCCCAGGCTGGTTAGCAATCACAAAGTGAGTGAAGATGACTTAGGGCATTCAGAATCGGCGACGTACCGACGCCCGCTCGGCGGGAACAAGTCGAGGAGACTCAGCGGCATAAGCTCGATGCGTTAGCTATGAAATCGACTCGGCGCGAGGTGCTTTCGAGCGATCATTGAACGCGGCCGAGTAGGCCGCGACTGGAGGGGGCAAAGATGGAAACCGGCACAGTGTGGCGCTGGAAACCACGTAACGGTACCGGCGTGATCAAGCTCGACGACGCCGACAACACGCTGGTTTGGTTCCATCTGTCAGACGCTCGCGGGGATCTTGATATCACCACGATCGCCGAGGGGCTACCGGTCGATATCGATGTCGAACCGATCCCACAGGGGGAGTATGCATGTCGCGCAAAGTCGGTACACCGAAGAAGCTGATACTCGCCTGCCCTGGCCGCAGCCGCAGGCTTCCTGGTTGCGACAGCAAGCCCAGCGAACGCCGGCCCCGGCTATGCCGTTTTCACGCCCGGTGACCACAATTCGAGGCGTCGGCTACGGTCGTACCCGTCTCCGGCTCATGCCCAGTCACCGCCTTTAGCGGCGGAGGTGAAGCTGGCTAGCCATGAGCTAGCCAGCTGACAACTCGCTGAAGGCAATGTCCGACGGGCAGAAGAAAGCCGACCCGATCCGGGCCCGATAGCAGGTGATCGATCAGGCGGGCGCGATGGTCCATTGCGTCGGGGCAGGGCACACTCCAGCCGATAAGTCGTGCATATCTCTCCCGAGCGCCCGGCACGATCATGGGATAAGAACAAGGCGGCCGCGTAGGCCTCCTGCCGCCAGGCGGCGCTGGGCGGTTACGACCTGATCCAAGGGATAGGTTTCGGCTACGCGGAGGGTGAGGTGGCCGTTGTCGACCAAGGCGACAAGTTCGTCTAGTTGCGAGCGGTCGGCGTGGACCAGGACGGTGGTTACCTCGGTGCCGCGCAGGGGGATCGGGGTGGTGGGGACGCTGATGGAGACGAAGCGGCCACGGGCGCGGACAGCGGCGAGGGCATCGGGGCCGAGGGCGGCGGCGTCGAGGGCCGCAGTCACGCCGCCGGGGACGAGGGCTCGAACGGCATTCGGAAGGTCCGCTTCGCGCGGGATGAAGTCAGTAGCGCCGAGGGCTCGAACGGTGGGCTCATCGGCTGCCGACGCGGCGGCGATAACTCGAATGCCCCGGGCGGCGGCGATTTCCACGGCGAAGCCGCCTACCGCGCCTGCCGCGCCGGTGATGAGGAGGGAATCGGTGGCGGTCAGGTCGAGGGCGGCCAGGGCCTGCAGGGCGGTGAGGCCGTTGAGCGGGATGGTCGCCGCGGCGGTCGCCGGTACGGAAGTCGGTGCGGGGGCGACATTTTGGGCTTCGAGCACGACGTAGTCGGCTTGGGCGGCCAATGACACGTCGAGACGGTCGCTGATACCGATCACCCGCTGCCCCACCGTGAAATCGACACCGGCACCCACGGCGTCGATGACACCGGCGACATCCCATCCGACCCCCCACTGGTCACGCGGGGCGGCGAACGGGGTCCCACCGACGCCGGTGCGGACCATGAGGTCCACCGGATTGACCGTTGCCGCAGCGACTTTCACCCGAACCGCACCGGGCCCCGGCTCGGGCGTCGGTACCTCGACGAGCTCCGCGAGGGCCTCCGGACCTGGTCGACGGACTACTACTGCACGCATGACGCTCCTCATTGCTTGTCGAAATACGAATTCGTCGACAAATCTAGGGCGATCCACTATGCATTAGGTAGTAGTTACCCACAAGTGCGTAACGGGCAGTGGAGGAAGCAGATGGCGACAACGACCGCGGCACAACGCCGCGACCTGGCAAAACAGCAATACGACGCCTATGTGGCTGAATGCCCGACCCGCCAACTACTGGACCGGATCAGCGACAAATGGGTCAGCCTGATACTCAACGCCCTGGCGGACGGCCCGCTGCGCTACGCGGAGATCAACCGCATCATCTCCGGCGTCAGCCCCAAAATGCTCACCCAAACCCTGCGCACCCTCGAACGCGACGGCCTACTCGAACGCCGGATCACCGCCGAGGTGCCTGTCCGCGTCGATTACGAACTCACCGCGCTCGGTCACAGCCTGCAGCCCGTGATGCGCGCCATAAAAATGTGGGCCGAAGAGCGTATGGACGAAGTGCTGGCGGCCCGTACACGTTACGACGGTGAACCAGCGTGACCATGTCGTAAATGTTGGTCGCGAAAGCCTTCCCACCCGTGAAGCTGGCCGTAACCTTTTATTCATGACCGCGGCCTTCGATGATATGGATCTGCGCGACCTCGTCGGACTGCTCACCGAAGATGAACAACGGGAGCTTCGACCGGCGGTGCTGCGTGTGTTATCCCGCCAAACCCCGCAGGAGCTACTCCGTCGCGAACTGGGCGTTCGTATGACGAAGGTCTGAGCCCGCCGAATCACCGAACACCATCCACCAGGCCGTTGCGTCGGCCATTACAGCCGACGCCGCGGCCTTTCGTCATTGCGGGACGCTGTTGGCCTGAGCGCCCACCCACCTCAGGATTCTGTGGCTCTCTCGGAATCCGGACACAAGTGGACGCTGAGTACACCCCGGTCCCCGAAAACGAGAGCAGGCCCGCCGATTTCGACGGGCCTGTCTGTCTCACGAACTAGAACACGCGCAGTTGTCCGGGCGACCAAAGCCCCGAACGGCTGGCCGTACCCGTATCCAACTTGGCCGGAACCGCATTCGGGTAGTACTGGTCGTACCGCTCCAGCGAACCCCAGTCCCGCGCCCAGTCGTTCTTCAGGTACGTCGGAATGGTGCTCGACTTCGCCAGCATCTGGCTGTAGCCGAGCGGGCCACCGAATTCCTCGGCCTGCCAGGTATTCGTCGAGCTGATGGCCAGCGGCCGGTCCGGCAGGATCCGGTAACCGGGCACCTCGGCCACCCCGTTCTTGTGGTCCAGCGGTCGCTGGCACGGGAACTGCAGCCCGACTGCCCAGTCCAGCAGCACCGGCTGCTCGGAGCCGATAAAGCTGTTGAGCGTGGTCAACTTCGGCATCCGCGGCGGGGTGAACGCCAGCCATTGATCGCCGATCAGAATCGGGTCATTGGCGACGATGCGCACCGCGTCGGCATCGGGCGCGATCTCGTCGAGCGGGATGCGCAGATTGCGCCACGACGGGAACGGACCGATATCGCGCGGCAGGTAGGTGCCGAGCATCTGCACACTGCCGTCGGGCTGGTGCTTGCCGTAGTCGACGGTCAGCGACTGGCCGTACTTGGTGTCACCGGTGTCGTCGATGGACAGGATGCGGCCCGCGGCCGAAATGACCACCAGCGGACGATCATCCGAGCGCGGCGCCAGCTGATACCAGCTGGAGACCAGATGCGCGGGCTGCTGCACGCCCTGCTGATAACTGCCCATCACCGGCGTGGTGGCCGGATCGAGCCCGAACGGCAGGGTGGCTCGACTGCCGTTGACACCGGTCGCGCCGTAACCGCCGTCGGTGCCGGCGTTCTGACCGTCCGCGCCGACCGGACCGACCGACTGGGTGGAGGTATTGCCGGTGCCCGGCTTCACCTCGATGGTGTCGGCGCTGAGCTTCTCCGGCACACCGTTCGGATCGAAGCCGACCGGATCGGCGCCGGCCAGCGGATCACCGTTCTTCGGCGGATTCGCCGGATCGATGATCGGCGTGAGCATGCCATTGCCCTTGTTCACATCCGATTCCACCAGCACGTCATTGGCGAGACCGCACGAACTACCCTGCACCGCATCGAAATTCGAGCGCGCCAGCGAATAGGCCGGGTACTGCGCCACCGCGCCCTTGACCAGTGAGAACACCTCGAGCAGCACCATCAGCGCGGCGACGACGGTCAGCGGGATGGCGGCGAACTTGCGAATCCGCTTGCCGCGCACCGACTTCGCCGACGGCTGCGGCTTGGCGTAGTCCTCGCGCAGCGCCGACCAGGCGACCAGCGCCAGTGCCAGCGCGAACAGCACCAGCATCACCGTGTTCGACTGGTGGCCGTGCAGCGAGATCGGCTTGTCGAACCACGGCACGCCGAAGCTGGACACGTACCAGTAGCCGTTGATGCCCGAGAACGCCATCGCGAGCACGAACAGCAGTCCGGCGAGGAAGATCGCCCGATTCTTCCTGGCCCGCAACGCACTTGCCGAAACCGCCACCGCGGTCACCGCGGCCAGTGATCCGGCGATGCCCGCGTACGCGCCGAAGTGGTGGGTCCACTTCGTCGGGTTGAACATCATGAAGAAGATGGTTCCGATGACCACGCCCATCAACCGCCAGGTCGGACCGCTGGCGATGCCTGGCACCTGCCTGCGCCGCAACAGCACCAACATCGTGGTGAACAGGCACAGCAGCATGATCAGGAAGGCGAAGCGGCGCGGCAGCGAGCCGTCGACGGTCTCCACGAACAGGTAGTAGTAGCGCAGGTAGTCCTCATACCAGGCCAGATTCGGGCCGGTCACCTGCCGCACCCGGTTGGCCTCCTGGATACCGGCGAAAGTCTGGTCGCTGTAGACCACGATCAGCACCAGCAGACCGGCCGCCGCGATCGGCGCGAGCAGCGGCAGCGTAGAACCCCACTTGCCGATACCCTGCGCCGCGAACTGCCGATGCCGCCGCACCACGATCCGCACGAGCGGCCGGATACCGGCGAGCAGCGCCGCCACACACATCAGACCAGTCGGCGCCGCCGCGAGGGTGAACGCGGCCACCAGAATCGCCATCGCCGCGGGCAGCAGCCGACCCGTCGCGATGGCCCGCTCGATCGACACCCAGGTCAGCAGCGCGCCGAGCGTGACGATCGGCTCCGAGCGCAGACCGTTGTCGAACGGCAGCCAGAACGCCAGGAAGACCAGCCCACCGGTCCACAGCGCCACCTTGCTGTTGCGCACCCCGCGCCCGAGCCGGGGCACCACCTCGCGGCTGATCACCAGCCAGCACAGAATCGCGCAGAACAGCGCGGGCAACCGGACCCACGGACTCGCGGTGGAGATCTCCGAGAATGCCTGGATGACGTAGTAGTACCAGCCGAACGGCGCCTCCGGCACGCCGTACCAGCGGAAGTAGTTGGCCATATAGCCCGCGTGCGGCGCCACCCGCACCATGCTCAGGATGTAGCCGTCGTCGGAGGTGTTGGCGCCGACGAAATGCCACAGCAGCAGGGTGCCGATGATCGCGCCGTCCGCCCACGTCGGCTTCAGCCAGTTGGCGGGCAGGAACCGGCGGTGCCCACGCCCGTCGCCGCTGTCGAGCCGAGCCAGTGCGCCGAGTGCGATCAGCGTGCACAGCACCGCCGCGATCATCGCGATCAACTTGACCGGGGTCGGGCTGGAGGAGAACCGGGTGTCCACCGTCATGTGGAACGAAAGACCGGTGGGCACCGCGCCCTTCAGATCGGTGAAGACGCCGACCACCTGCGGCCGCAGATCACCGCTCAGCTGCCCCTCGAGCGGTACCTCGACCTTCTGCGTCGTCCCGGGCGCCGCGCCCTCGACCGGCCGCTCGATCATCGTGGTCACACCGTCGAACGACGCCTTGGTCCGATTGATATCGGAGCTGATGGTGATCGACGTGCACCCGCCGAGCTGTGCGCGCTCGGCCGAGGCGACCACGGCATTGCGGTCGACCACGTCCACCGAGGTGTCCGAGACCCGCACGAACATCGCCTCGAGCGATGCCCGGTCGCCCTGCGGCGGCGCGGTGGCCAGCAGCATCCCGCCGTAACTGGGCAGCTGCTCGAGCGCCGAACACGGAATGCTCGCGGTCAGATCGATCGGCACCTGCGACATGAGCGGCGCCTGCACACTGTTGAGGGCGCCGTCCTGGGGCCAATTCAGCGTCGCGGTGGTCTGGCTGACCGGTAAGAACGGAGCAGCCAGCGCGAACAACGCACCGAGCACGCCGGTGACCAGCGCGACGAGGCGCGCGGTTCGGAAATCGCTCGGTGCGACTTCGGGCGTGGCGGGCGGTTTCGTCAAGACAGCAGTAGCGGCGTCGGGCACGGTTGGCAATGGTATCCGCTGTGTTTGATGGCCGCGGCTCCGCCGCGACGTGTTCGCGGCCCCTGGGTGGCTTGCGTCCGAGCGGCCGAGACATACGACTCCGTCGTAAGCGCTTCGGCCACTCGGCTGTGTTTGATGGCCGCGCCTCCGGCGCGGACGCAAGCCGGGCCGCGAACGGCACATGCTCGATCTCGCTTCGCTCGAAACCTGGGGTCCGATTCTTTGGTCATGCTCCAGCGGATGGTGGCGAACTCACCGACGCAGAGACAGTGGTTGCGGATCGCACTCTGGCCCGAACTGCTGACCAGCTGCCGGAGGATGGAAAGGTGGGGGGTATGACAAAGGTGAATCTCGAAACCAACCACGGACAGATCGTGCTCGAGCTCGACGACGCGAAGGCCCCGAACAGCGTCGCGAACTTCGTGAATTATGTGAACGCCGGCCACTACAACGGCACCATCTTCCACCGCGTCATTCCGGGTTTCATGATCCAGGGCGGTGGCTTCACCCCCGATATGCGGCAGAAGGGTACGCAGGCCCCGATTCAGAACGAAGCGAACAACGGCCTGAAGAACGACAAGTACACCGTCGCGATGGCCCGCACCAATGACCCGCACTCGGCCACCGCACAGTTCTTCATCAATGTCTCCGACAACGGCTTCCTGAACCATTCCGCGCCGACCCCGCAGGGCTGGGGCTACGCGGTATTCGGCAAGGTCGCCGAGGGCTCCGAAGTGGTCGACAAGATCGCCGCGGTGTCCACCAGCTCGGCGGGCATGCACCAGGACGTGCCGCAGGACGACGTCATCATCGAGTCGGCGACTCTCGCCTGACTTCCGCTGCCACGGAACAGAATCGGGCCGCACCCCGTCGGGGATGCGGCCCGATTCCGGCTACAGCGGCAGCAGGTGGTGTTTGCGTGGGTTGCGAATCAGCTTTTTGTCGCGCAGCAGGTGCAGGGCGCGGCGCAGTTCCAGGCGAGTGGTCGACGGTTCGATGACGGCGTCTATATAGCCGCGCTCGGCGGCGACCCACGGGGTGGCGACGTTCGCGTTGTAGAAGTCGATCATCTGCTGGCGCACCGCGGCGCGCTGATCCTCCGGTACCGCCTGCATCTGCTTGCGGCCGGTCAGACTGACCGCACTTTCCGCACCCATGACCGCGATCCGCGCGGTCGGCCAGGCCAGATTCACATCCGCACCGAGCTGTTTCGAACCCATCACCGCGTAGCCACCGCCGTAGGACTTGCGGATTACCACGGTCACCTTCGGCACGGTGGCCTCGACGTAGGAGAACAGGAAGCGGCCGCCGCGCTTGATGACGCCGATCTTCTCCTGTTCCACACCGGGTAGGAATCCCGGTGTGTCGACAACGAATACGAGTGGAATCTCGAACGCGTCGCACATCCGCACGAAGTGCGAAGCCTTATCCGAGGCCTTGGCGTCGAGCGCACCCGCGTACACCATCGGCTGATTCGCGACCACACCGACGCTGCGGCCGTCCACCCGCGCGAATCCGATGATGATATTGCGCGCCGCCGATGCGCCGATCTCGTGGAAATCACCGTCGTCGAATATGCGCAACAGGATGTCGTGCATGTCGTACCCGGCGTTATCCGAGTCCGGGACAATCGAATTCAGTTCCAGATCCGATGCGGTGATCTCCGGCTCCAGCCCCGGATTCACGACCGGCGGCCGTTCCATGCAGCTCGTCGGCAGGAAGCCCAGATACGCGCGCACCCATTCGAACGCGGCCTGCTCATCCTTGGCGACATGATGGATATTGCCGTACTGCGCTTGGCTCTCGGCGCCGCCGAGTTCCTCGAGGCTGACATCCTCGCCGGTGACCTCGCGGATCACAGCCGGCCCGGTGACGAACATGTAGGCCTCGTCGGTGGCCACCACCACGTCGGTATTGATCGGTGCGTACACCGCCCCGCCCGCGCATTTGCCCAGAATCATCGAGACCTGCGGCACCATCCCGGACAGCGGCTCCACCCGCAACCCCAGCTCGGCGTACCAGGCCAGTGAGGTCACCGCCTCCTGCACCCGGGCGCCGCCGGAGTCGTTGATGCCGACCACCGGGCAGCCGACCTTGTTCGCGAATTCCAGGACGGCGGCAACCTTGCGGCCGAACATCTCTCCGACCGAACCGCCGTAGACGGTCTGGTCGTGCGAGAAAACCGCCACCGGCCTGCCCTCGACGAGGCCGTGCCCGGTGACCACGCCGTCGCCGTACAGCGCCGTCGGATCACCCGGCTTGCGTACCAGCGCACCGATTTCCACGAAGGTGCCCGGATCGAGCAGCATATCGATCCGGTCCCGGGCGCTCGGAATACCCTTCTTGGCCCGCTTCGCCACCCCCGCTTCGCCCGCCGGTTCATGCGCTAGTTCCAGTCTTTTGCGCAGATCGGCGAGTTTCTCGGCAGTAGTGCTCACTTCTCTCCTCAGGTGCACCCCTATGGGGCAATCTTGACAAGTTTCGCGGTGAGGTCGGCTCCGATCTTTCCGATCCGCGGCTCGTCAACGATCTGGAGGTGGTCACCCGGGATATGGATAACCTCGAGGTTCGGAATGTATTCATCCCAACCACCATTGGGTCGACGATCCGCGTACCGCGGCTCCAGCTCGATCATGCCGTCGTGGTAGCGATCGGCCAGATAGAGCACCACGTCACCCTCGTAGCGCGCGGGCCGCGTCTTCTGCACCGCTCGGTTCTCGATCCATGAGGTGCGCTGATGTTCGAGCACACCGCCCGGAATCTTCGTGCCGCTGATCTTGACCAGATCGCTGATTATCTTGAACTGGTCTTCGTCACTGGCCAGTGCGAGCTCTTCCAGCTGCTCGGGCGGGAGTTCGCCTTCGATGCCATAGGTCTTCTTCGCGAAGGCTTGGTAGCGCTCGATGCGACGGATCCGCTCCTCGGGGCTGTTGTCCTCGGGCTCGGTCGGAATGGCCAAGTCGATCAGGCCGACCAGCCGCACATCCGCGCCCTCGCCGCGCAGAATTTGTGCGACAGCCATGGCGAGCACTGCGCCGAGCGACCAGCCGTACAGGACGTAGGGACCGTCACCCTGGATCTGCCGCAGCTGCGGCACGTACTGCTTGGCACGTTCCTCGATCTCGCCGTCGGCCCGTTCGATGCCGTACATCGGGGTATCGGCGGGCAGGCGCTTCAACAGCGGCTCGTAGACCAACGTGTTGCCGCCCGACGGGTGGAAGACGAAGACCGGCACCGCATTCGAGCCCTCGGCGCGCGGCCGCAGCGGACGTACGAACCCTTCCACATCGGCACCACTGTCCTGCAGACTGCGCACGATTTCGGCGAGCTGCTCGATGGTCTCACAGTCGAGCACGTCATCGACGGTGACCTCCGCCTTGACCCGCTCGGTGAGCCGGGCCGCCATCTTCTCGGCGACCTCCTCCTCCAGAATCGGCAGGGTATTGAAAATGCCTCCCGCCGACTTGCCGGTGACGATCGCCCAGGTGGCGAAGGTCAGCCGCTCGGCGGCATCGCGCGGCGGCACATCGTCGTCATCGGCCGGAGACTGACCACCGAAGATCGCGGCACCGGGAGTCGCGGCGACCTCCGCAGCGGGAACGGCGGCGATAACCGCCTCGGCCGCGCCCACAACGGTGGTGTCCTCATCGTCGAGCGCCCGCTCGATCGAAGCTTCGTTCGCCTCGGCGGCGGCCACCTGCTCCGGCGACGCTGGCGCGGGAACGGCGGTGCCAGCGGCGGCACCGGTGATGCCGGCCGCCGTCTCGGCCTCCGCGACCATAGCCTCGGCCTGCGCCACCACCGAGGTGTTCTCGGCGTCCAGCGAAACCCCTTCGGCCTCAGCGGCTTTCGCTACCGCGGCGGCGGGATCCGCACCGGTGGCGACGGCCGCGCGAGCCGCGGCGATGAATCCGCCATCGACCGCGATCTCCTCACCTGCCGCTTGCTTATCCGCCATCGCTTGCACCTCGTCGCGATGCTCGATGGCGTAGTGCAGCACCTTGCCGACCTCGTTCAGGTTGGCATCACGCACGGCCTGGATCTGCAGCTGCGGAATATCGAATTCGTATTCGACCCGGTTCTTGATGCGCATGGCCATCAGCGAATCGAGGCCGAGCTCCATCAGCGGGATCTCCATCGGCAGATCCTCGACCGCATAACCCATGGACTCGGCGACGATCAGCGCCAGCCGCTCCTCCAGGGTCTGGGTGCCCTCCGGATCCCAACGCTCACCGAAGGTTTCGACGATCTCCAGGTCAGCATCTCCGGTGGTCGCGACCCCGGTTCCCGGAACAGCTTCCGCGACAACGGGTTCCGGCAGCGGCGCAGCCGAGGCGACGACCGCCTCGAACAGCAACTGGAAGCTCGCACCCGCGCGCGCATGCACCTGCACCGACGCGCCACCCAGATGCGGAGTCAGCGTGGTGGTCAGTGTTCCGGTGGTCGGCAGCACCGCATGTGGGGCCGACGCGCCCAACGACACCTCGCTGAGCACCTGTGCCGCAGCGGTTTTCACCAGCACCGCGAGATCGGTGACGGCCGCTGCCTGTACCTCCCACACGTGCCGGCCGTCTGGCAGCGCGACATGCGCACCGGGCACGCGGGCATTGCCGCTGCCGCTGGCCATCTGCACCTTCGGCCAGTACTGCTTGCGCAGGAATGCGGTTCGCGGAATGTCGGCGTAGTCACCCGCGGGCAGCAGCGACGGCAGGTCGACACGATGTCCGTGCACATAGAGCTGAGCCAGCGCGGAGATGACGCCCGCCGACTCGTCTTCCTTGCGCTTGAGGGTCGGGATGAGCTGCGCATCGTGCACGCCCGCCGCGAAGGTCGTGCCCAGAACCTGCATCAGCGCAACGGAATTCGGCGCCAACTCCAGGAAGGTGGTGTGGCCGGTTTCCACCGCGAGCCGCACCGCATTGGTGAAGTACACCGAGTGGCGCATGTTCCTGACCCAGTAGTCCTCGTCGTGCACCGGATCGCTACCGGGCCGGTAGAACTTTTCCTTGTTGACGGTCGAGTACAGGCCCGTCGTCAACTTGGTCGGCTCGATACCGGCCAGCTCCGCCGCCAACTCACCGAGCAGCGGATCCATCTGCGAGGTATGCCCGGCGCCGCGGGTCTGCAGCACGCGGGCGAATTTGCCCGCCTGCTCGACCTTGGCCACGATCGCCGCGACCTGTTCCTGCGGACCGCCGATCACCGTATTAGTCGGCGCCGCGTACACCGCGCATTCGACATCCGGATAGTCGACCAGCATCGCCTCGATATCGGCGGCGCTCAGCTCGACCAACGCCATATTGCGCACATCGTCATCGCTGATCATCGCCTCGCCCTCGCCCATAAGGCGCGAGCGGGCACAGATCACGCGCACCGCATCCTCGAGCGCGAGGCCACCGGAAATGTAGGCCCCGGCCACCTCACCCATCGAATGCCCCACCACCGCAACGGGTTCCGCGCCGTGCGCGCGCAACAGTGCGGCCAGACCGACCTGAATGGTGAAGATGCCGACCTGCGAGGTGCCGACGTTGTAATCCTGGGCGTCGTCCAGGATCAGCTCGCGCACCGAATACCCGGCCTCGTCCTGCACCAACTCGTCGACCTCGTCGACGGTCTTGCGGAAGATCGAGTTCTCCAGGTAGAGCTGCTTACCCATCTTGCGGTGCTGCGCACCGAATCCGGACAGCACCCAGACCGGACCGTTGGCGGCGGGGGCGTCGGCAGTGAATACACCGGGGCCAGGCTTACCCGCCGCGATGGCGCGCAGACCGGCGACGGCCTCCTCGTGCGTCTTGGCCAGCACGACGCCGCGCGAGCGCGCGTGACTGCGCTTGGCCGTGGACCGAGCCACATCCGCGAGCGGAACATCGCGTCCCGCATCGGATTCCAGCCAGTCGGCCAGATCCGCAGCGGCGCGCCGACGCCGCGAGGGCAGATAGGCCGATACGGCGATGATCACCGGCAGCGGCTCTTCGCGCTCGGTCGACCACTCCGTCTCGGGCACAACCGCTTCCGCGGCCTCGACGATTTCCGCGGCCTCGACGATCTCGGTGGCTTCCTCGATCACATCGGTCGACTCCTCGTCGACCTCTGTCGCCACCGGCGCGGCGGCAACCGGCGCGGCAGGCACGTACTCCTGCAGCACCAGGTGCGCATTGGTACCACCGAAACCGAAGCCGGAAATGCCGACCGTCGCGGTGCCGCTGTAGCGCGGGAACTCGGTCGGCTCGACAACAACCTTCAAGTGCGCCTGGTCGAACGGGATATAGGGGCTCGGACCGGCGAAGTTGATGGTCGGCGGCAGCACATTGTGCTGGAACGCCATGATCACCTTGGCCAGGCTGGCCGCACCCGCACCGGACTCGAGGTGGCCGAAGTTGGTCTTGGCCGAACCGAGCAGCGCGGGCTTATCGTCATCGCGACCACGGCCCACCACCCGGCCCAGCGCATCGGCCTCGATCGGGTCACCGATCGGGGTCCCAGTGCCGTGCGCCTCTATGTAGTCGACCGTCGACGGCACGATGCCGGCATCCCGGTAGGCCCAGCGCAGCACCTGGGCCTGCGCATCCGGATTGGGCGCGAGCAGACCGTTGGACCGGCCGTCATTGTTGACCGCGGAACCCTTGATCACCGCGTAGATCTTGTCGCCGTCGCGTTCGGCGTCGGCGAGCCGCTTGAGCACGACCAGACCGCCGCCCTCGGCGCGGACCATACCGTCAGCATCGGACGAGAACGCCTTGATCCGACCGTTTTTGGCGACACCGCCACCGCGGTCGAAGCCGAGCGTCGCCATCGGCGACAGGAGCATGTTCACGCCACCGGCGAGTGCCAGATTCGAATCGCCGTCGCGCAGCGAACGCACCGCTTGATGCACCGCGACCATCGTGGACGAGCAGGCGGTATCGATCGCGACCGAGGGGCCGCGGAAGTCGAAGAAATAGGACACCCGGTTGGGGATGATGCTGGAAACGCTGCCCATGATCGCGTACCCCTCGGCCGAGGCGGGCACCGTCGGATCCGGCGCGCCGAGTCCGAGCGCGGCGATCAGCTGGAATTCATTACTGGTCGAGCCGATGAAGACACCGACCGGTTCACCCTTGAGCTCACTCGCCGGAATTCTGGCGTGCTCCAACGCTTCCCAAGTCAACTCCATCATCAGGCGCTGCTGCGGATCGACCCGCTCGACCTCGATCGGCGACATCGCGAAGAACTCCGCGTCGAAGCCCTTGACGACCTCCTGATCGAGGTAGCCGCCCAACGTATTGCCCGCGGCGACCGCCTCCGCGACCGCGGGCTCGCTGGTGAACTCGTCCCACCGGCCCTCGGGCCGCTCCCGAATCGCGTCACCGCGGTTGATCAGGAATTCCCAGGTCGACTCGGGGGTGCTGCCCGCGCCCGGCAGTCGCGTGGACAGGCCGACGATCGCGATATCGTGTGCCTCGCCCGGCTGGTATCCGGCCGTGTAGAACGAATCGTCGGCGGATTCCTCCGGCAACTCCGGCTCACCGTTGATGACGACCTCGGCCAGCGACGCGATGGTCGGATGCTGGTAGATGATCGTCGCCGCCAACATCACACCGGTCAGCTCTTCGATATCGCCGCCGAGCGCGATGGCATCGCGCGAGGCCAGCCCGAACTCCTCCATCGGCCGGTCCACCGTGATCTGCTCGATCGGTTGACCGGTCGCGTCGGCGACCCAGCGCCGCAGCCACTCCCGCAGCTCCGGGACGGACATATCGGTCCTCGCGGCGGGTTGCGAAACCGCTCCCGCGTCGGGGGTATCGACCGCGTCCGCATCGGCGCGCACGATCTCGGTCGTCTGGTCGGTCGTGCCCTCGTTGTCAGCCATCAGTTCCTCAAGCTACCTGTCTGGTACCGGGCACGCCGTGAATCGACGCCTGGCGTGCGGGGCAACGCCGGGAGCCGATATTCGGGTCGAGCCACCCTCGGGCATTTACTCTTCCGGTGCATCGGGGAATGCCTGCTGGGTGTAACCACCCCGCAGCGTTCCCTCCAGATAAGCAGTCTTGCAGGCGCGTCGAGCGATCTTGCCGCTGGAGGTCCGTGGAATCGAACCGGCCGGAACCAACAGCACATCGCGCACGGTCACACCGTGACGCTGCGAGATCGCCGCACGGACCGCGTCGGCGATCGGCAGCGGATCGGCCTTACCTGCGCCCGGTCCGCGCTCGCCCACGACGACGAGTTGCTCTGAGGCATCGTCGGCGTCGAAACTCAGGCCGGAATGGCTGCCCTGTTCGAACACCTCGGCGGGTAGCTGGTTCGCGGGCACCGAGAACGCGGCGACGAATCCGGGGCGCAACGCCTTCGAGGACTCCTGCGCGGAGAACTCGAGGTCCTGCGGGTAGTGATTGCGGCCGTCGACGATCACGAGGTCCTTCACCCGCCCCGTGATGTACAGCTCGCCCTCGAAGTACACGCCGTAGTCGCCGGTGCGCATCCAGTTGGCGCCGAGCTCGGTGCCCTCGGTGTGGCTCCCCGCGGCCAGACGGTGGGTGACCTTGTTGTGGAAGGTCGCGGCGGTCTCGTCCGGACGACCCCAGTAGCCGATGCCCATATTGTTGCCGTGCAGCCAGATCTCGCCGACCTGACCGTCGGCCAGCTCGTGCCCGCCGCCGTCGGAATCGACGGTCTCCGGGTCGACAATGGCGGCCCACTGCGACAGCGCGACATAACCGCAGGAGACCTGGGCGATGGCGTTCTCGGCGCTCTGCTCGACCTTGACCATGCGACCCGCGTTGAGTTCGTTGCGGTCGACGTAGACGACCTTGGCCTCGTCCTCGGCCTTGGTCGCGGAGACGAACAGCGTCGCCTCGGCCATGCCGTAGCAGGGCTTGATCGCGGTCTTGGGCAGGCCGTACGGGGCGAACGCGTCGTTGAACTTCTTCATCGACGAGGTGGTCACCGGCTCACTGCCGTTGATCAGGCCGATGACATTCGACAGATCCAGCGACTCGCCGTTCTTCGGCAGACCGCGCGCGGCGGCGTGCTCGAAGGCGAAGTTCGGTGCGGCGGCGAAGGTTCCGGCGCCGTCGTTGTGGGCGGCCAGTTCCTTGATCCAGCGGTACGGACGGCGCACGAACGCGCTCGGCGACATGATGGTGATGTACTTGCCACCGACCGCGGGCAGGATCACCGTCAGCAGGCCCATATCGTGGAACAGCGGCAGCCAGGTGACACCGCGCGAGTTCCAGTCCAGGTTGATCGCCTCGACCATCTGCAGCAGGTTGGTGCCGACCGCCCGGTGGGTGATCTCGACACCGGCCGGGACGCGGGTGGAGCCCGAGGTGTACTGCAGGTAGGCGATGTCATCGACGGCGACATCGGGACGCACCCAGCTCTCGCCGACGCTGTCCGGGATCGCGTCGACCGCGATGATGCGCGGGCGCTGGGCGGCGGGCAGCGAGCGGAAGAACTGGCGCACACCGGCCGCGGAGGAGCTCGCGGTCAGAATGGCCGAGGGTTGGCAGTCGCCGAGCACCGCGTGCAGACGGTCGGTGTGGCCCGGCTCGTCCGGGTCGAACAGCGGCACCGAAATGGTGCCCGCGTAGATCGCAGCAAAGAAGGAGATCACGTAATCCAGGCCCTGCGGGGCCAGAACCGCGACCCGGTCACCCGGGTTGGTCACCTGCTGCAGTCGAGCGGCCACCGCGCGCAGCCGAATACCGAACTCACGCCACGTCAGCTCCTGCGTCTCACCATCACGCTCACGCGAATAATCGATGTAGCGGTACGCGAGCGTGTTCGCGTCGTTGCGGGTGTGCTTCTCGACGTGGTCTACCAGGGTGTGATCCTCGGGAATACGGATGTTCCCGGTCTCATCCAGGTAATCGTCGAAAGTCTCTTCCATTCCTTCATCTCCTCCGAGGCACACGCAGCAAGACGGCTACATCGCCGCTGTTACCTGTGAGGCCCCGACTCGCTATCGCCCGCGGGTGCGCTCTACATGCGAGAGCCAGCCTGCAGATTTTATTGCGGTCTGCGCGGTAGACCGCTATCGGCTAGATGTTCTCAAACCAGAGACATGTTACAGAGAAGACCGGGTCACTCCCCCCGCAGCAGCGGAATAATCGGCGCGAACGCGTCCATCTGGGTGGGGAACACGCCGACATAGGACATCGATGTGAGTTGGCGCACCTGACGGATCTGTTCGGCGATCTCCTCGAATGTGCCGATCGCCACATACGGCGAGGCGAGGATGTCCTCGACCGACAGTTTTACGTCGACCTCGAGGTCCGGATGCAGTCCGCGTTCGATCGCGGACAGCGCCATCTCGGCGGTCTTCTCCCGGTCGTCGGTAATGACGATCGCGGTAATTGCCCAGTTCAGCTCGATATCGGCGAAACGCTCACCCGCCGCTTCCTTGATCAGGTTCACCTTCTCGATGGTCTTGTCCAAGGTGATGCCGGAGAGCAGACCCTTGCCGTTCTGAGTGGTGACCGGAACGATCGAAATGATGTCGGCGTGTTTGGCGGCCAGGCGCAGCATCTTCGGACCGCCACCGCCGGTGCAGATCGGCGGCCGCGGCCCCTGCCGTGGCCGTGGCGTGCCCTTGACACCGTGCACCTGGTAGTACTTACCCTCGAAGGTGCATTCCTGGCCACGCAGCAGCACATCGAGGATGCTCAGGGTCTCGTCGAGCTTCGCCAGGCGCACGCCCGGCGACTCGTACGGCAGACCCGCGGCGACGAATTCGTCCTGCTTCCAGCCCGCGCCGATACCGACCTCGAGGCGGCCCTTGGACAGCACATCGATGGTGGCAAGGTCCTTGGCCAGCACCACCGGATGCCGGAAACCGTTGGCCAGCACCGAGGTTCCCAGCCGGATCCGCTCGGTGGCCTGGGTCAGCGCACCGAGTGCGGCGATCGGGCCGATCTGGTCACCCAGATGATCCGGAACGACGAAGGTGTCGAAGCCGTACTCCTCGGCGTTCTGCGCGGTCTGGATGAACTTCCTGGCCCCGCCTTCTTGTTTATTTCCCTCGCCCGCGGCCGCGAAGCGGAAGGGCCGCAGCGGAGTACCCAGCGCGGTCAACTCGGCATCCGCGTCACGGCTCGCCGTGGTGGCCGGTGCAGTGCCGTTTTCCGCGGCCCGCAAGCGATCGCTAGCGGCGGCTTCTGTCATGAACTCATGCTCCTGGCTGTAAGGAAATGTGGGCGCGAGGTCGGGTCACATCGTGCCCATGCTGCTGGGGGCTCGAGGACCGTCTTCGCGATCATCAGGCGCACTTTACAGCGTTGTGGTGTGTGGTCGCCCAGGCTTGTGTGACTAGCACCGCGATGAGGCGGGTTTCTTGTGATCGGTCACGAATGGGCGGTCAAGTATGCGCCGGATGTGGCGCTCCCTCGATCAACCCGTTGGCCCAGTTCACCGTCCACTGGGTCGCGGTCGTGCCGTCGCCGTCCACCGCGTAACCGTTGTAGAGGCTGTGTACCGGGTTGCCCACCGCGCGGACCAGGGTCAGCACGCTGCCCATGATGTTCAGGGGGCTCAACGCGTCTCGGGGTGAATCGCAGATCAGATCACCCGGCGCGCAGATGGTGTAGGTGCGATCGGCCAGCGCGCCGAACCCACCCGGCCTGGCACCGGTCATCGTGATCCCGGGCACCTTCAACCCGTTGAGCGCGACCTCGGCGCCGATTCCCGCGGGCGCGGTGCCGATCTGGATGGCCTGACCCGGTCCATTGTCACCGGTGCGGCGGCCGTCGGCGATCAGCATGACGCCGAGCACCTTGTCCGCGGGTACCGGCCCCTTGCCCGCGCCGATCTGGTTGGCGATATCGCCCGCGATCACCGCGCCCTGGGAGAACCCGGCAAGCACATAGGTGGTCAGTGGACAGTCGCGGTACCGGTTCGCCATAGCGTCGAGCGCGCGCTGCCAGCCCTCGGAGCGGCTGTTGTTGTAGGACTGCTGGCCGTCCGGCGGGATCGCGATCGGATTGGAGAACTGCGCGACATACGGAACGGTGTATACATCCAGCCGTCCCGCCGGGAACTGCTGCGATACCGGCCCGGAGACGTTGAGCATCAGCGAGATCGGGTTGGCCGTCGGATTGTGCGGATCGTCGTTGCTGTTCGATTCCCAGGTACCGGGTATCGAAATCATCTGCACATCGGGGCACCAGGCCGGCTGCGAGGTCGGCGGCGCCGGCGGCGGCTTCGGGCCGGGCTTCGGCTTGCGCAGCGGACCTGCGAGTACGAACCACAGCAGCAGCGCGATGATGACGACGAGCACTACCAGTCCGATGAAGAGCAGACATCCCGCCGGTTTTCCGGGCCGACGGGACGTCGAACCGCGACGCACACTCACTGGCAGTACGTCGCCTTAGCCGTATCGATGTAGATCTTTCCGGCCTTCTCCACCGGCATCTTCGCCGGATCGAAGGACGGATCCGATCCGGCCATCGCGCTGACGAAGGTCATCAGATCCTGATCGGAGGCATTCGCCGCGGCCCCCTGGCAGACGTAGGTGCCGATGCTCAGCGCGATATCCGAGGTGGACGGGGTTACGCCCGCGGCCTTGAGCGCGTCGAGGAACTTCTTGTCCTTATCGGTGAGCTTCGACGTGTCTTCGGGCGAGATGGCATTGGTCGGTAGCGGCTGCGGGCGCTCCGGCGTTGCCGTATCGGCGGGCGTCTCGGGGGCGGCTTGCTGCGACGGCTGACCGGTCTCGGCGGCGCTGGTCGAGGCGGAGGTCGGCGCCGCCGCCGCCGTGGTGGTGGTGGTGTGGGAAAGCGTCGGCGTGCTCGACGCCGTTGAATCGTTATTGCCACAGGCGGCGAGCAAGCCGGTAGCCGCGATCGCCACGACTACGCCGATAACCTTTCCGCGGATCCGATGCATGAATTCGTGTCCTCGATCTGTTCGCTAAGGGGTCGGGTCGCCACCCAGGCTAGAGGAAAGCCAACCATAGGCGCAGCAGGCAAGCAAACAGACCGGTTGGAATTAAATCCCGTGAACCTCGGGTTTACCATCGCGCACGGTTATGAACCCGGTCTGAAAATTCTGCTGGATGCCGCCGGGAACGGCGAACTCATCACTGGTCGGATACCCGAGCCTGCCGTTCTCGTAGCCGAGAACCGACCACATATCCATGATCGGCCCCGAACGCACCGGCCACGCACCCGACAGCGGGCTCCAATAGATATTTCCGCCCTCGAACTTGCTGTAGCGGCCTAAATCCTTGAGCGGGGCCTCGTCGGCGGTGGGGAAACCGAGTTGGCTGTTCTCATAACCCAATTCGGCGTACTTGCCCAAGATCATCCCCTGCACAGGATGCGCCCCGCTCTTAGCCGTGTAGTAAAACGGGCCGTTTTCAAAGGACTGGATTACACCGTCCTTCGTGGGGGCCTTGGTCTCCGGTCCGACGGGATATCCGGCGGGGCCGCGCTCGAATCCCTGCCTACCCCATTCGTCGAGAATCGCGCCGCGTACCACCTGGGCGCCGGTCTGCGGGGTCCAGTAGAGCAGGCCGTTCTGGAAGGCCTGCATGCGTCCGCGGCCATCCGGCAGCCCGCGTTCGTCGCCGGTGGGCAGGCCGAGCGGACCGTTCGGGCCGAGCGCGGCCTGGTACCCGCCGCCGATCATGCCCCCGACCGCGTGCGCGCCATCGGTCCGCGTATAGAAGACCCGACCACCTTTGAAGTCCTGCGCGACACCGCCCGCCACCTGGTACTCACCGGTGAGGCAGTCGCCGAGCCAACTGTTGCCACTCGCCAGCGCGGCGATCGCGCCCCCGGTCTCGCAGGCCGGTTTATTCGGATCGACCCCGAGCGCGGCGGCGGCCTGCGGCCAGGACTGGCGCATTTCGAAATCCCAGTACGGCCACGAATGTGTGCCGGAGGGACGGTAATTCACCTGGGCCGGGATGGATAGCTTGGCGAGTTTGGTCACGAAGTTCTGTGAGGTCAGCCGGGATAGGATCTCCAACCCCATGCCCGCGTAATTGGTGCTGACGCCCGGAATACCGCTGGCCGGGTCGAACGGTCCGATCGAGCCGTTACCGCTGGAGATATACAGGCTGACACCCTTGAGCTTGTCCGCCAACGCATATGGGTCGTGGCTCTCCCATTCCGGACCACCTGGCGGACCCCACATGGCCGCGGAATCGAATCCGCCCGCATCGTGCATGGCGAACTCGATCGCCTGCGGCATGCCGAGGGTGGTCGTGGTGAGCACACCGGAGTACGACGCGGCGTATTTCGCGAAGTTCGGATTTCGCCCGGCCAGGAACATCGCGGCCGTCCCACCCATCGAAATGCCTTCCAGACCACGCACATCCGTGGTCCGCCACTGGCTTTCCAGCAGCGGCGGAAGTTCCTTGGTCAGGAAGGTTTCCCATTTATAGTTTCGACCGTTGTCCGGCTGCAGCCAGTCGGAGTAGAAGCTGGACTGACCGCCGACCGGCAGCACCACCGTGACGTTCTTATCGGCGAAGAAGTCCACCGCACCGGCGTCGTGGGTCCAGCCGCTCTCCGCATCGGTGGCGCGCAGACCGTCGAGCATGAACAGGGCCGGAAACCCGGCGTCCGGGTGCGTATTCCAATCCCGTGCCAGCAGCAACTGCACCTGGATGGGCGTGGCCATCGACGGTGAATTGATCCACAGCGCGACCCGCCGATCGGTGAGCCACACCACTCGCTGCACCGCCGCAGCGACAGCCGGTGCGGCGGCGGGCTGGGCATGTGCGGGTGCGATGGTCGGGGAAGAACCTGAAGCGAGTGGGATCGCGATGGCGGTGACGAGCAGCGCGACCCGACCGCAGGTCACACGTCCGTCACGTTGACCGCGCCGCCCCCGTCTGCCGAATCCGAGTGCTGCCACAAGTGTTTCCTACCCCGGCCACCGCACGTTTCCGGGTAGGACACGCTCACGAAATCAGTTCTCACCGTGACACGCTCCTGGTTGACCTGGCCAGATACGAACGGCGCCGTCTGCTTCTGGACCAGAAGCAGACGGCGCCGTTCGCCGTTCAGACCTTTAGCTCACCAACCGCCGGTGGCGTCGAGGATGCCGTTGCGGGACTGCCACAGCTCAGCCTCCCAGTACTTCCACGAGTGGGTTCCCGCGGCGGGGAAGTCGTACGTGGCCGGAATACCGAGCGAGTTCAGGCGAGCCTGGAACGCGCGAGTGTTCACCAGCGAGAGCGCCTCCAGCGCCATGCCGTTGGCGGTGTTGAAGTAACCGACGGCGGAGTTCGGGTTGTCGAACTGACCCGGCAGACCGCTGGCCGCCGAGATCCGCATCGGCAGACCCCGCAGCTGTGGCGCGAAAACGGTCGGGTCCATCCGCAGCCACGCGGAGCTCCACGGCGCGGCCATAGCGTCGACGTTGAAGCGACCCGCGTCCAGCATCGCGATGCGGACCGCCTCACGCATACCCGGCGCGGAGAGGTTCAGGTAGCCCGAGTAGGACGCGGCGTACTTGAACTGCTCGCGATGGTAGGCGGCCAGCGCCAGCGCAGCCGAACCACCCATCGAGAGACCGACGACGGCGTTGTTGGTGCGCGACACACCGTAGCCCTCGAGGAAGGCGGGGAGCTCCCTGGTAAGGAAGGTCTCCCACTTGTAGGTGGTCTTCTGGCCGTTGGTGTTGCTCGGCACGTACCAGTCGGCGTAGAAGCTCGACTGACCGCCGACCGGCATGACCAGCGAAATGTTGTCATTGCGGAACTGATCGAGCGCATTGGTCTCGAACGACCAGGCATTGCGGTCGTCACGCGCGCGCAGACCGTCGAGCAGGTACAGCGCCGCGCCACCACCACGGGCCGCCCACTGCACCTGGACCTTGATCGGACCCATCTGCGACGGGACCATCAGATCCTCGAAGCCACCCGCCGGCGTCCGCAGCGCGGGGCCGTGCACCGGCGCGGCCAAGGCAACGGTCGGGCCCGTCACGCCTGCGGCGATCGGTAGCGCCAACGTCGCGGCACCGACAGCCAGAATTCGATTCCGCCAACGACGAGGCGTGCCTCGCCGTCCCGATTTGGTTCTCTTCGGCGCGGCCGCCCTGCCGAAACGCATGAATCCTGCTCTCTTTCTGCTGTTGTGGTGTCGCCCGCAGCCCATGCGGACCCGGCAACACCCGTGTTGCCAACGAGACGCGCGTCACATGCCGGTACCCGATATTCCGGCACAAGTGACGGCGCTACAACGATCTGGTCACACCTGCGCTCGCTGGAGGTTATTCGACATGCGAAGCCTTAGCAAGACCGGGGTATTCGAGTGGCCGAATTCCGCCCGTTCACAAGCTGTGATCGTGCGGTGACTTTAGCGCGTTTGTCCGGAGATGTCGTGTCGGAACGGCAATTTCGAAGAAAGATTAGGGGTCACTAGGGAGTCCGAATCCGCACTCGAGGTTCGCGCTCAGACCCGACAGGATCGCGAGCACTTGGTCGGCCCAGTAGCGCTAGGTGTGCACGCCGCCGGCGGGTAGTCGAAGACCACGTTCGTCGGGTCGAGCAAGTCCAGCCGGAACCGGAAGGCACGCGCATTGGCCAGCACGATCGTCGCCAACGCCCGCCGCAGTGCCTCACGCATACCGGACGCCGAGATATGCAGGCAGCCCGAATGCGAGCCGGCATAACGGAATTGGTCCGCCCGATAGGCCGCGAGCGTCAGCGCCACGGTGCCACCCGCGGGCAGCGCGAACACACCATTGCCGTACGGATCGAAGCCGAGACGGTCGCGCAGGGCCCAGCGCAGATTCTGGTCACGGCCACTCCGGCGGCGGCGGTTCCGAACGGCATGCCAACGCGAGCGCCACCCCGAACGCCACAACCAGCCAATGGCAACTATTCCGCGTACTCCGCTAGGCCACATCGATTCGACGTTTCACTGATGCGAGCACCGTTGTTCACCGCTGGTCACGGATGAGGATCAACACTCGACACCGATGCTTCACGCACGTAGAAGGTGCGGCGTTATCGCTCTTCTCTAGGCAATTTCGAACAGCACCCGAGGGGAAGCCGTCGCGATGCCGGATCGTGATGAAGTCCCGAGGATTATCAACGCGAACTCACACCACGAACCCTCGGCGGACAGAAGGACCGAAACTCTTAAATCAGCGATCATTCAGCTAACAAGCGGGCCAATGTATCGATACGAACCGAACGAACAAAGCCGCCCGATGCGTGCACCGGGCGGCTTGTCACCCAACACCCGTCCGCGCAGCGCGAGCGACCGTTCGCGGCGGTCGATACTCAGCCGATATTGGCGGACAGGTCCGGAATCATCCGAATGGCCTCGTCCTGCCAGTTGGTCCACGCATGCAGACCGGCGGGCGGGAACGAATACACCACGTTCTGCGCTCCCAACGACATCATGCGGACCTGAAATGCCCTGGTATTCGCCAAGGCGATTGCCTCGAGCGGCGAACCTCTGAGGAGACGATCCGCGGCAACCGGGAATGGGATATTCAGATCCTCGGGCATCGGCAGCGCACTACCGGCGGCGACCCACATCCGGGTGCCGTTCTCGATCAAGCGCGGCGCGAAGACGAACGGATCCATCCGCAGCCACTGCGGGCCCCACGGTGGCGCCATCGAGTCCACGTTATAGCCGCCCGCGTCGATCATCGCCGTCCGAATCGCCTCCCGCATACCCGGCGCCGAAATGTTGAGGTAGCCCGAGAACGAGCCGGCAAAGCTGAACTGATCCGGATGGTAGGCCGCAAGCGCCAGCGCGGCACTGCCACCCATCGACAGCCCGAACACACCATTGCGATTCGGGTTGAAGCCCAAGCGATCCCGCAGAGCTGATCGCAGGTGCTGGGTGAGGAACGTTTCCCAGTCGTAGCGATAGCTCTTCCCGGGCCCTGCCATAAAGGCTTGTGTCGCACCGGATCCGGTGGCCGAACCCGACGACCCCGGCGTGACGCCGAAGAAGTTACTCGGCGCGTTCCAGTCGGCGTAAAAGCTCGACATGCCGCCGACCGGCATAACCACGTTGATATTCGAGTTCGCGAGGATCTCGGGGACGTTGGTCTCGATCTCCCAGCCATTGAGCGTTTCCGGTGCCCGCTGGCCGTCGAGCACGTAGACAACGCGATTGGTATTGCCGTCCGCCGCGCGCAGCACCCGGCTCTTGATCGGACCCATCACCGGGGAATCGACCCAGAAGTCGAAGGCCGCCGGGTTGAAGCCCGCCGTCGCAATAGCGCCACTGCCCGCGATGCAGATCCCGAGCGGTAACAGCATTGCCGTCGCCAGACCGAGCACCCATTTCTTCGCCCAGGAACCACTGGCTGCCCCAGCCGAGGAACTGGCCGAGCTTCCGGGCCTACGTTGCCAGCGCACACTTCGCATTCGACTCGACCTTTCATCCAGACGGCCAGTCGGCAAATTTCAAGCAACTTCGACTGACCCCCTCATGGGGCACAAATACGGTTCACTCTGCCTAAAACGGACATTCAACCTGTAGACATGCTGTTCATGCATCAATCACAAGCGAATGCGTCTATGTTGCTGGAAAGTGATCCGCCCCACAACTACCGAAGACATCCAGCAGCCGATTCGTTGTCAACCCGGGTTTCGAACGGAGCCAGCAAACAAAAAAACCGCCTGGTGTGCGAACACACCAGGCGGTCACCTCACGGTATTACCCGCCCCGCTCGGAGCGAGTCTGACGAGCGACGTTCGCGGCCCGTCTCGCGTCCGAGTCGTCGAAGCGCACGCGACCGACAAGACTCGAGTGCCGACACGCATACATCAGGTGCCCAACAACCTGCCACCAACCGACCACCACGGAGCGAGTCTTACCAGCGACCCGTTCGCGGCCCGTCACACGTCCGAGTCACCGAAGCACATGCGCCCCACGCGCGAGAGTCTCGACGCGCGCGCACCAAGTGCCGAACGCCCCGCCCCAACCGACCACCACGGAGCGAGTCTTACGAGCGACCGTTCGCGGCCCGTCTCGCGTCCGAGTCGTCGAAGCGCATGCGACGAAGTCGCGAGTCTCGACG
>NZ_JBFANN010000051.1:0-49935 GCF_040674855.1 Nocardia sp. NPDC049707 | reverse complement strand
TGTGCGAAGGACGACCGCTACCCGCGCCGTTCGATGACATGGAGACCGCCGTAGTCGCGAGTCTCGACGGCTCGGACGCGAGACTGAAGGGGGCCGCGAACCCGCCGCGGCCACGCGGCCAAAAACACAGCACAGGTGTGCCATGCTGGGAGTGGTCGAATCCCGCACTCCCGTAAGGGGCGATGGCTATGGGGCTGGATCGCCCACATGCCCGCGAACAACTGGAACTCGAGTTGGTGCGCGAAGTCGTGCTGGCCAGGCGACGGATGGACAGCATGGTGCTCGCGGCGCTCACCCTCGGTGCCGAACTCATGGACCACACGTCCGAGCGCGTGACCGCGACGCGGGCCACGCAGATTCTCGAGCAATACGCGATCGATGAGACCGAGGTCGCCCGCGATCCGCGTGGCGCGTTGCGCGCCGATATGGCACGCGATCACGAACGCGCCTGCCGCATTGGGCTGGAGGTCGAATCGGGATCCGAACAGGAACGTCGACGGCGACAGCAGACGGCGGTGCTGTGTGAGGTGCGCGCGGATCTGCTCGACGTTATTCGCAAATGCCGCAAATTCCGCTTCGATCGCGTGACATTCGCCGACGAGATCGCCCAAGGCCTGTGCGCGGCTACCGACAAGCTCGTCGTCGGCGCGGATATGGATACCTATCGAGCCTGGCAGCGCGGCATGATCCTCAAACTCATCGAGGAGCCGGTCCCGTTCGGTCCACCGCGCGTCATGGCCACCGTCGACGCGGGCCCGGATCGCGGCCCGCTGACCGTCGAATGGGACAGCTGTGAACGCCGACTCGCGCTGGTAGCGCGGATGGCGCGGGCGGGAATTTCCCCGGTTGTCATCTGCGACCGACTGCTCGCGGACCTATCGGTCTCCTCGCCCCTACGCTTTTCGATGCGCTGAGACATTCCGATCGACTGATTTCGTGAGTACATGGGTAACTCGTCGGGGACGGGCTAACGGAACTCCATGAGTACCGGTGGTCGCCAACGCTGATCTCATGGCACCCGAGTCTGGCGCCTAAAGGCCCGGGGAGGCGGAGGAGCCTAGCCCAAGCAAATGCTTGGTTGTATTATGAGTCGCGTGACCGCACCAGACGCCTCGAAATCAGCACGGCGCAATGAATTGCTCGCACTGGCGGCCCAACTGTTCGCCGAGCGTGGACTGCGTGCGACGACCGTGCGGGATATTGCCGATGCGGCCGGGATTCTTTCGGGGAGCCTGTATCACCACTTCGACTCCAAGGAGTCGATGGTCGACGAGATTCTGCGTGGCTTCCTCGACGATCTGTTCGGGCGATACCGGGAGATCGTGGCCGCCGGGATCAGTTCGCGAGATACCTTGGAGGCCTTGGTGATCGCGTCCTACGAATCCTTCGACCGCTCGCATGCCGCGGTGGCGATCTACCAGGCCGAGGCCAAGCGCCTGCGCGATTCGGAGCGGTTCACCTATATCGCGGACTACAACCGCGAATTCCGCGAGCTGTGGCACCGGGTGTTGATCAATGGCGTCGAGGACGGCAGCTTCCGGCCGGAACTCGACGTCGAATTGGCCTACCGGTTCCTCAGGGACACGGTGTGGGTTGCCGTGCGGTGGTACGAGCCCGGCGGCTCGATCACCGTCGAGAACCTCGCCAAGCAGTACCTGACCATCGTGCTCGATGGCCTCACCGTGCCATAGCCATACCGGCGGTCGCGGGCCCGGTGTGGCTACGCGAGCTGCCGCCTCCGGGCCTGGCGTGCCCGCCGGGCATCACCAAGTAGGAGTTCTCATGTCAGCACCATCCGCTCGCCGCCCCTACGCCCCGCTGCGGGATGCCTTTGTGATCGACGCGGTGCGCACGCCGGTCGGCAAGCGCAATGGCGCGCTGGCTGCCGTGCATCCGGCCGATCTCGGCGCGGCCGCACTGCGTGGGCTGCTGGACCGCAACCCGATCGACCCGGCGATGGTCGATGACGTGATCGTCGGCTGTGTCGACAATATCGGTCCGCAGGCCGGCAATATCGGCCGCACCATGTGGCTGGCCGCCGGTTATCCGGAGGAAGTTCCCGGCGTCACCGTCGACCGGCAGTGCGGATCCTCCCAGCAGGCCATCAATTTCGGCGCACAGGCGATTATGAGTGGCACCGCCGAGGTGATCGTCGCGGGTGGTGTGCAGAACATGAGCGCCATCCCGATCTCGGCGGCCATGTTGGCGGGCAAGGAATATGGCTTCGACTCGCCGTTCGTCGGTGCGCAGGGCTGGGACCATCGCTATGGCACCGCCGAGGTTTCGCAGTTCAACGGTGCGCAGCTGATCGCCGATAAGTGGCAGATCAGCCGAGAAGAGATGGAGCGCTGGGCATTGCGCAGCCATGAGCGCGCCCGCGATGCCATCAAGAACGGCCGCTTCGACGGCGAAATCGTGCCGGTCGGCGACTTCTGGATCGACCAGTGCCCGCGTGAGACCTCGCTCGAGAAGATGGCGTCGCTGCCGGTGCTCGCCGAGGGCGGCACACTGACCGCCGCGGTCGCCAGCCAGATCTCCGACGGCGCGAGCGCAACCCTGCTCGCCTCCGAATGGGCCGTCGAGGAATACCGATTGCGCCCGCGCGCTCGCATTCACCACGTCAGCGCCCGTGGCGCCGA
The DNA here is from genome assembly GCF_040674855.1 of Nocardia sp. NPDC049707. Lineage (NCBI taxonomy): Bacteria > Bacillati > Actinomycetota > Actinomycetes > Mycobacteriales > Nocardiaceae > Nocardia > Nocardia sp. NPDC049707. The sequence goes on along the minus strand of NZ_JBFANN010000051.1, from coordinate 47,296 downwards.
CCCGATCATGATGCTCACCGGCCCGATTCCGGTCACCAAGTGGGCGTTGGAGAAGACCGGTCTGACCATCGACGATATCGATGTCGTCGAGATCAACGAGGCCTTCGCCCCGGTTGTGCTCGCCTGGCTGCGGGAGATCGGCGCCGATCCGGAGAAGGTGAACGTCAATGGCGGCGCGATCGCCCTCGGTCACCCGCTCGGCGCCACCGGCGCAAAGCTTTTCGCCACCCTGCTCAATGAACTGGAACGCCGCAACGGCCGCTACGGCCTGCTCACCATCTGCGAGGGCGGCGGCACGGCCAACGCGACGATCATCGAACGTCTCAGCTGAGAGCCCTTCGTCAAGTCCGGCTGGGTAACCAAAGGCCGCCTCCTGGAAGCGATTCCAGGGAGCGGCCTTTCGGCGTATCGCGAGGACCAGATCGCGGTCCGGTGGTCGCGGTGGCCGATCGAGTTTATCGCGGCTGCGGCGTGGGTAACCGGCGCCGAAGCCCTCCGAGAGGAAATATCGCCTTGCGAATGCTCCTGCGCCCCTTGGCTATCGGCACGCTTGCCGCATGCGCCCTGCTCTCCGTCGCGGCCCCCGCGGGCGCCCAGAAGGCCGCCGACTTCGAAGACGCCCGAGTCGAAGTGTCGCCCGGATGCGTCGGCACGGTCCGGGCCGAGGTAGCCGTCACTCCGCTGCCGACCAATGTCAACGGCGTCGGTATCGCGATATTGTTCCGAGCGGACCGCCAGGACCCGGCCTGTGCGGTGACCGCAACGGTGTCCTGGCGCAATATCGATTCCGGAGCCAGCGGATCCGAGGATGTCACTGTGCCGTCGGTGCCCGAGCCGGGCGGTCGCTTCAACACCGATCACGGTTACGGTCGTGCCCTGGCTGACACCGGCCCGGGCACTGTGGTCGTCACCATCACCACGAATCCGGGTGAGATCAGCGTCACCGTCTGACGACGACCCTGCTCGCGCTCACCGCCGCGATCTGGCACAACAATGTGCGATTCGGATCGACTCGCCTCATCCGAACCGACTCTTCGTAGGAGACAGCTGTGCGTTCTATTTGGTTCCTGTCACTTGGTGCCGCACTCGTGCTCGGCATTATTGCGCCCAGTGCGACCGCCTCCGCGGAGCCTGGCGATGGCTGTGGTGGTGCGACTTTCGCGCAGGACATGGTCGCGGCGCACAACAAGTTCCGAGCTGAGCACGGTTCGCCCCCGCTCACGTTGGATCAGAGACTGAGCGGGGTTGCCCAGGATTATGCGAACAGGTTGGCCAGCTCGGGGACCTTCAAGCATTCCGGCGGCCCGTACGGCGAGAATCTGTACATGGCGGAGGGGATGGAGGTCACGGGCGCGACAGCGGTCGAAGACTGGTACGCCGAGATCAAGGACTACAACGTCAGCAAACCCGGGTTCAGCGACAAGACCGGACACTTCACACAGGTGGTGTGGAAAGGCAGCAAGCAACTCGGGGTCGGCATTGCATGCAACGGTTCGAAGACCTATGTCGTGGCGAATTACGACCCGCCGGGCAACTATGAAGGCAAGTTTCCCCAGAACGTGCTTTCTGCACGCTGACAACGCTGATCAGTACCTTCACGAAATCCGCGCCAGTGCCCAGGTGGCAGACGACAAGAACACCAAAGGCCGCTCTCTGGAAGCGATTCCAGAGGGGCGGCCTTTCGGGTTCGCTTCCGATCAGGACTCGTTGGGGGTTGCCGCGGTGAGCGCCGCGATGGTGTCGATCCGCGCGACGGCATCGGCGACGATGCGGTCGATGAGTTCTTTACAGGTGGGCAGGTCGTCGATGATGCCGGTGACCTGGCCCGCCGCGAGTACGCCCGCCTGGGTATTGCCCTCGACGAGTCCGGCGCGCAGCAGCATCGGGGTATTGGCCGCCATGACGACCTGAGACCAGCTGAGGTCCTTGGCTTTTCGCATGGCCAGTCCGTCGCGGACCATGGTCGACCACTTCATCCCGGTCATACCCTTGAATTTCGTCGCATTCGAGACGGCGGCGACCAGACCCCGCCAGCGCCCCGAATGTTCCAGGCGATCGACGAGTTCGGTATTCAGCACCCGGTGCGGCATGCCGTCGACCTTGAGCGAGACCACGGTGTCCTGCAGCTGCCGCTTCAGGTACTCCTGCTTGACCGCGTCGGGCACGGTGCTCTCCTTGGTCAACAGGAAGCGCGTACCCATCGCGACACCCGCCGCGCCATAGGCCAATGCGGCCGCCAGACCACGTCCGTCGAAGAATCCGCCCGCCGCGACAACCGGGATATCGACCGCATCCAGCACCGACGGCAGCAGCAGTGTGGTCGCCACCGGACCGGTATGCCCACCGCCCTCGCCGCCCTGCACGATCACCGCATCGGCACCCCAGGACGCGACCTTCACCGCGTGCTTGGCCGCGCCGATCGACGGAATCACCACCACACCGGCATCTTTCAGCTTGGCGATGAGTTCCTGCTTGGGTGCCAACGCAAACGACGCGACGGCCACCTTTTCGCGGATCAGCAGATCGATCCGCTCGGGCGCATCCATGGCATCCGCGCGGATATTCACCCCGAACGGCTTGTCGGTGTGCGCCTTGGTCTTCGCAATCGCGGCTTCCAATTCGGCGAATGTCATGGTGGCCGAGGCCAGAATCCCGAGTCCGCCCGCCTCGGCGGTCGCCGACACCAGACTCGGCCCGGCCACCCAACCCATACCGGTCTGCACGATCGGATGTTCGATACCGACCAGTTCGGTCAGCGGCGTCCGCAGCACGGTCATGATGGCACCTCCGATTCCCGAACCTTCTTGGGATCGAGCACATCCCGGATCAATCGCAGTTCTTCCGAGGTCGGCAGCCGGGTCTGGCCCGCCTCGGCCAGTTCGGCGATCTCGAACGAGGTGTTCTCGGCGACCTCGTCAACGGTGACGCCGGGATGCAGACTGCGCGCCCGCATCGTGTGATCGGGTCCCTCGAAATCGAAGACGCCCAGATTGGTGACCACCCGGTGCAGGTGATGGAACCGATACGCCGGATTGGCCGGATCGACCTTGTCATAGCCGACGCCGGAGACGATATCGACCTGCTCGACGAACACCCGGCGGGTATGCCGCGAAACCCAGTAGCTGGTCGGGTGATTGATGGTGTTGCCCGGCGCGCCGCGCACACCGAACATCTGTCGGGTCGGCTGCCGCAACGGACCGAATGCCGACAGATTCTGATTGCCGAACCGATCGAGCTGGTTGGCCCCCATCACCACATGGCGCCGACCGGAGGCGACCACATCGAACACCCTCCGGAACGGAATCCACCCTTCGATCGGCGCCTTAGCGCCAAAGGGGGGAGTGTCGGCGAACAACAGTGCCTCGCCATCGGAGAGCAGTAGATCCGGTTCGGTGGTCAACTTGGCCAACCGCGCACCGATGATCGTCATCGGCGACATCGGCGAGGCCATGATTTCCCCAGCGCCGCTGAAGATCTCGGCGCAGGCGAGCGCACAGATCTCGGCCCTGGTGACAGTTTCGGTCGAGGGCTCGGCCGTTGCCCGACCGCCACCCACCACGGAATCGCTACGCGATGATGTCATTTCTGCACCTCCTGTGCGAACTCGCGAACGGCGGCCTGATATTCGTCTTCGGAAACCGCCAAATACTTGTCGACGAACTGCTGCCAGGACTCCGGCGTCTTGGCCGACTCCACGTAGTGCCTCTGGAACTTCTCGTCGCGGCCGTAGCTATCGGCGGCCAGGGTGAAGTGCGCGCCGCCGGGTGCCTCGACCACACCGTCGACCAGCATTCGGTTGAGCAATAGCGACTGCAGTGGAACGGCTTTCACCAGTTCCTCGGTCTCCACCACGCGCTCCACCGATACGTAGCGACGCTCGGCGGCCAGGCAGTACAGGTCGTCGAAGTACGGATCGACACCCGTGTAGGCGGCATTGCCATGTTTGTCGCCGATATTCACATGTACAAGCGCCGCATCGAGATTCAGTGCGGGCATGGCGATCAGCGTCTCGGTTCGTCCGTCGCCGTCCGGATACGGCGATGCGACGGTCTTCAGCTCACCATCCCAGAAATTCACGACATCGGATCCGAGTCCGGCGCGGATCGGCAGGAACGGCAGACGCGCGGCCGCCGCCTCCAGTCCGCACTTCAGCATGCCCTCGTCCATCTCCCGCGCCACCAATGCGCCGGTGGTGCGCGCCTTGGCGAACCACGGATCGTAGAACGGCGGCGAATCCAGCGAGACGAAGCCGTAATACGCCTTGCGCACCTTGCCCGCCGAACACAGCAGACCGAGATCCGGTCCGCCGTAGCTGACCACGGTCAGATCGGTGATATCCGAGCGCAGGATGGCCCGCACCAGCGCCATCGGCTTGCGCCGCGAGCCCCAGCCGCCGATGCCGATGGTCATCCCGCTGCGCAGTTCGCCGACGACCTCGTCGAGCGACATTCGCTTGTCCCGCATCAGTTTTCCTTGCTTTCTTCCTTGCGCGCGGCCAGATCGTCGTCGAACCGCGCGCGGATCTCATCCGCGACACCGGCCAGATTCAGTTCGAAGGTGAAGCCCTGTTCGTAGCGGTAACTGCGGTGCACGTCCTGCACATCGATGCCATTGAGTGCCCGCTTGGCCGCCCGGATCACCCGGCTGTCCTTGGCCGCGATGTTCTTGGCGACTTCCAGTGCGGCGGCGTCGAGTTCCGCGCGCGGCACCACCTGGTACACCGAACCGAAGTGCTGCAACTGCTGTGCGGTGATGGTGCTCGCGGTATAGAACAGCGCGCGCATCAGATGCTGCGGCACCAGCCGGGACAGATGGGTGGCCGCACCGAGTGCACCGCGGTCTACCTCGGGAAGTCCGAAAGTCGCGTCATCCGAGGCGATTACGACATCGGCATTGCCGACCAGGCCGATGCCGCCGCCGAGGCAGAAGCCCTGCACCGCCGCGATCACCGGAACCGGGCAGTCGTAGACGGCCGCGAAGGCCTCGAAGCAGCCGTGATTCGCGTCGATCAGCGCCTGATGACCCGGGGTGCGCTGCATCTCCTTGATGTCGACACCGGCATTGAAGCCGCGGTTCTCGGCGCGCAACACCACCACTTTGGTTTCCGGATCGCGCCCGGCCGCGCGGATCTCATCCGCGAGCGTGAACCAGCCGTCGGACGGTATGGCGTTGACCGGCGGGTAGTCGACCGTGACCACAGTGATGCCGGTTGATTCGGTGTGACGGTTGATCCCCATCGCATGTCCCATCGTGTGTGCCGAGGTGCCGCTCAAACCTCAGCGCTGATCGTTTCGAGCGACCCGCGAGCAGTCGCTGTGCATTGGCAAAGCAAGCAGTTGCTTGGTAGGTTAGCACGGTGGCACTCGAAATAGACCTCACCGGCAATGTCGTCCTGGTTACCGGCGGCGTGCGCGGGGTGGGTGCGGGCGTCAGCAGGGCCTTCCTGGCCGCGGGCGCGACCGTGGTGGCCTGCGCGCGACGCCCCGGTGACGAGCCGGTGCGGCACGCGGGACGGGCGATCGAATACCTGCCCTGCGATGTACGCGATGCTGAGGCGGTGCAGGGGTTGGTCGACACGATCGTCGCGCGGCACGGCCGCCTCGATCACCTGATCAACAATGCGGGCGGTGCGCCGTTCGCCCTCGCCGCCGATGCCAGCAAGAATTTCCACAGCAAGATCGTCGAACTGAATCTGCTTGCGCCCCTGCTGGTCTCGCAGGCCGCCAATGCGGTGATGCAGCGGCAGCCGGGAGGCGGCTCCATTGTGATGGTGTCCAGCGTGAGCGGTCACCGACCGTCGCCGGGTACCGCCGCCTACGGCGCGGCCAAGGCAGGCGTCGATAGCCTGACCTCCTCGCTCGCCGTCGAATGGGCGCCGAAGGTTCGGGTGAATTCGCTGGTCGTTGGCCCGGTTGTCACCGAACTGAGCGAACTGCACTACGGCGACCAAGACGGTATCGACGCCGTCGGCGCGACCATCCCGCTCGGTCGGATGGCCTGCCCAGAGGACATCGGCCGCTGCGCCGCGTTCCTGACCTCATCCCTGGCCGCCTATGTCAGTGGCGCGACGCTGCTGGTGCACGGCGGCGGTGAGCGTCCGGCATTCCTGGCGGCGTCGAATGCGAATCTCGGCGACCAGACCGCTCAGGCCTGAGCAATCGAACCGAAAACGAAAAGGACACAACAGGTTATGGACACCGAGCAGATCTGCGCGGGGCGCATTGTCATCGTCACCGGCGCCGGCCGAGGTATCGGCCGGGCGCATGCGCTCGCCTTCGCCGCCGCCGGAGCCCGCGTGGTCGTCAATGATCTCGGCTCCGCGTTGAACGGCGCGGCGACCAGCGAGACGCCCGCCGAACAGGTCGTCGCCGAGATCAAGGCGCTCGGCGGCGAGGCCGTGGCCAATGGCGACGACATCGCGGACTGGGATGGCGCCCGCAATCTCATCCGCCAGGCCGTCGATACCTTCGGTGGCCTGGACGTGCTGGTCAACAATGCCGGTTTCGTGCGCGACCGGATGCTGGTGAACCTGGGTGAGGACGAGTGGGATGCGGTGATCCGGGTCCATCTCAAGGGCCACTTCGCGACCATGCGCCACGCGATCGAGTACTGGCGGGGCGAGTCCAAGGCGGGTCGCCCGGTCGATGCCCGCATCATCAATACGAGTTCCGGCGCGGGCCTGCAGGGCAGCGTCGGCCAGAGCAATTACGGTGCGGCCAAGGCGGGTATCGCAGGTTTGACCATCACCGCGGCTGCCGAATTCGCGCGCTATGGCGTCACTGTCAACGCCATCGCCCCCGCTGCCCGCACGCGCATGACCGAAACCGTCTTCGCCGAGACCATGACTGCCCCCGAGGATGGCTTCGACGCCATGGCGCCCGAGAATGTCTCGCCGATCGTCGTCTGGCTCGGCAGTCCGCAATCCGCGGCCGTCACCGGACGAATGTTCGAGGTCGAGGGTGGCAGGGTCGCACTGGCCGACGGCTGGCGCCACGGCACCGCTGTGGACCGCGGCGCCCGCTGGAATCCGGCCGAACTCGGCCCGGTGGTCGCCGATCTGATCGCCAAGTCCGTTGCGCCGGAAGCGGTGTACGGCGCGTGAGCGCCGACAGATCTGCCGAATAATCGTGCCGAGCGGCTGTTATCAGGCCGCTCGGCGATTGCTTGACCCGCCATAGATCGGTACTTCCGTACCATATGGTGACGGCAACGCGGCATCGACATACGTACTGGTCTGCCCCGTTTTTGCGCCGTTCGGCACGGTCTGGATCGTGGTGGAGTTGTGGGTGCGCGCGCGAATTCTGTTGCGGCAGACCAAGGTTCTGCACCGCCTCATCGTCGGCCGGTTTCCGGAGGTGGTCGCCCACGGCCAGCCGGGTACCTTCACGCAGCTCGAGGCATCCGATCAGGTCGCGCAGATCACGGATGCGCTGTATCTGCAATCCGGCGGCGGCGTCGAATTGGTTGCCGCGGGTCCGCCTCCGCCACTGGTATCGGCGCGCGCCGACCGAGTTGCGCAGTGGGCGCGAAACCCATTGGGCGATGTAGTAGTCGACGCGCGGTGGATTGCTCCGCCGGAGGGCATTAGTCCCCGCGGTTGGGTCCATGCGATCGCCCGTGCCTACGAAGCGGATGCCGGAGCCGCTGTCCAGAATAACGAGTAACACCAAAAGCGATCGGTCCGAGGCATTCTGAAGGACTCGCTCCGGGTATTCAGAATGGTTGACATAGCAAGGAATCCGGCAGGTCCTATGGCCATGCCGGATTCCATGTGTCTACCGACGTATCCGCACAACTGATTTCGTCACAACCCGGTGACTGAAGCGCGCTTCTTTCGCAACCCTGCACTCGTCGCCAAGCCCACATTTTATGGATGACGCCGGTGGTGATGGAGTCGATAACATCCATACCCATGACGCAGTACGGTGCGACCCTTGGGGGTCGCACCGTACTGCGCTGTGGGAGAACCTATTCGGTACCGTCCGGAGGAATTTCGGGCAGGCCCTCGCTTGCCCGCAACTTCTCCGCCATGGAGGTGAGGAGGTTCTGTGATTCTTCGGACAGGTCGAACGCCCTACTCGACAACCGTCGCAGCCCGTAGCCCTGCAGCTGGGACAGCAACTCCAGATCGTGATCGATCTTGGCGGCATAGATGTCGTTGAAGAAGTAGTCCGGTTTGACCTTGAAGAACTTGGCCAGTGCAGCCACCGTTTCGTCTGACGGGTTGGTCCGCTGTCCCGACCGCAACTGCGAGAGGTACGGTTTCGAGATCGGATGCCCGGAGGCTGTCAGCGCAGCCGCAACCTCCGCGTTGGTGTGCGGCTTGCGCCCCGGGGGATGCACGGTTTCGAACAGCTTGTTCAGCCGCGCCGCGAAATCAGCCATTGTGAGCCGCCCAATTCCCTTCGCTGTACTAACAGTCGTTATCTCGGATACGTATCATTGATATTAGCGGCTCAGTAACTGAAAACCTACGCCTGATTCGGGATTTCCTTGAAGCTTCTAGGTGTCGCCCCGGGGAAGGCGCTGTGATGGTGGCGTTTGCGGGTCACGCCAACGGCTCTTGAGAAAACGTGGTGTGAACCGGTTCTGGCCCGTCGCGAGGGTCTTGCCCGTCGAGTCCATGATAGCGAAAAGGTAGCTGTTCGGTCATCCATACACCTGAGCTGGTCTTTGTGTGGCGTACGACACGTTTTCGGCTCGTGGGCATGAACGTTCAACCTATGAGGCAGAATTGGTTGAAACTGCTACAACCTCTCGATGATGGTGCCTGTCGCCAATGCGCCACCTGCACACATGAGTACCATCGCGGTGCTGCCGCCGGAACGCTCGAGTTCATGCAAAGCCGTTGTGATGAGCCGAGATCCGGTTGAGCCAACGGGATGTCCGAGGGCAATCGCACCACCGTTTACATTTACGCGATCCATGTCCGGCTTGTGTACAGAAGCCCATGAAAGTGCAACTGCCGCAAAGGCTTCATTGATCTCGAACAGGTCGATATCACCGATATTCATTCCGGACCGTTCGAGCAGTCGGGTGCATGCCTGCACCGGACCGTCGAGATGGAACTCGGGCTCCGCGCCGACGAGTACCTGGCTCACGATCCGGGCGCGAGGGCGCAAACCCGCTCGCTGTGCGGCCTTTTCGTCCATCAGCAATACCGCTGCCGCGCCATCGGAGATCTGCGATGAGGTCCCCGCGGTATGGATTCCGCCCTCCATTACCGGCTTCAGCTTGGCCAGCCCCTCGGGCGTGGTGTCGCGCAGGCCCTGGTCCCTTGTTACGTCCAGCTTTTCGCCGGTGAGCTTGCCTTCCTTGTCGACGGCGGGCGCCGCCACGGTGAGCACCTCGCGGTCGAAGCGTCCCTCGGCCCAAGCCTGGGCCGCCAACCGCTGCGAGCGGACGCCGAGTTCGTCGAGATCATCGCGAGTGAGGCCGCGCCGCTTGGCAACACGCTCGGCCGCCTCGAACTGATTCGGCAGATCGATATTCCAGGAAGCCGGGCGGCGCGGGCCCGCGTTCTCGCCGACATTGGCGCCCAAGGGAACTCGGCTCATTGCCTCCACGCCACAGGCCATGCCGATATCGATGGCGCCGGTTGCGATCAGTCCGGCGATCAGGTGGTTGGCCTGCTGCGCCGATCCGCACTGCGCGTCGATGGTGGTGGCGCCGACCTGCCACGGCAGCCCGGCGTGCAGCCAGGCGACGCGGGTCACGTTATTGGACTGCTCGCCGGCCTGGGTGACGCAGCCGCCGATGACCTGCTCGACCGATGTGGGATCCAGATGCGCCCTCTCGAGCAGTCCGCGCTGGGCGAGGCCGAGCAGTTCGGTGGCGTGCAGTCCGGCGAGCCAGCCGCCGCGCTTGCCGATGGGGGTGCGAGCGGCCTCGACGATGACGGGTGTGCCCATGTTCAACCTTTCGTCTGGGACAGGAAACTGAAACGTGTGTTCACGCATGTGCGGACAGAATCAGTCCAGTTCTTCCCTCATTATGCAGCCTATGCTTGAATAATTGTAGAACGTGTTTCAGTTTGTCGAAGGAAGCATCTGGTGGTAGACCAGCGCAATGCCCGGCCGAACCTGCGGGATGGGTTCGATGTCACGGACCCGGACATTTATGCCGAGCGTGTTCCGGTCGAGGAGTACGCCGAACTGCGCCGTACCGCACCGATTTGGTGGAATCCACAGCCCGCCGAGGTCGGGGGCTTCCATGACGACGGCTTCTGGGTGGTGAGCAAGCATGCCGACGTCAAGGAGGTGTCGCGGCGCAGCGATGTGTTCTCCACCTTCGAGAACACCGCGATCCCGCGCTTCAATGACGACATCACCCGCGAGCAGATCGAACTGCAGCGTTTCGTGCTGTTGAACATGGACGCACCTCAGCACACCAAACTGCGCAAGATCATCTCCCGCGGCTTCACCCCGCGCGTGATCAACGGTCTGCGTGCCGAACTCGAGACCAGGGCCGAAACCATCGTGAAGGCGGCGGTGCAGAACGGCTCCGGCGACTTCGTCACTCAGGTGGCCTCCGAACTGCCGCTGCAGGCGATCGCCGAGCTGATCGGCATTCCGCAGGAGGACCGCGGGAAGGTCTTCACCTGGTCCAACGATATGACCGGCTACGACGATCCGGAGAGCACGGCCGATCCGGCCTCCGCCTCCGCCGAGGTGCTCGGCTACGCCTATCAGATGGCCGCGGCGCGAAAGGAATGCCCGGCCGACGATATCGTGACCAAACTGATCGAAGCGGATGTCGACGGCGATGAGCTGACTCCGGAGGAGTTCGGTTTCTTCGTGATCATACTGGCCGTCGCGGGCAATGAGACGACCCGCAATGCGATCACCCATGGCATGGCGGCCTTCCTGGAGCATCCGGACCAGTGGGAGCTGTTCAAGAACGAGCGTCCGGCCACCGCCGCCGACGAGATCATCCGCTGGGCCACCCCGGTCACCTCGTTCCAGCGGACCGCGCTGGAGGACACCGAACTCGGCGGCGTGCAGATCAAGAAGGGGCAGCGGGTGGTCATGCTGTACCGCTCGGCCAACTTCGACGAGGACGTCTTCGAGAACCCGGAGCAGTTCGACATCATGCGAAAGGACAACCAGCACTTGTCCTTCGGCGGTACCGGCGCACACTTCTGCATCGGTGCGAATCTGGCGCGGATGGAGGTCGATCTGATCTTCAACGCCATTGCCGACGCCATGCCCGATATCACCAAGCTCGGTGATCCCAAGCGGCTGCGTTCCGGCTGGCTCAACGGGGTCAAGGAATTCCAGGTCGACTACAAGACCTCGGGCTGCCCGGTCGCGCACTGAAATGCGGGGGATCCAGGCTTGGTGTCGGCAGTCTCGGTCCCCCGGCTTCGGTGACAGACAAGGGCCCTCGTACCGGTGTGTCCAAAGCCGGTGCGAGGGCCCTTGTTGCGGCTGCCCCCGGAGGGGAGGGGCAGCCGCTCAGATGCTCGGTTTCGCCGTCGCCATGGCGCGGTCGACCTCCCAAAAGGCCCGCAGCGCAGCGATTTTGCCCGATTCGTCGACCTTGTAGGTGAAGACGCCCTCGGCATCGATCTGGTGTCCGCCCATCGTGGTGCGGATCAGGCCGGTGAAGGCGATCTCGTTACCGCAGGCGAAGGAATCCTCGAACAGGAACTCGATCGAATCGGTCTTCGCGATCGCCATATCCCAAAAGGCCGCGATGGCCTCCTTACCGCGATGGCCCTTGCCATCCGGATCGAAACCCGAAGGGCCGACGGGATCTTCGACAATGCCGTCCGTTGCGAACAGCTCGAGCCAGGCCTGCTTGTCCTTGGCCCGCACCGCGGCCTGCGACGCGAGTCCGGCGGCTCGTGCTGGATGTTCGGAATTACTCATACGCGTGCCTTCGCGACGATGGGTTCCTCGATATTCTTCGCGGCGAAGCGGCGCAGTGACTCCTGTTTGGCCGCCAGCTCACCATCGAAGCCGATACCGTCGGCCAGCCACGGGACCACGATCGCATCGGTCACCCCGGCATCGGCCAGATCCTGATATCCGGAGCGGCCGAACTTGTCGATGCACACCGCCTGGATTTCGAAAGGTGCGCTCTCCCTGCCGAATTCGGCGCGCAGCGTAGTGAGCTTGCCAATGGTGGCGCACAGTTCGTCGTAGGTCATCATGGCTGAGGTCCAGCCGTCACCGATCTTGGCTGCCCGGCGCAGTGCGGGCGCGGTGTGGCCGCCGATGTAGAACGGCACCGGTTCGCTCGGCGCCGGGCTGATCTGCAGCGGTTCGAAATCGAAGAATTTCCCGTGGTACTCGACCATGCCGCCGCCGAGTACCAGTTTGATGACCTCGATCATCTCGTCGACCCGTGCGCCGCGATCGGCGTAGGGCACCCCGCACCATTCGAATTCCTCGGGCGCCCAGCCGATTCCGACACCGAACCCGAACCGGTTGCCCGACAGGTTGGCGACGGAGCCCACCTGACGCGCAAGCAGCAGCGGATTGCGTGAACCGAGCTTGAGCACGTTGGTGTAGAAGCGAATTCGGCTGGTCACCGCGGCCATGGCGGTCGCACCGATGAGCGGGTCGACCCATGGCGTCTCCGGGCCCCAGAAGCGGCTGCCGTCGGTGGTATAGGGATACTTCGCCGCCGCCGACTTCATATAGAACAGCGAATCGGGTAGCGCGATCGACGAAAATCCGCACTCCTCAGCGGTTTTCGCCAATTCCGGCAGCTGCTCGAGCGGGCTCAGCGCGATGCCGATGGTGAACTTCAGCGGGGTCATCAACTGGGCTGCTCCGAGCCGACCACCCACATCGAGAAGTACTGCGACCCACCACCATACGCGTGCCCGAGCGCCTTCTTGGCATTCGCGACCTGGTAGTCCCCGGCCCGGCCCATGACCTGTTTGGCGGCCTCGGCGAATCGGATGAGCCCGGAAGCGCCGATCGGATTCGAGGAGAGCACGCCACCGGACGGATTGACCGGCAGGGTGCCGCCGATCTCGGTCTCGCCCTTGTCGGTGAGCTTCCAACCGTCGCCCTGCGGGACGAAGCCCAGGTTCTCCAGCCACATCGGCTCGAACCAGGAGAACGGCACGTAGATCTCGGCGACGTCGATCTCGTTGAGCGGGTCGGTGATTCCGGCGGCGTGCCACAGCGCGGCCGCGGCATCCTGTCCGGCCTGCGGATTGACCTGATCGCGTCCGGCGAAGGTGGTCGGTTCGGTGCGCATGGCGGTGCCGTGCACCCACGCGACCTTCTTACCGGTGGCCTCGACGGCCTTCGCGGCCTCCTCGTCACCGATCACCAGCGCGCACGCACCGTCCGAGGACGGGCAGGTCTCGTCGAATCGGATCGGATCCCACAGCATTTGGGAGGAGAGCACCTTCTCCAGCGTGATATCGGGCTGATGCAGATGTGCCAACGGATTCTTCGCGCCGTTGCGGCGATCCTTTACCGCCACCATCGCGCCGATATGGCCCGGTGCGTTCGCGCGGCGGATGTAGGACCGCACATGCGGGGCGAAGTAGCCGCCCGCACCCGCGCCAACGGGCATGGTGAAGGGCACCGGAAACGACAACGCCCACATGGCATTCGATTCCGACTGCTTCTCCCAGGCAATGGCGAGCACACGCTTGTGCACCCCGGCCTGCACCAGATTGGCGGCGACGATACCCGTGGAGCCGCCGACGGATCCGGCGGTATGCACGCGGAGCAGCGGTTTTCCGGTGGCGCCCAACGCATCCGCCAGATACAGCTCGGGCATCATGACGCCCTCGAAGAAGTCCGGCGCCTTACCGACCACCACCGCATCGATATCGGCGATGGTGAGTCCGGCATCGACGAGCGCGCGATCGATGGCCTCGCGACACATGCCCGCCATGGACACATCGGTTCGTTTCGTCACGTGATGGGTTTGTCCGGTGCCGAGCACCGCAGCGGGAAAATTCATCGGCTCGCCTCCGAATCCAAAACGGTCACCAGGTTCTGCTGCAACGCCGGACCGCTGCTGGCATGAGCGAGCGCGCGATTCGCGGTGCCCGCGATAATCGCCTCGGCCGCGAAGCCGATGCGCTCCAGACCCGCCGCGAACATCGGATTCCCGGCAAGTGCGCCGCCCGACGGGTTCACCTTGGTCTCGGGTCGCAGGCCGATAGCCTCGGCGAGGATCAGCTGCTGATGGCTGAACTGCGCATGCAATTCGGCGATATCGACGCCGCTGGTATCGCCGCCGGTAACCGACTGTGCCGCAGCCGAAGTCGACGGGGAGACGGTCAGATCGCGGGCGCCGAGGTTGGGGGTGTCCACCCGATGCGCTATACCGGTGATCCAGGCGGGGCGCTCGCACAGTTCGCGCGCTCGGTCGCCGACCGCGAGCACAATCGCCGCCGCGCCATCGGTGACCGGTGCGACATCGTGCGCGCGCAGCGGATCGGCGACATACGGTGTGGCGAGCAGACTTTCGATGTCACCGGAAGCACCGGCGGCCACCGCCGCCATATCGCGCTCGGTCCAGCGTCCGGCATCCAGTCCGGCCTGTGCCTGCAAACCGGCGATGGACAGTGCGTCCGGCCACAGCGGCGTCACCAGATACGGATCGAGTTGCATGGTCAGAACCTGGCGCAGCGTACCCGCGGAGGACTTGCCGAAGCCGTACACCAGCGCCGTCTGCGCCTGGCCGGAGCGGAGCTTGACGAATGCCTCGTAGAGCGCCCACGCGGCGTCCATTTCGAGATGTGATTCGTTGATCGGCGGCACCGCGCCGATGGCGTCGACCGCCGAGATGAACGAGAATGCGCGGCCCGCAAGGTAATCCGAAGAACCGGAGCACCAGAAGTCGATGTCGGACTTGGTAATGCCCAGTCGGGCGTAGAGCTGCTGGAAGATAGGCACCAGCATCTCGACACCATTGGTGGTGCCGAAGGTCTCCGGCACATGCGGTGCGTGGGCGAAGCCCACAACCGCGATGTCGCAAGCGGCGGGGTGGGTAGGCAGAGCGTTGTTCGTCAACGTGGCCTCTCAGAGGTGGTGCTTATAGGTCTCGTAGTCGGCATCCGGCTCGCCGGTGGGTCGGAAGTGGTCCACATTGCTGAGCCCGAAGCCCCACTCCTCGCGTGGCTTCCACACCGCCTCCACTCGCATGCCCATCCGCACCTCGCTCGCCTCGCAGCCGAGCACCAGGTGCAGCACCGGGATATCGGCGCCGTCGAGCAGCACATAGGCCGCGACGTACGGCGGCTTGATCCGCTGGCCGAGGAACGGCACATTCACGATGCAGAAGGTGGTGACTATGCCGCGGTCGGGCAGCTCGACGATTTCGTCGGTCGGACGGCCGTTGGTCGGATTGGCGCCGCGCGGCGGGAAGTACACCTTGCCCGCGGCATCCGTGCGTCCGCCGAGCAACTTGCCCTCGGCCAGACCGCGCAGGTAGACGGTCTCCTGCGGCGATGCGCTGTGTATGTAGTGCAGGTCGACCGGGGTGGTGATCACCTCGATCGGCTCACCGTCCGCGCTGGGTTCCGCCGGTGCGGTGGAGGTCTCGCCCGGTTCGAAGCAGGCGATGTCTTTGATGCTGCCGATCGTCTCGTCGGCCCAGCGCGCGACCACGCGTAGTCCGGTGTGGATGTCCTCGGGCGCGGTGACATCGACCGCGTGCAGCAGTGTGGTGTCCGCGCCGTCGAGCTTGATCAAGGCCCAGGCGAACGGGCGGTCGAACGGCTGGCCGGGCAGCGGCTCGCGCACGAAGGTCCACGACTGGACGGTGCCGGTATCGGCCACATCGACGAATTCGGTCAGCGGCGCGGAGGTGACCGGATCGTATTCCGGCGGCGGCACCAGTACCCGCCCGTCCGACCCGCGCATGCCGACGATCTTGCGGGCGCGCAGCTTGGTCAGGAAGGTGCCGATGATCGGTCCGACCGATCGTGTGTAGTCGAATTGCACCCGCAGGGGTGCGCTGAGTACATCGGGGCCGGTGTTCAAATCCGACCCTCTCTCATCCGTAATTATGCCGGATGCCGTATTCCCCTGAGTCACGATATCGAGTAGAACAGGTTCTTATTCTGGTGGCAAGAAGTCGTGTGGAAAGAGGTCGGCCATGAAGTTCGGATTGCAACTCGGCTACTGGATGGCGCAGCCGCCACAGAATGCCGGTGAGTTGGTGGTCGCCGCCGAGGCGGCCGGGTTCGACGCGGTCTTCGCCGCCGAATCCTGGGGGTCGGATGCCTTCGGACCGCTGATGTGGTGGGGCTCGTCGACGAATCGGGTGCGGCTGGGCACCTCGGTGGTGCAGATGTCGGCGCGCACCCCCGCCGCGACGGCGATGCATGCGCTGACGCTCGACCATCTCAGCGGTGGCCGGGCCATCCTCGGGCTCGGCGTTTCCGGACCGCAGGTGGTCGAGGGCTGGTACGGGCAGCCGTTCGCCAAGCCGCTACAGCGCACCAGGGAGTACGTCGGCATCATTCGCCGCATCCTGGAGCGGCAGGCGCCGGTCACCAATGACGGGCCGCAGTACCCGCTGCCCTACACCGGACCGGGATCGACCGGACTCGGCAAGCCGCTCAAGCCGATCGTGCACCCGCTACGAGCGGATATGCCGATCTGGCTGGGTGCGGAGGGGCCCAAGAATGTGGCACTGACCGCCGAGATCGCCGATGGCTGGCTGGCGATCTACTACGCGCCGCGGCTGGCCGGGATGTACAACGACTGGCTCGATGAGGGCTTCGCCAGGGCCGGCGCGCGGCGTTCGCGGGACGATTTCGAGATCGCCGCGAGCTGTCAGGTGGTGATCACCGACGATCCCAAGAGCGAGTTGGAGCGGATGCGCTGGATCATGGCGCTCTACATCGGTGGCATGGGCGCACCGGAGCTGAATTTCCACGCGCAGGTCTACCGGCGCATGGGATATGAGCGCGAGGTCGACGAGATCGGCAGGCTGTTCCAATCCGGGAAGAAGGCCGAGGCCGCCGCCATGGTGCCGGATGAGCTGATTGTGGATACCGCGATCATCGGCGACGAGGAGCAGGTCCGTAAGCAACTCGGGGTCTGGGAAGCCGCGGGTGTCACCGAGATGCTGGTGTCGGTTCCAGATATCGAGCAACTGCATCGGCTCGCACCCCTTGTACAGATGTAGAACACGTTCTAGATTCGTAGGGATGACGCAGGACTCAGTAGAAATTCTCGGTCTCTGGAACATCGCGAACACGGAACCCGATCGGATCGCACTGGTGGATCCATCCGGCCGCGAAGTGACCTATCGCGAATTGGCCACGCTCGCAAACCGTTACGGCATCGGACTACGGTCGCTCGGCCTGCAGCCCGGCGACGTGCTGGTCACCATGGTGCACAACTGCGTCGAGGCGGTGGCCGCCTACTTCGCGGCCTATCAGGCCGGGCTGTACATCGTCGCGGTGAACTGGCATCTGACCGGCCCGGAGGTCGCCTACATCCTCGCCGACAGCGAGGCCAAGGCATTCATCGCCAGCGACCGGTTCGCCGCTGCCGCGATCGCCGCCGCCGATGAGGCCGGACTGCCCGCCACCGCGCGCTTCGCGGTCGGCGAGATCGAAGGCTTCAAGCCGGTGTCGTGGCTGGGGGCGGCCGATACCGGTCGGCCCGATAACCGGACGACCGGTGCGCCGATGCTCTACACCTCCGGAACTACGGGGCGGCCCAAGGGCGTTCGGCGTCCACTCACCGGCACCGACCCGGATGTCGTACCGGTGTATTCGTCCGCGTTCTTCGGTCTGTTCGAACTGAAGCCCTATGACGATAACGTGCACATCTGCGGTTCGCCGCTGTATCACACGGCCGTGCTGAACTTCGCGACTATCTCTATTCAGTTGGGGCACAAGCTCGTTCTGATGGATCGCTGGGACGCCGAGGAGATGCTGCGGCTCATCGACAAGTATCGGGTGACCCACAGCCATATGGTGCCGACCCAGTTCCACCGGCTGCTCGCGCTGCCGGCGGAGGTGCGCGCCGAGTACGACGTGTCATCGCTGCGCAGCATGGTGCACGGCGCGGCCCCGTGCCCCGCCGAAACCAAGCGACGGATGCTGGAGTGGTGGGGGCCGACGGTCACCGAGTACTACGCGGCGACCGAAGGGGGCGGCACGGTCATCAATGGCACCGACTGGCTGAAGAAGCCGGGCTCGGTGGGCAAGGCCTGGCCGTGGTCGGTCATCAAGGTGCTCAGCGAGGAGGACGGCTCCGAGCTGCCCGTCGGGGAGCCGGGTCTGGTCTATATGAAGATGGGCGCGTCCAGCTTCGAATACCACCACGCCAAGGAGAAGACCGAAGAGTCAAGAGTCGGCGACCTTTTCACGGTCGGCGATATCGGTCACCTCGATGAGGACGGCTACCTCTACCTGCACGACCGCCGCTCCGACCTGATCCTGTCCGGCGGTGTGAACATCTACCCGGCCGAAATCGAGAACGTCCTGACCACCCACCCCAAGGTCGAAGATGTCGCGGTCTTCGGTCTACCCCACCCGGATTGGGGCCAAGAGGTCAAGGCCGTAGTCCAGCCCGTCGCCGGTGTCGAAGGCAATGCCGACCTCACCGCCGAACTACTGGCCTACGCCGCAACCCAATTGGCCAAATACAAAATGCCCCGCTCGATCGACTACGTCGATGAACTCCCCCGCGACCCCAACGGCAAACTCTACAAGCGCAAACTTCGCGACCGCTACATCCCAGCGTAGGGAGTGTCTGTCGCATGTCCAGTGCCTATCCCGCAGAGGGTACGCGTTCTGCGCGATAGCGCTGGTTGTGCGCCATGGTCACAGACTATGCGGGACAGCCGCGCGTGTCCTCTGGTTCGACGAGGCCCGCTGGATCGATCTGCTCGTCCCCAGGTCCGGTCCGAGCGTCAACTGGTCTGCCCTACCTTGCCGTAGTCACTTGTGCCGCAAACGTTTTCGCGCGCCACGCATGGTTTTTGCCCCGAGAATTCATGCGTGCCACGCGAATTCGTGCGCCGCACCGGAATCAGCGGCCATCTACCGGCCTGGCCTCACTTGGGTAGCGGTTGGCTGTGGCTATCCATCCGTTGGCTTGCCGGTCTGCTTGTCCGGTTCGCCCGCCTCTGCCTCGGCCCAGCCGCCCCTGCTCAGCTCACTCTCTCCGGTACCCTGCCGCTCACCCATGGACGACCAACCTCACGCAACCGATTCGCGCAGCTCCGGTGCCAAACCAAAAAGCGGGAACAGCTTTTCGATGTCGAGGAAGAAGTTGAGTCCGGTGATTGCGTCGCCGTCGAGTTCGAGCACCGTGATGGACCAGGGGAGCCAGACGCCGGGTTCGGTTTCGCTCGGTTTGTAGTGGCCGAACGCGGGGAGGCCGTTGGCGCCTTGCAGACGGATCATGCGGGAATCGCGGCAGCCCTTGCCGTGGCCGAGCATGAAGGCGGCCACGTTCTCGGGGCCCGAGACCCAGAGTTCGAGCGGCGGCATGGACAGTGCCACATCGGTTTTCAGCAGGGTCGTGAGGGTGTCCATATCGTAGGCCTCGAAGGCCTTCACGAAATCGTCGACGAGTTTGCGCTGGTCGCTATCGGTTTCGTCGTAGGTGTCGGTGGCTGTGGGCTGCACCTTCGACATGGTGGCTCTGGCGCGTTGCAGTGCGCTGTTCACCGAGGCGGAGGACATGGTGAGCGCCTCGGCCGTCTCGCTGGCCGAGAACCGCAGCACCTCGCGCATGATCAGGATGGCGCGTTGGGTCGCGGGCAGATGTTGACAGGCCGCGACAAATGCCAGCCGCAGTGTGTCCTTGACCGAGGCATGCTCGGCCGGATCCGATCCGAAGGCCAGTGCGTTCGGGATCGGTTCGATCCAAACGTAATCCGGCTGCGGTATGGGCATCGGCGAATCCGGCCGCGACGGACCGGACAGATCCATCGGCCTGGCCCGGCGCTGTGGGCCGTCGAGCATATCGAGACAGACGTTCGTGGTGATCTTGTACAGCCAGGACCGTAGGCTGGCGCGCCCCTCGAACGAGCCATAGGACTTCCATGCGCGCGTGAAGGTTTCCTGCACCGCATCCTCCGCTTCGAAGGAGGAGCCGAGCATGCGATAGGCGTACGCACACAGCTCTCGCCGATGTCCTTCGAAGGACTCGAGGACATCCGGGGTGAGGCCGACAGTGGAGCCGGACGAGTCGTTCATGGGTGTCACCCTGCCACAGCCCACCGACACATTCGAGCACAAAAAGCCACCTACCTGCGGAATCAAGATCATCTCGGCCTGGTGTGGGTTTGCATCCGGTCACGCAACGCCCGCGAGCGATGAGTTCAGCGCGTTCATTCCGTCTCTACAGAGAAACCGCCGAAGACGACGTAAGGACCCCGCATGCCCAGCAAGATGATCTTCATCAATCTTCCGGTCGCAGACCTGGGCCGGTCCAAGAACTTCTACGCGGCCATCGGCTGGAAGGTGAACCAGGACTTCACCGATGACAATTCCGCCTGCATCGTCATCGACGACAATATCTGCGCCATGCTGCTGACCAAGGATTTCTTCACGACCTTCAGCAAGCGTCCGATCGCCGACACGGTCGCGACCAGCGGTGGCGCCTATGCGTTATCCCTGGCCAGCGCCCACGAAGTCGACGTACTCACCAACGCGGCACTGGCCGCCGGCGGCACCGAGGAAATCAACGAGGACCGCAGGGCCCAGGAGGCCCAGGTCGGGATGTTCGGCCGCACCTTCATCGATCCCGACGGCCACCAATGGGAGCCGTTCTGGATGGACTATCCCGGCACCTGAGGGCGTCAGCGAATGCCGGCTCGCTCCAGTGGATCGCCATCGGCGAAGTCGACCTGCCGGGCGGCATTGGCCAGTGCGGTCACCACACAGGTGCCGAAGGATCCGTGCCGATCGAACAAGGTCGCACTGCCGACGGCGATGCCATCGGCGCTGATATGGCTGTCGGCCTCGACCCCGATCTCCAACCCGATGAGCGGGCGCGCCAGCGCCAGGGTGAGATCGGCATTGATGAAACCGATTCCGGTGGTACCCCAGTTGGTCATGAGGCTGGTCGACTCGCCGATCATCGCCACACCGGCGAACGCCGAAGGCGGCTCACCCTCGACCACCGAGAGTGGGGCCTGCCATATGCGCTTGCGTGCGCTGTTCTGATGATCGCCGATTCTGGGCGACCAGCCGTCGAGACCATCGTCGCTGCTCCACAGCGGCGCTGTCGGTCCGTCCGCGACCGGAACCGGCGGCGGCTGTGGGGATTGCGCGCGCGTCCACCGCTCGCCCGGCGGCTGCGCCGATCGCTTCAGGAAGACCGCGCTGGCGCGGGCCACGTCCATACCATCCTGCATCAGGGCGGCATCGGCGACCCGAATCCGCTTGCCGTCGCGCACCAACTCGGTCACCACCGTCACCGGCTTTTTCAAGGTGGGCCGGAACAGGTCGACGGTCAGTCGGGCGGGCGAGAAGCCATCCGCGCAGTGCTGTTGCTCCAGCGCCCTGGCCAACAGTCCGCAGATCGCGGGCCCATTGACCATATTCGGCGACCAATGGCTCGCTGCGAACGGCAGCGGCTCGAACCCGTTGTCGGTTGCCGCGAAAAACGCATAGGGCGTTGCCAATTCGATCTCCAATCGCCGCCGAACCAACGGCAAATGGGCAAGGACTGCCGCGTTGCTCGGCAGCCCTTGCCGATGTCTATGCCCAGCCGCTACTACTTGTTGCTCGCGTCGGCGTGCTCGTCGGCCGGGCGCTCCTCGGTTTGCGCCTTGGCCCATTTGTAGTCGGGCTTGCCCGCCGGATTGCGCTTGATCTGGTCGACGAACCATACACTGCGCGGCAGCTTGTAGGCCGCGATCTCCTGCGTGAGCACCGGACGCAACTCATCGAGGGTGGGCCGCTTATCGCCGCGGCACTGCACGACCGCCGCCACCCGCTGCCCCCAACGTTCATCGGGAACGCCGACCACGAGCGCGTCGAAGACCTCGGGGTGAATCTTGAGCGCGCCCTCGACCTCCTCCGGGTAGATCTTCTCGCCACCGCTATTGATGCTCACCGAACCGCGGCCGAGCATGGTGACCGTGCCGTCCTCCTCGACCCGGGCGTAATCGCCGGGAATCGAGTAGCGAATTCCGTTGAACTCCTTGAACGTCGCTTTGGTCTTGGCCTCGTCCTTGTAGTAGCCGACCGGAATGTGGCCGCTGCGTGCGAGGAAGCCGACCTGCCCGGAGCCCGGCGCCACCGGATTGCCCTGGTCGTCGAGCACCTGGGTGGCGGCATCGATCTTCACCCGCGGGCCGCCGGTGTGGTTGGCGCCCTTGGCGACAACGGCCAGACCACCGAAACCGGTTTCGGAAGAGCCGATGGAATCGGTGATCATCCGGTTCGGGAGTCGTTCCAGGAACTGGTCTTTGAGCGTCGGCGAGAACAGCGCGGCACTGCTGGCGATCACGTAGAGACTCGAAAGATCGTATGGCTCACCGGTTTCCGGATTGCCCTCGGCGAGCGCGTCCACCATCGGCCGGGCCATGGCGTCACCGGTGATGAAGATGAGGTTGATCTTGTGCCGGTCGATGTGCTGCCACACGCCGTGTCCGGTGAATTCCGGAATCATTACGGCCTTGCCGCCGTCGAACAGGCTGTGGAAGGTCGCGGTTTGTGAGCCACCGTGGATCATCGGCGGAATCGGGAAGCGGACCATCTGTGGGTTGCCTGCACCGGTCTTGGACTGATGCCATTCGTCCTCGACGTATTCGCCGGTGAGGAAGTTGATGCCCCCGCCGAGCACGCGCCACCAGTCCTCGTGCCGCCACATCACGCCCTTGGGCAGGCCGGTGGTGCCGCCGGTGTAGAGCATGAAGATGTCATCGGCCGAGCGCTCGCCGAAATCGCGCTCACCGGAAGACTCGGCCAGCACCGTCTCGTACTCCACCGAATCGGCTGCGGTGGGGATGGTGCCGGTCGTATCGTCGTCGACGACGACGACCGTCTTCAGCAGGGGCGTATTCGGGCGAACCCCGGCCACCCGGTCGCTGTAGCGGCGCTCGTGGATCAGGGCGACCATATCCGAATTGTCGAAGATGTACTGCAACTCGTTCTCGACGTATCGGAAATTCACGTTGATCATCACGGCGCGAGCCTTGAAGACCGCGACCATGGCCTCGACGGCCTCGATGGTGTTACGTGAATAGATGCCCACCTTGTCGCCCGGTTGGACACCCTGTTGCAGCAGGTAGTTGGCGAGTTTGTTGGCCCGCTCCTCCAGCTGCGCGTAAGTCACCTCGCGGCCGTTGTCGGCCAGCGCTACGCGGTCGGGCATCAGATCGATGGCGTGTTCGACTAGGTCCGCTATGTTGTAGCTCACAAAGCTAAAAATAGAACGTGTTACTGTTTCTGACAAGGCCGAATTTGCCCACCCCGGCCGGCTCCGCCGACCTGCCATACCCCTGGAAAGTCAGGAGAATCAGCAATGCCAGATTGCCTCGTCGAGAAGCGCGATCATGTCCTCATCGTCACCATGAATCGGCCCGAGGCCCGCAATGCCCTTTCGGCCGAGATGATGGCGATCATGCGCGACGCCTGGGATCAGGTGGACAACGATCCCGAAATTCGCGCCGCGATCCTGACCGGTGCGGGCGGCGCGTTCTGCGCGGGTATGGACCTCAAGGCGATGACCGCCCGGCATCCCGGTGACAACGCAAGCAGCTTCGATCCGACCAAATTGGAGGCGCTGCTCAAGGGCCGCCGACTCACCAAACCGCTGATCGCGGCGGTCGAAGGTCCGGCCATTGCCGGTGGCACCGAAATCCTGCAGGGCACCGATATCCGAGTGGCTGCCGAGGGTGCGAAATTCGGTGTGTCCGAGGCGCGTTGGGGTCTGTTCCCGCTCGCCGGCTCGGCGGTGCGACTGGTCCGCCAGATCCCCTACACCGTGGCCGCGGACATCCTGCTGACCGGTCGGCACATCACCGCCGCCGAGGCCAAGGAGATCGGGCTGATCGGCCACGTGGTGCCGGACGGTACCGCCCTGGACAAGGCGCTCGAGCTGGCCGGGCAGATCGCCGCCAACGGCCCCCTGGCGGTACAGGCGATTCTGCGCACGATCCGGGAAACCGAGGCCATGCCGGAGGAGGACGCCTTCCAGATCGAAGCGAAGCTCGGCATGGCGGTCTTCCGGTCGGCCGATGCCAAGGAGGGGCCGAAGGCCTTCGCCGAGAAGCGCAAGCCCACCTTCACCGGCAGCTGAATCCGTTGTCGCCCGGCTGAGTTCGAATGGTAGTGCTCGGTCACCGTTCGACCGGCTCAGAGCCTGGCGTATTGGTCGACGATCACCCCGATGCCCGATCAAGCACCAAGCCAGAGCCTGGTTGATCGGGGCCGGGCGCGTAGTCCCGGCGGCAGACGGGTTTCGCGGCGATCAGCGCGTTCGGGCGAGTATTACGTAATACACGTATTACAGATATGGCTCGAGGAGGGCATTGTGCTGCTCAACAGCAAGGGTCAGGTGACGATCCCCGCACAGCTGCGCGCCAAGCACAATCTGCGTGCGGGCGATGACGTCGAAATCATCGAGGTCGATGGCACCCTTCGGATCGTGCGCACCGAAGGCGCCCCCACTCATGGGCAACGCCTCGTCCGGCGCCTGCGCGGAACCGCGGACAGCCGAGATATCGAAGGTATGAGCACGGACGAGATCATGGACCTGCTCCGTGGTGAGTAGCCCAACTCCCATCGGCGGACCCGCCGTCCTCATCGATTCGTGTGTCCTACTCGACGTCATGACCAATGACGTGCAGTGGGCGGAGTGGTCGACGGACCGAATCACCGAGGCTCTCGATTCCGGTCGGGTGGTCATCAACCCGATCATCTACGCAGAGGTCTCCGTCGGGTACGACACCGTCGAAGAGTTGGACGATTTGCTGCCCGCCGACGAGTTCGAGCGTGCGGCCCTACCATTCCGCGCTGGCTTCTTGGCGGGCAAGGCGTTTCAGGGGTTTCCCATCGTCATATTACCCGCGAACCCGGCCAACCACTGCGACAACAGCTCTCGGCGCAGGTAAAAGGATTCATTTCTTGCGGAATGCTTCAAACCGTTGGGTGCAGCGTTCATATAAGGCGTGGAGGGAAGCGACCTGCATAAGGTAGATCGGGATTGCGAAGATTTCCGTGTTCTCGTCCAGGGCAGCGAGAATCGCTGCTACTGCCACCGCCGCATATGCAGTGAAAAACGCGCTGCGAACTGTGACCAGGAGTCGCCCCTGTGGCGGCTCTCGTCGGCTGATTGCGATCGCTAGTGGCTGCACTGCCAACGCTAACCCGATCGCAACGCGCTGGACGGGACCGACTCCCGCCACAGCACCGACGAACGTGAACATGAGTCCACACCCGATCAGGGTGGGCACTATGGCTAGGATGACGAGCCCGAACAGGCGGACTCGCCGTTCCCATTTGGCCACGCTCTGGATCTCTTCACTGGACACGATTACACGATCTTCCAATTAGATTTGTTATCCCCTTCAACCGATGCATCACTGAAACTCGACGCCTGCGAGTCCGGCCACTTCCCGTCGGGGAAGGCCCTATCGAGCTCGCTGAATGCTTTTGCCTGCATTCCGATAAAGGTCGACGCCGCGCCGAGTGCAGCCCAAAGCGCTGCTGTGGAAATCCCGGACGTCGCGGCAATATCGGCAATGCTGATACCTGCGCCAACGCCGGAGAGCAGTTCGCCGATCGCCCTGGCGAGACCGAATAGGAATTCAGCACATATCGCCAGTATCCCGGCATAAAAGGCGAGGCCCCCCACTGCGGAGTCCATCATCGCACTCCTCGCTTTCTCGGCGATGTCGGAAAATGTTCCTGCAGCGGCACTCTGGCTGGTGCACGTCTGCATATACGATGTTCGCGCCGCACCTTCCCAGTTTCGAAGTGCTTGGACATTGTTCGGGTCGAGCCCCTGCTTTACCCCGCTTGCAGCATCCCGCACGTCCGACCAGTCTTGGCTTCGCAGGTACATTTCGTACGGTGCACGTACTCCATGGTAGATTTCTTTAATCTTTTCCCATATCCATTTGCAAATCTCTATAATCTTGTCTGCGCAAGCCTTGATAACCCGCTGCATCTCGGGAATCAGCCTCACGTAGGGGAGGTCGAGGGCGTCGTCTTTGGCGTTCGGGACATCAACTTTAATTGCGCTGTCAACCTTGTTGAAGAACTTGTCCAACCCATCGAGAACCGAATTGTATTGAGAAACGTCAAAACTCATTATCAGCTTCCTGTTTACCAAATATTGTCGATGCGATGCTTGCCCGCCGCATCCTCGGCCTCGTAAGTATCGGCGCAAAAACGCAGCACGTCGGCCACCTCGGTGAAGCGCTGGGAAGCTTCGCCTGATCGGCTGGCCAAGTTCGTGACAAGTTCATCGTTAGCGCTGACGATAAGCTGGAACAACCCCGCCTCGAAGTGACTGAACGTCAGTGTCTCTATCTTCGTCTTGAGATCTGACATGGTGGTTGACTTGCCATCCCAAACGCCTGCGTCGGTACGCAATGAGTCAGTGGCAACCTTGAGTTTCTGTGGATCAGCACCCACTGGTTTCCCCTCTTTGATTGATTTGCATGTCTAGTAGAGTCCAATCCCTCGTGCAGTGGGCTTACCGTTTGTCATCAGGTGATTGAATCTGAAAGTTGACAAGCGCTTGAAGCGCGTCGTTGACTAATGTGCTGAACGTGTTTGTGGCACTGTCATTCACAGTTGCGTGCCGGTGACGATGGGCTTGGTCATATGATTCTTTGATTGCCCACGCGATCGGGCCGCCTCCGGCATCCATTCCCCATGGAATGCGGACGATGCAGTCGACAATACTGTTTTGGCTCAACGTGATCGATGCATAGAGCTCGTCCTCCGAACCAGCCGTGCCCACGAATTCGCCGAACTTCGCCTCATCGGGATTGCTGTTCAGCATTTGAAGTGTCTCCTCCAGCAGTTGCTCGGTGCCGACTGCCGGGGAGGGTGCGGGTTCTGGTGGGGTGAACTCGGTCGGTACGACGTCGTTAATACTTAGTGTTTCGAGTCTTTCGATACTGCCGTTTTCTACTGCGGTGATACAGACCGATTCGAAACGCTTTTGCTCGGCGTCTTTGACGGCGTTGACAACAGCTGTACCGATACCGCTAGGATCGAGGTATCGCCGCCAGTTGTCTGAAACGATAACTCGAGCGAGTTCTCCTGTGTCCGTGAGAATGACCTCCACTGCCCCCGTGCTATCGCGACCTGCGACATGGGACGGCCCGGCGGCGAAGACCTCTTGCATCAGACCTGATATTGCCTGGGTATACCCGTGGAACTGGGCGAGGTCGTTAAGTAGCTTGTCGAATCCTACTGAATCTGGTGTTCGAGGAGGCGTGGTACTGGAGGTTGAAAATGGAGACCCCGGCAAACTCGATGTCTGCGAAAGATCGGGATCCGCAGAAGCGGCAAGAGGAGGCGGGTTGAATGGGCGATGTGGGGTGACGGGACGAGCGGGCGTTGCCGGCGGAGCCGGACTCAATGAAGGAGGCGCGCTCGAGGGATGGTGTGGAGTCGATACCGCGGGAGAGGTTTTGGGCTTCAGTTGAAGGGGCTCTTCGTCCCAGAATTCGTCGGGGTCGTCGTAGTGGTTGTAGTGTCCTCCGGACATCATCGCACCTCGCGGTAACCGCTGGCCGTTGACGCGGACAGCGTTGTCTTCTCTGGAATCTGCATCGAACCCCCATTTGCGCTAGCTCCCGCCACGGCCTGTTGGTGTAGCGCGTTCACAGTCGAATGCCCCACGTCCATCGACAGCCCCTCCCTCGCTGATCGTTCGTCTAATGTACTTGACGCATGGATCGGACGAACGGTTCCATTCGGGCGCGGGGATTCTGCCAGTGAGATCGATGCTGGGGATTCGGCTTACGTCGTGCCCGTGCGTGCGGACGGCAGTTGCCCTAGCTGGGCGTGATAGCTCGGCCAAGCGCTGAATCAGGCTGGCGCGGCGAACGATTGCAGCGCGGCGTCGAAGTGGGTTGCGAATCGCCTTGGTGTGCAATGCTTGCCACCAAGGCGGAGATCAACCAGCGGCCGTGGTCATGGCGTGGGTGTGATCAGTCCCATGATGGGAAGATAGCCGCGATACCGGGCGGCATCACGTGCCAGGAGTCGATATCCGGCGACCGCGGTACGGGCAGCCGTGTCTGTAATACGTGTATTGCGTAGTACTAGTGCGAACGGGCTGATCATACGGGTTGTGTCGGCACGTCGATCGGCCCGCCGGTGGCAGGACCGGCGGGCCGATATGGTGCGGTAATCCTGGATCAGGCAGGAGTGTCCGCGAGGAGCGAGCCGATGGCTCGCAGGTGATCGGTCGCGGTGCCCAGTGCGAATTCATTGTGTTTCGCGGCGGTGAAGTAGTTGTGCACGATGTGGTCGCGGTCGATTCCGACGCCGCCGTGTACGTGAACCACGGTGTGCGCCACGCGATGTCCCGCATCGGCCGCCCAGAACTTGGCGGTGTGTACCGCTTCGGCGCTCGCCAGGTCCTCCGAGACCCGCCATGCCGCCTGGGTGACGGCCAGTCGCAGGCCCTGGACGTCGATATAGGCGTCGGCCAGGCGCTGGGCTACGGCCTGGAAGCTGCCGACGGCCTTACCGAATTGTTCACGCTCCCTGGCATAGTCGGCGACCAGCTCGAGTGCGCGCTCCAGGGTGCCGAGCTGTTGTGCGCTCAGGCCGAGCCAGGCGCGGGTCAGCATCCAGTCCAGGATTTCGGCGCCCTCGGCCACCGTCGCGACCAATTCGGCGGGGGTGTCATGGAATTCGACGCCGAACTCGGCGCTGAAGTCGACGACGCGCTGCGCGGTCACCGTGACCGACGCATCGGTGGGGTCGACCAGGAAGAGGGCGGGAGCTCCGGAAACCGTGGCCGAGACCAGGATTCGGGCCGCACGATCGGCGTAGGGCACGGTGGTCTTCGCGCCGGTGAGTCGCCAGCCATCGGCTTCGTGCGCCACGGTGGTCGGCTTGGTCGGCTCCCAGTTGTGCTCCTCGGCGAGCCCGGCCGTGAGAATGACATCGCCCGCACCAGCCCGCCGGGCCCACTCCTGTTGCGCCGCCGAGCCGAAGTGCGCCAGCGCACCCGCAGCGACGACGATCGACCACAGGTACGGCACCGCCGCGACATGCTTGCCGAGTTCACGTAGTACGGCGCTCTGCTCGAGTGCGCCGAAATCGCCGCCGTCCACCGCTGCCGGCAGTGCGGCGGCCAATACACCGGTCTCGGCAAGGGATTGCCACAGCGATTCGTCGAAGCGGCCCTCGGCATCGAGTTCGCGGATCCGGTCCGCGGTGACCAATTTGGCGCAGACCTCGGCGGTCAGGCGGGTCAGGTCGAGCTGGGCCTCGGTGGGAGTGAAATCCATGGTGATCTACCTGCTTTCTGCGGTGTGAGCGACGGGCCCGGCGGCGTAGCCGTAGCGACTGCTTGCAGGTCGCTCGAAACGATCGGCTTGCGTGACCACGCAGGGCCCCGGGAACACCGCCATAGGTTCAGCGCGCCGAGGCCGGCTGCTTCAGTGCGGTCATGGCGATGATGTCGCGTTGGACCTCGTTGGTGCCGCCACCGAAAGTGAGGATCAGTGCGGCGCGGTGGAACCGCTCCAACCGCCCACGCAACTCGGCGCCGGGCGAGTCCTGACGCAGATAGGCCTGCGGGCCGAGGATCTCCATCAGCAATCGATAGGCCTCGGTGGCCAGCTCGGTGCCGTAGACCTTGCAGGTCGAGGCATCCCACGGCCGTGGCGCGGCATCGCCGCCCGCATCGGCCCGGCTGGCGATCTCCCAGTTCAGCAGCTTCAGATATTCGACCTTGGCCTGTACCTTGGCCAGATTGAGCCGCACCCATTCCTGATCGATGACCCGGGAACCGTCGCCCGCCTTGGTATCGCGTGCCCATTCGGTGGTCTGGTTCAGCGCGACCATGAGCGGTCCGGCCGAGGTCAGTGCGACGCGCTCGTGGTTGAGCTGGTTGGTGATCAGCGCCCAGCCGCCGTTCTCCTGGCCGACGAGCGAACTCGTCGGCACCCGAACGTCCTGGTAGTAGGTGGCGCTGGTATCCGGTCCGGCCATGGTGTGCACCGGAGTCCAGGAGAAGCCCTCGGCAGTGGTCGGCACGATGAGCATGCTGATGCCCTTGTGCTTCTTGGCATTCGAATCGGTGCGCACCGCGAGCCAGACGTAGTCGGCGTACGCGATCAGGCTGGTCCACATCTTCTGGCCGTTGATCACGTAGTCGTCGCCATCGCGCACGGCGGTGGTACGCAGGCTGGCCAGGTCGGTGCCCGCGCTCGGTTCCGAATAGCCGATGGAGAAGTGCAGTTCGCCCGCGGCGATCTTGGGCAGGAAGAACTTCTTCTGCTCCTCGCTGCCGTAATGCATGATCGTCGGCGCCACCGAGTTGATGGTGAGGAACGGCACCGGCGCGCCGGCGATGGCCGCCTCATCGGTGAAGATCAGCTGGTCCATGGTCGAGCGGTCCTGGCCGCCGAACTCCTTGGGCCAGGCCAGGGTGAGCCAGCCGTCGCGGCCCATTTCCTGGACCACCTCGCGGTAGACGTTGCCGTGGCCGTACTCGCCGGTGGTCGCGCTCAGCGCGGATCGGCGCTCCGGGGTGATCAGCCGCGCGAAGTAGTCACGCAGTTCCGCGCGGAGCTTTTCTTGCTGCGGCGTGTACGCAATGCGCATGGCAATACCTCTCGGGGATGGTCAGCCGACGGAGCTCGCGGAGTCGGCGGGGTGTATATAGCGGAGCCCCTGGTTCTATGTCGGTCAACCGATCATTGCATATGGACTGAAACATGTTCCAGTATTGCTGCTTAATCCGCACAACGGCGGTACCCGATACGACCTGGTGTTGTTACGCTTCGACCAGAGTCGCGTTTAAGGAGTTCCTATGAAGGTCACGGTCGATCTGGATCAGTGCGAAGCCAATGGAATCTGTGTCGGAATCGCTCCCGACGTGTTTGAACTCGATGACGAGGATGTGCTGCACATCGTGGCGGCCGACGTGCCCGAGGATCGGCTCGCGGATGTCGAGGATGCGGTCGCCCAGTGTCCGAAGGCGGCGCTGAAATTGCAGTGACCCGTGCTTGCCGTAGGTAAGAACACGTTCTAGAGTCGGCCGCGTGAGTGATGTAGACAACACGGGTGTGGGCCTTGCGGGGCGGGTGGCCATCGTTACCGGTGGCGGCGCCGGACTGGGACGGGCCGAGGCGCTGGCCTTGGCTGGGGCGGGCGCGTCGGTGGTGGTCAACGACCTGACGGAATCCGATGCGGTGGCCGAAACCCTCGCCGATATCCGTGCGCTCGGCGCCAAGGCCGAGTTCGTCGCGGGCAGCATCGCCGAGCGTGCGACTGCCGACGCGCTGATCAGCACCGCCGATGAGGCGTTCGGCGGCGTCGACATCGTGGTGAACAATGCGGGCATCACCCGCGACCGAATGCTGTTCAACATGTCCGACGAGGACTTCGATGCGGTGATCGCCGTGCATCTGCGCGGCCATTTCCTCTTGACCCGCAACGCGGGCGCCTACTGGCGGGCCAAGTCCAAGGCCGCGGGCGCGCCGATCTACGGCCGGCTCGTGAATACCTCTTCCGAGGCGGGTCTGCTGGGTCCGGAGGGGCAGGCCAACTATGGCGCGGCCAAGGCCGGTATCACCGCGCTGACGCTGTCGGCCGCGCGTGCGCTGTCCCGATTCGGCGTGCGCGCCAACGCTATTGCGCCGCGGGCGCGCACCGCGATGACCGAGGCGGTCTTCAGCGCGGCGCCGGACGGCGGCGTCGATCCGCTTTCGCCGGATCATGTGGCCCGCTTGGTCGCATATCTCGCCTCGCCCGCCGCCGATGCGGTCAACGGTCAACTGTTCGTGGTGTACGGACCGATGGTCGCCCTGATGGCCGCGCCCGTGGTCGAGCAGCGCTTCGACGCCGCCGATGATCACTGGTCGGTAAATGATCTCGCCGCCACGCTCGGTGGTTACTTCGCGCAGCGGCCGTCGGGGCGTACGTTTTCAGCGTCCTCGTTGATAGATCTCGATAGCTGACACGGTTCGAGGGTCGCTCGGAGCGATTCGGGCTGCTCTGTGATGGCGGGTGCCATCGGATACCAGCTGATCACTTGACCAGTTGTTGTTGATCGCCGATGCGGCGCTTGGTAGACATGGGAGTCAACGTGTGTGACACCCCACAAGGGTTAGGCCACGCTCAAATGACACCTGTTACAAATTCATGGGCCGAATTTGAGAAGAATGGCAGCTCAAATGTGCCAAAAAGCTTCCTATAGCAATGTGAACGTGTTCTAATCGTTGCGGCGATGTGGCCAAGGCGGGCCATCGTGCGATGTGCGGAATCAGCAGGATGAGCAAGGAGGATCGTGCATGAACGAGGTCCTTGCTGTGCCATTGCGGGCAGTCGGCGGATTCTTCGAACTCGTTGCCGACGTCGCGCGGGCCAGCATTCGACGACCATTCCAAGGACGCGAGTTCATTGATCAGGGCTGGTTCATCGCACGCGTTTCGATCGTTCCGACGCTGCTGGTGGCGATTCCCTTCACCGTGCTGGTCTGCTTCACGCTCAACATCCTGTTACGCGAAATCGGCGCCGCAGATCTCAGCGGCGCCGCCGCGGCATTCGGTTCGGTCACCCAGGTCGGGCCGATTGTCACCGTACTGATCGTGGCGGGCGCAGGCGCCACCGCGATCTGCGCGGATCTCGGCGCGCGAACCATTCGCGAAGAGATCGATGCGATGCGCGTGCTCGGCATCGACCCGGTACACCGACTGGTGGTGCCGCGGGTGCTGGCCTCGATGTTCGTGGCATTGCTGTTGAACGGCCTGGTGTGCACCGTCGGCATCATCGGCGGCTTCCTGTTCTCGGTGCTGCTGCAGGATGTGAATCCGGGCGCCTTCGTCAATGGCATCACGTTGCTCACCCGTCTGCCCGAGCTGGTCATTTCCGAAGTGAAGGCCGGTTTGTTCGGGCTGATCGCCGGACTGGTCGCCTGTTATCTCGGCCTGAATGTCAAAGGTGGTCCCAAGAGTGTCGGTGATGCGGTGAATCAGACCGTTGTCTTCGCCTTTATGGCCCTTTTCGTGGTGAATGTCGTGGTCACCGCCGTCGGTATCAAGTTCGCGGTGCGGTGAGGCGATGGCATTCGTAATCCAATCCCGCTTCCCGCGTACCGTGCGGCGAGCGCGTCGTTTTTCGAACTCGCTCGATTCGGTTGGTAAACATGCGGTGTTCTATGGGCAGACAATAGGTTCCGTCCCACGCGCACTGCTGCACTATCGGACCGAGACCATTCGTTTGATCGCCGAAATCAGCATGGGCACAGGCGCTTTGGCGGTGATCGGCGGCACCGTGGTCATCGTCGGATTTCTCACGCTGTTCACCGGCGGCACCATCGCGGTGCAGGGTTACAGTTCGCTCGGCAACATCGGTGTCGAGGCGCTGACGGGCTTCTTCTCGGCATTCATCAATGTGCGCATCGCGGCACCGGTGATCTCCGGAATCGGTTTGGCGGCAACCATCGGCGCGGGTTCGACCGCGCAGCTGGGCGCCATGCGGGTGGCCGAGGAGATCGATGCGCTGGAGTCCATGGCGATCCGGCCGATGCCGTATCTGGTCGGTACCCGGGTGCTCGCGGGCATGATCGCGATCGTGCCGCTGTACGCGCTCGCGGTGATCTGTTCGTTCGTCGCCAGCCGATTCGCCACCGTGGTCATCTACGGGCAGTCGGCGGGCGTCTACGACCACTACTTCTCCACCTTCCTGATCCCGAGCGACATCCTCTGGTCTTTTGCCCAGGCGATCCTCATGGCCTTGGCGGTCATGATGATTCACACCTACTACGGCTACAACGCCGCGGGCGGGCCGGTCGGTGTGGGGATCGCGGTCGGCAATGCGGTGCGGGCCTCACTGGTCGCGGTGGTCACGGTGACCCTGCTGATCTCGCTGGCCATCTACGGCACCTCCGGCAACTTCCATCTCTCCGGGTAAAGCGGTATGGCGCAATCGAAGCAAGCAGAACACGGCCTGGCAGCAGCCATGCGCGGTGGGCTCGGCCTGAAACTGGCGGGCGCCGCGATGGTGCTCACCCTGGTCGCCATCGCTGCCGTCGCAATGATCATGTTCGCCGGTGGCTTCACCAAAACGGTCACGGTCACAGTCGACGCACCGCGTAGCGGTCTCGTCCTCGACCCGGACGCCAAGGTGAAGATGCGTGGGGTGGAGATCGGCAAGGTTGCGGCGATCGACCAGACCGGTGCGGGTGCGCGGCTGAAGCTCGCGCTGGATCCCGAACTGTTGAAACTGGTTCCGTCGAATGCGGGCGTCGACATCCGCTCCACCACGGTATTCGGTGCGAAGTACATCAACTTCACCGTGCCGCAGGAGCCCTCGTCGACTTCGCTGAAGCCCGGCGCGACCGTGACCGCCGCCGCGGTGACCGTCGAGTTCAACACCTTGTTCCAGCATCTGTCGGATCTGCTCGGCAAGATCGAGCCGGAGAAACTGAACGCGACGATGACCGCGCTCGGCACCGCGCTGGAGGGCCGGGGGCAGAAGCTGGGTGAGCTGCTGTCGCGCAGCGATGCGTATTTGAAGGACATCAACCCATATCTGCCGACCCTGCAACAAGACCTGACCAAGACGGCCGATGTCACCAACCTCTACGCCGACACCGTCCCGGACCTCCTGCGCACCGTCGACAACCTCATTACGACGAGCAATACCTTCGTCGACGAGAAGAGCAGCCTGGACGAGGTGCTCGTGAACCTCATCGGCTTGGCCGATACCACCGGTTCGGTATTGCGGGAGAACGAGAATCAGCTCGCCACCGCGCTGGATCTGTTGCAGCCGACGACCCGTCTGCTGTGGGAGTACGCGCCGGCGCTCGGCTGCGTCATCAATGGCATCGCGCCGCTGATGCCGACAGCCGAGGCCATGTTCGGTGGCATCAAGCCCGGCGTCGGGATGAACACCAACTTCATGTTCGGTGCCAAGCCCTATACCTATCCGGATGATCTGCCGAAGGTGAATGCCACCGGCGGACCGCACTGTGACGGCGTCGCGAACCGCGTGCCCGGCAGCCACGCCGACTATGTCGTCACCGATACCAGTGAGGGCACGGTGTACCAGCCACACACGGGATCGCCGCAATTCAACGAGGCGCCCAAGGTGTTCCAGCTGCTGTTCGCCGGGCTACCGGGGGTGGCCAAGCCGTGAAAAACAATGGAACAACAATCAAGTTGGCCATCTTCACCGTGGTGATGACCCTGGTCTTCGCCGGGCTCGCGATCGTGTTCAGCCAAATGCGTTTCGCGCGGGAGTACGGGTACCACGCGGTGTTCACCAGCTCGTCGGGGATGCTGCCCGGCTCGAAGGTGCGCATCGCCGGTGTGCCCGTCGGCTCGGTCACCTCGGTCAAGGTGGGTAAGGACCATCTGGCCCACGTCACCTTCGATGTCGACCGCAAGTACCGGGTGCTCTCGAGCACCCGCGCGACGATCAAGTACGAAAACCTGGTTGGCGACCGGTATTTGGAACTACTCGAAGGGCCCGGCTCGACGAAGGTGCTCCCCGACGGCGGCACCATCGGCAAGGAGCAGACCGCGCCCGCGCTGGACCTGGACATGCTGCTCGGTGGCTTCAAGCCGCTGATCCGTGGCCTCGATCCCGGGCAGGTCAACGATCTGACCAATGCTTTGCTGCAGATCTTCCAGAGCCAGGGCGGCACGCTGGTGCAACTGCTGAACAGCGGCGGCTCGTTCGCCAAGACCCTCGCCGACCGCGACGAGTTGATCGGCAGCGTGATCAACAATCTGAATACGGTGTTGCAGACCATCGACCAGCGCGGTGACCAATTCGCCACCACGATCGACGAATTGCAGCGCCTGGTCAGTGGTTTGGCCGCCGAGCGGGACCCGATCGGTGACGCACTGCCCCGCATCGCCGGAGCCAGCCGTGATCTCACCGAGCTGCTCGGTCAGGCGCGCCCCGACCTGCGTGCCACCATCGAGCAGACCGGGCGGCTCGCCACCAATCTCGACGATGGCTCCGACACCGTGCAGTGGGTGCTCGAACGCCTGCCCGCCACCTACCGGCAGCTGATCCGCATCGGCGCCTACGGGTCGTTCCTGCAGCTCTACATCTGCGGCACGAACATGCTCGTAGATGGCCCCGACGGCAAGGTGATGCAGGTCAACCTGCCCGGTGAGCAGACGACCGGAAGGTGTGCGCCGAATAAATGAACGAGAAGCGATCACCAGCCATCACCATCGGTATCGTCGGCATTGTCGTCGGGGTCGCGGTGGCACTGTCGGCACTGCAATTCGACCGGCTGCCGTTCATTCGCGGTGGCGCCACCTTCACGGCGTACTTCGCCGACGCGGGTGGTTTGGTGCCCGGCGACCACGTGCAGGTCGCCGGGGTGCGCTCGGGTCGGGTGGAGGATGTCCATCTGGACGGGGCCAAGGTGCTCGTCCGGTTCAGCCTCGACGAGTCGATCGTGTTGGGACAGAAGACCTCTGCGGCGATCAAGACGAATACGGTGCTCGGCCGCAAGTCGCTCGAGGTGACGCCGGAAGGTTCCGGAGCGTTGCGTGCCGATGACACGATTCCGTTGGAACGCACCACCTCTCCGTATTCGCTCAACGACGCGCTCGGCGATCTCGGTCGCACGGTGCAGGGGCTGGATATGGATCAGGTCGACAAGACCCTCGACGCACTATCGGCGACCTTCGCCGATACCCCCGCGCCGCTGCGTTCCGCATTGGACGGCGTGACCGCGTTGTCGCGCAGCATCAATGCCCGCGATCAGGCGTTGTCGGAGCTGCTGACCCGTGCGCAGAACGTCACGAAGATCGTCGCCGACCGCAGCAACCAGATCAATGCACTGCTCCTGGACGGCAATGACCTGCTCGGTGAGCTGGATCGGCGTCGTGGCGCGATCGCGCAGCTGATCGTGTACGTGAACGGTGTGTCCCAACAGCTGTCCGGACTTGTCGCTGATAACGAGGCGCAATTGAAACCGGCACTGGACAAGTTGAATTCGGTGCTCGCGCTGCTGCAGCGGAACAAGCAGAACATCAGTGAAGCACTCGATGGACTCGGACCGTACTCGGCGGCGCTCGGTGAACAGGTCGGCAGCGGTCCCTGGTTCAACGCCTACGTGGTGAACGCGTCGAGCGCCGAACTGCAGCCGCTCGTGGACGCCCTGGTGTGGCCGCAACATCTCCCGGATGACCTGCGCAATCTCTTCACGAACCCGGGACCGTCGATCGGGCCCGCAGTCCAGGAGCCGCCACGATGAGCCTGCTGACCAAAGTTCGGAAGCTGCCGCGCTGGGTGCTGGTTGTCGCGGGAGTGCTGGTCGCCGCCCTGGTGCTGGCCGGTGTGTACACCGGTATCAGCCGGATCGGGAAGACCACGATCACCGCGTACTTCCCCGCCACGACGGGTTTGTACGTGGGCGACGATGTGCGGGTGCTCGGCGTCAAGGTCGGCCGCATCGATGCGATCGAGCCCGGCCGTGACCGGGTGAAGGTGCGGGTAACCATCGATCGTGGCGTCGACATACCCGCCGACGCACGCGCGGTGATCCTTTCGCCATCGTTGGTGGCGGCCAGGTTCATTCAACTCGCACCTGCCTACAACGGTGGACCGAAGCTGCGCGACGGCGCGGAGATCGGGCTCGATCGCACCGCGGTGCCCGTCGAGTGGGACGACATCAAGGCCGAGTTGTCCAAGCTGGCAACGACTCTCGGCCCCGTGGGTAGCGACACGCAGGGGTCGTTCGGGCGCTTCGTCAACACTGCCGCCGATAATTTGGATGGCAACGGTCAGAAGCTGCGTGACACGCTGCGGGAGCTGTCGGCGACCTTGAACACGCTGTCCGACGGCCGCACCGACCTTTTCGGCACAATCCGGAATCTACAGAAGTTCGTCGAGGTGCTGTCGTCGAGCAACGAACAGATCGTGCAATTCGGCGGCAGGCTCGCCTCGGTGTCCTCGGTGCTGGC
Organism: Nocardia sp. NPDC049707; assembly: GCF_040674855.1. Classification (NCBI taxonomy): domain Bacteria; kingdom Bacillati; phylum Actinomycetota; class Actinomycetes; order Mycobacteriales; family Nocardiaceae; genus Nocardia; species Nocardia sp. NPDC049707. The sequence continues at coordinate 9,241 of NZ_JBFANN010000051.1, read as the reverse complement.
CGGCGTCTCCACGGATCTCGGTGCCGGACTGGACAATCTGGACTCGGCGCTGGCGGACGTGAAGCGATTCCTGGAGGGCAGCGGCGCCGAACTCACCGAGGGCGTGCAGCGGCTGGCCGACGTGACGCAGATACTGGTGGACAAGCGGCCGGAACTGGAGCGGGTGCTGCACTCGGGACCGACAGCACTGGTGAACTTCTATCAGATCTACAAGCCCGCGACCGGCACGGTCAACGGCGCGGTGGCACTGAACAACACGGCTGATCCGCTCAGCTTCCTGTGCGGATCGATCCGAGCGCTGGAGGACAATGATTCCGCCCGCTCCGCCGATCTGTGCGCCCAGTATCTCGCACCCGTGATCAGCTCGCTGGCCATGAATTACGCGCCGATCCTGCTGAATCCGGCCTCCAGCGTGACCGCGTTCCCGAACCAGTTGGTGTACAGCCCACCCAGCCTGGCGGAGCGGGCGCCGTCGTCCGCAGCGCCGCAGCAGGCGGCGGTGACCGTGCCGAACGGGCTAGAGGGACTGGCTATTCCGGGAGGAGGACGATGATGCGAGCGCGTTCGATGCGCAGCATAGGTGCTCTCGCCGTTGGCATCGCGGTGACGCTCGGTGCATCCGGCTGCCAGTGGGACGGCCTGAATTCGCTGCCGCTGCCGGGCACCGCGGGGACCGGGAAAGGCTCCTATGAAGTACGTATCCAGATGCCGAATGTCACTACGCTGAACAGGAATTCACCGGTTCGCGTCGATGATGTGACGGTCGGGACGGTGACCAAGATCGAGGTGGAGGGCTGGCACGCGCTGGTCACCGTTTCGCTCGATCCCGAGGTGAAGCTCCCAACCAATGCGGTCGCGAAGATCGGTCAGACCAGCTTGCTCGGCAGCAATCACCTCGAGCTGGCCCCGCCGACCGATGTCGCGCCGCAGGGGCAACTGCGCGCGGGGGATCTCATTCCGCTGGACCGCGCCGGGGTCTACCCGACCACCGAGCAGGTGCTTTCGTCGCTCTCGGTGGTGCTCAACGGCGGTGGGATCGCCCAGTTGGAGACGATCACGCGCGAACTCAATTCCGCGTTGCACGGTCGCGAGAACGACGTCCGTGATCTGCTGCCGCAACTGGCCGAACTCACCACCAGACTCGACGCGCAGCGCAACGACATCATCAGGGCCATGAGCGGATTGGATCGCCTCGGCGGCCAACTCGTCCAGCAACGCGAGATGCTGGCCACCGCCATCGAGCAGATCCATCCCGCGCTCACCGTGCTCGCCGATCGCACCGCGAACATCACCCATGCGATCACCGCGCTCGGCGAACTGAGCGACGTCACCCAGCGGATCGTCGCCGCGAGCGGTGAGAACCTGAAGTCGAATTTGCGCAGCCTCGCGCCGGTGGTGCAGACGCTCGCCGATACCGGCAACAACCTCATCGAGGCGCTCAAGATCTTGCCCACGTTCCCGTTCCCGATGAAGAACATCGACAACGCGATCAAGGGCGACTACCTCAACCTGTACATCACCATCGATATGACCGCGAAACGGCTGGACACCAACTGGCTCACCGGGACACCGCTCGGCGGTAGGTTCGGCGGCGTCGAAGGTGTGCTCGGCGGGTTCGCGCCCGCTACGGCTACCCAGAACGAGGATCCGGCGACCGGGCCACTGCAATCGCAGCCCGCTCCGGCCCAGCCCACCCCGACGATCCCTGGCCTGCCGGCGATCCCAGGGCTGCCCGCCATTCCAGGACTGACCGTGCCATTGCCGGGAGCCACTGCGCCACAAGGGGGTCCGGCACGATGACGCTCACCCGATTCGTCCGCACCCAGCTGTCGATCTTCGCCGTACTCACGGTGATCGGCCTGGTGGTGATGGGCGGTATGTACGTCAAGCTGCCCGCGATGTTCGGCATCGGACGTTACAACGTGATCGTCCAACTCGACGCGACCGGTGGCCTCTACGAGACGGCGAACGTCGCGTATCGCGGCACGAATGTCGGTGTGGTCAAAGAAGTTCGGCTCACCAAGGACGGTGTCGAGGCGAAACTGTCCATCGCGAGCGACTACAAGATTCCGGCCGATGTCAATGCCTTGGTCCGCAGCGTTTCCGCGATCGGTGAGCAGTATGTCGATCTGGTGCCCGTCGAGCAGCCCAAAGGCGGAAATCTGGCTGATGGCTCGGTGATTTCGGTGGAGCGCACCAAGCTGCCACAGGATGTGGGATCGCTGCTCGACCAGACCGACCGGCTGCTGTCCAGCGTCGCCGACACCCGGTTGCGGCAAGTGATCGACGAGGCATTCCGGGCCTTCAACGGTGCGGGCCCGGATCTGCAGCGATTCATCGATTCAGCGTCCCTGCTGGTGCAGGAGGCGCAGAACAGCGCGGAACCGACCAAGAAGCTGCTGGATCAGATCGGGCCGTTGCTGGACACCCAAACACAGTCCGACGCGGCGATCCGTTCGTGGACACGCGATCTGGCGACGGTGACCGACCAACTGCGCGCGCACGATCCCGCATTGCGCAGCGTGCTGCGCAATGGTCCCGCCGCGCTGCAGCGGGCCAGCGCGCAGTTCAACGATCTGCGACCCACGCTGCCGATCGTATTGCGCAATCTGGTCAGTGTCGGACAGGTCGGTGTCACGTATCACCCTGGGCTGGAACAACTCCTGGTGGTTCTCCCACCGCTGATCGCGGCACTGGAGACCATCATCCGCGGACCGCTGGAATATGGCGTGCTGGTCGACTTCATGACCGTTATCAACGATCCGCCCGCTTGTACTACCGGTTTCCTGCCGCCGGATCAGCGTCGCTCGCCCAGTGAGCTGGACTCCATCGACACTCCGCCCGGCCTGTACTGCAAGGTGCCGCAGGATTCACCTGTCGCGGTGCGCGGCATCCGCAACACCCCGTGTATGGAGGTGCCAGGCGTGCGCGCTCCGACTCCGGAATTGTGCCGTGCCGGGTACGTGCCGGAGGGCGACAATCCCGCGTTCGGTCGGCCGCGGCCGGTGGCTCCCGCCGGTGCGTCCGACGCGCCAGCGGCGGTGCCGGTCGCCCCCGCGAGTTACGGTGGCGGCACGCCGGCGGCCGCCAGGTCCTACGACCCCGCTACCGGCGTGTACATCGGCACGGACGGACGCACCTACCGGCAAGGCGATGTCGGGTCGGGCGGATCGGGCACGGTACCGTCGAGCTGGCAGGCAATGCTTGAGGAGCAGCAACGATGAGTGAGATCAACGAAGATACTCACCGCGGGCGGCGACGCGCGGTGCGTTCGGCGGGCCCTCCGGTCGAGGAGACCGAGTCCGCGGCTGCGACAGGCGCGACTCCCGAAGTGGCGAAGGCATTCTCGGCTCGTGTCGCGGCACCGGCCGCCGGGACCGGACCCGAACTCGCGCCTACTGCTGTCACCGCCTCGACGGTGCGGGCCGCCGAGCCGACGCCTGGCGAGGGCAGCCTGGTGTACCTCGGCAAATCGGGGACGCAAACCGTACAGGACGCTGACGAACCAGGTGATTCCGGGCCGGCCGAGAACCCGAAGGCAGGCCGGGGACGCATCCTCGCTGCGGCTGCGCTCGCACTCGTCGCCATCGCCGCAGTGGTCGGCGCGGGCTGGTCGGTCATGGCGATGAAGTCGGTCGACGACCGCGATGCCCGCCGCGCTGAGTACACCCAGACCGCACGGCAGGCGATCCTCAACCTCACCACCATCAGGGCCGATTCCGCCAAGGAAGACATCGACCGCATCCTTTCGGTCGCTTCCGGCCAGTTCAAGACCGAATTCGATGGCCGGGTCGACCCGTTCCTCAATATCGTCAAGGAGGCCAAGGTCGTCTCCAACGGCGAGGTCGTGGAGGCCGCGGTCGAGAGCGACAGCGAGGACTCGGCGAAGATCCTGGTCGCCGCCAAACAGACACTGACCAACGCGGGTCAGGCCGAGCCGCAGACGCGGTTCTACCGGTTCCGGGTCACCGTGACCCGCAACGGTTCCGGGCTGTCCGCGTCCAACGTGGAGTTCGTGGGATGAGTGGACTACGAGGCAAGATCCTGCTGCTCGTCACGGCCGCAATCGTGGTTGTCGCGGGAATTGTGGCCGGTATCAACGGATTCCGGTACTGGGACGATCGGCGATCGGAGCAGTCACGCACCGAAGCGGTGGACGCGGCGGACCGCACCGTATCGGCGATGTTCACCTATGACTACAAGACCGTGGACACCGAGCTGCCGAAGGCAGCCGATCGGCTCTCGGCGAGCTTCCGCGATGACTACCTGAAACTGATCAAGCAGGCCATTGCGCCGGGCGCCAAGGAAAAACAGCTCAGCGTCAGGGCGACGACCGAAGCTCGCGGCGTGGTGTCGGCCGATCGCTCGCATGCTGTTGTCCTGATTTTCCTCAACCAGGTCACCACCAGCCAGGAATCGCCGCAGGGCACTTCCACCGGCAGCCGGGTCCGGGTCACCCTGGACAAGAGCGACGACAACTGGCTGATTTCCCAGGTCACGCCGATCTGATCCGGTGCACCGGTAGCGGTGCACGATGCTATAAGCAGGGCGCGATCGTCCCCCTGGGTGGATCTCGGCCGGTAGTCGACTGTGTTCGCACATCCTTTGATCGGGTGCGCATGCATCGGATGCGCAGCGCAGAGCGGATCCGGCCCCACGCCTCGCTCCGTTGTTCCTGACGCAATGTTGTCGAGATCTCTTCTACGCCGGTGGACGCAACAGAAAAATGCGTAACGGTCAATTTGCTTCTAGGCTAGGGGAGTCCGAAACCCGTTAACGCAGTCTCTCGGCCAGGGAGGTTGTTCGATATGGGCGCTCGATATTCCACAGCCGCAGCAGCGGCGTTGGCAGTAGCCGTTGTTCTGCTCCCAGTTGGCACGGCCCGCGCGCAGCCGCCGGGCCCGGGGCAGCCGTGCGATGTCCAGGGTACGACGGCCCAGGACGCCGACGGCCGGACGATGTGGTGCAACCCGAAGATGACCGGCGACCACGGTCTCGTCTGGCAGTACACGCCCCCGCACTGAGCGGAAGTGTTCCAGCAGGAGGGCCGCCAGCGGTGCATTCGCTGGCGGCCCTGCTGTCGGTGCGGTTTGGTTAGTGTTGTTGCGCGGGAAGGTTGTACGAGAGCGTCTGGGGCGTGGGTGAGCGCGCTGTAGCTGCTGTGCTCGGCTGGAGCCCGCTGTCAGGATTGAACTGACGGCCTTTCGCTTACGAAAACGGCAGGGCCTCTGTCGCGTGGGCGAGCGCGCGGTGACCGACGCGCTCGGCTGGAGCCCTCTGTCAGGATTGAACTGACGGCCTTTCGCTTACGAAAACGGCAGGGCCTCTGTCGCGTGGGCGGGCGCGCGGTGACCGACGTGCTCGGCTGGAGCCCTCTGTCAGGATTGAACTGACGACCTTTCGCTTACACAAACGGCAGGGCCTCTGTCGCGTGGGCGGGCGCGCGGTGACCGACGTGCTCGGCTGGAGCCCCCTGTCAGGATTGAACTGACGACCTTTCGCTTACAAGGCGAGTGCTCTACCACTGAGCTAAGGAGGCGGACGGGGTCTTACTTTACAAAACGGTGCCAATCATAACCGGACACGCCAGCTGCGTGACACCGGCTTGACGGTGTCACGCAGTGACGGTTCAGTACTGAGCCCGGCGCAGTATCGGATACCGGGTCAGGACTGGGCGCCCTGACGGGCCGCATCATCGGCGGCCATGGCGTCACGCAGGCTCTTCGGACGCATATCGGTCCAGTTCTTCTCGACGTACTCCACGCATGCGGCGCGGCTGTCCTCGCCGAAAACGACTCGCCATCCGGCCGGAACCTCCGCAAAGGCCGGCCACAGCGAATGCTGTTCCTCATCGTTGACCAGAACGAAGAAGCGACCGTCTTCGTCATCGAAGGGGTTGGTGCTCAATTTCACCTCACTGGATACTGGCGCATGTACGGGATAGCCCTTGGCTCATCCAACGCTGTTCGAGCGCTGGAAGCTCCCCGAGCGTTGTTTCGACCCTAGCAAGGCAGACGTTACGCGTTGGCAGTTACCTCAAGCCGCGAAGAAATCGAGCAGGATCTTGTTCACCGCTTCCGGGCGCTCGAGATAGCCGTAGTGCCCCGCATCAGGAACTTCCAGGTAGCGCGCACCGGGAATGACCTCGGCAACCTCCCTGGACAGATACGGCGGAATCATCCGATCGTCGGCGAATCCGATGGCCAGGGACGGCACCTTGATGCCGCGGTAGGCCTGGACTCGGTCGAAATCGTGATCCATCCGGCGCTGGGCGCGGATCCCGGGCGTGACCGGACCGCCGGTGAATTCGAACAGGTCGAGCCAGTCGCGGGCGGCGTTCGGATCGGCCATGGTCGCGGGCGACATATTCATCACCGCGGTCACGGCCGCCTCGTACTTCGTGGGCAAGCTGACTCCGCTGGCGTCGAGTTCGTGCTCGCCGAGCGAGAGCGTCTTCTGGAACTGGTCGAGGCGGCCGTGCCCGGCCATGAATACGGCCTTGCGCACCAGCTCCGGACGCGCCAGCGCGAGTTCCTGCGCCACCCGCGCGCCCATCGAGGTGCCGACCACCAGTGCGGGGCCCTCATCGAGCAGTTCGATGAGTCCGGCGGTATCGCCGACCAGCTGATCGATGGTCATACCGTCGGCCGCTTCATAGGACGGCTTGATGCCCCGATTGTCGAAGGTGCATACCCGATATCCCGCCTTGACCAGTGCAGGGACCTGATGCAACTCCCAGACCCGGCCTGGACTGCCGGTGCCCATGATCATGACGACAAGCGGACCCGCGCCCTTTGCTTCTGTGCCCTTGGTTCGGTCGCCCTTGACCTGGTAGTTGAGTGAAATTCCGTTCACCGTGGCCAGCGGCATATCGACCCTTTCGTGGAGTTGGTGCTGCGTTCCCACGGTATAGGGCGTCGGTTTCGGCGAACATGCGAAGGGTATGCCGCCGAACGTGTCCGAGGTCACCGGTATCCGGGTGCGGCACACCGCCACGGTGGCCAGATACCATTGACTATTCGCACGTACGAGCGTACTGAGCCGGGAGGACAAGAAGATGGCCGCGAAGAGCAGCGCGAACGACATCGCGGACGACGATCTGGAACCACTCGCCGACGAGACCGCGCGTCAGGCGCAGCGCGTCGTCGCGGCCTACGCGGAGGATGCGGACGAATGCCGGATGCTGCTGTCGATGCTGGGCATCGGGCCTAACGCGCGGGGCGAGTAGCCACCTCACCTCGACGTCAACGAGGCCGTCGACTATCTCACAACTTCAAACGCCTAACAGCGACGCGCAAAGGATGCGTGAGTGGACCAGATGACCCAACAGCCGTCCGAGGACTTCGAACCCGCCTTTTCAGAGCCCCCATCCGAATCCGAAACCGCGGTGGTCCCCTCCGCCCTCGCCGACCTGAACGGGGCAGGCTCCGGCTTCGTTGTCGTGGCCAACCGGCTGCCGGTCGACCTGGAGCGACGGCCCGACGGCACCACCCGATGGAAGCGCAGTCCGGGTGGTCTGGTGACCGCGCTGGAGCCGGTGCTCCGCAATAACAAGGGGGCGTGGGTCGGCTGGGCCGGCGTTCCCGATGTCGATATCGATCCGATCATCGAGGACGGCCTTGAACTGCATCCGGTGCAGCTGTCCGCGGCGGAGGTCGCCGATTACTACGAGGGCTTCTCCAACGGCACACTATGGCCGCTGTACCACGATGTGATCGTGCGCCCGGTCTACGATCGGGCCTGGTGGGCCGCCTATGTCACGGTGAACCGGCGCTTCGCCGAGGCCACCGCGAAGGTCGCCGCCGAGAACGCGACCGTCTGGGTGCAGGACTACCAACTGCAATTGGTGCCGAAGATGCTGCGAATGCTGCGGCCCGATCTCACCATCGGATTCTTCCTGCATATTCCGTTTCCGCCGGTTGAGCTGTTCATGCAGATGCCGTGGCGGACCGAGATCATCGAGGGTCTGCTCGGCGCTGACCTGATCGGCTTCCATCTGCCGGGCGGTGCGCAGAACTTCCTCTTTCTGGCCCGCAGGCTGGCCGGCCAGCCCACCTCGCGTGGCACCGTCGGGGTGCGGTCCAAGCTCGGCGTGGTGCAGGTGGGCTTCCGCACGGTCCGGGTCGGTGCGTTCCCGATTTCGATCGCCTCGGCCGAACTGGATGAACATTCGCGCCGTCGCTCGGTCCGCGAACGGGCCGCGAAGATCCGTGCCGAACTCGGGAATCCGAAAAATATCCTGCTCGGTGTCGACCGCTTGGACTACACCAAGGGCATCGATATCCGGCTGGCCGCGCTGGAGGAGTTGCTGCTGGAGGGCAGGCTGGATCCGACCGATACCGTCATGGTGCAGCTGGCCACCCCAAGCCGGGAGCGGGTGGAGAGCTATATCCAGATGCGCGGCGATATCGAACGTCAGGTCGGCCGGATCAACGGTGAATTCGCCAGGGTCGGTTATCCGGTCGTGCACTATCTGCACCGCCCGATCGCGCGTGACGAACTCATCGCCTTCTTCGTGGCCGCCGACGTCATGCTGGTGACGCCGCTGCGCGACGGGATGAACCTGGTCGCCAAGGAGTACGTCGCCTGTCACAGTGGCCTCAACGGAGCCTTGGTATTGAGCGAATTCACCGGCGCCGCAGCCGAATTGCGCCAGGCGTATCTGTGCAACCCGCACGACCTGAACAGCGTGAAGGATGCCGTGGTCTCCGCCTTGGAGGACGACCGCGATACGCGCCGCCGCCGAATGCGCGCGCTGCGCCGCCAAGTGCTCGCGCACGATGTGGACCGCTGGGCGCGGGCATTCCTCGAGGCACTGGCTCAAGACCAGGTCGCGGGGAGTGCGCTGCTCACCGACGACGACCTATACCCGGAGTCGCGAACTCCCCGACGCTGAAGCAACCCCGACGGAGCGATCCGTTCGCGGCCCGTCTCGCGTCCGAGTCGTCGAAGCGCATGTGACAAGGCTGGAGTGCCGATACGCGTACATCAGGTGCCGAACAGCCCACCATCCGTGACCACCGCGGAGCGAGTCTTACGAGCGACCCGTTCGCGGCCCGTCTCGGGTCCGAGTCATCGAAAGCGCATGCGACAAGGCTCGACCGCCTGGTGCGTGCAACTTCAGGTGCCGAACGTCCTGCCTTCAACGACCACCGCGGAGCGAGTCTTACGAGCGACCCGTTCGCGGCCCGTCTCGCGTCCGAGTCGTCGAAGCGCATGCGCCGCAGGCGCGAGTCTCGAC